>CAIXRF010000036.1 GCA_903921825.1 uncultured Microcaldota archaeon | reverse complement strand
CTCATCCCTGAGGAAGACAAGGTCACACGGAACATGGCAGCTCTTGATGCAATGGTCTCTAGCGCCAAGAAGCATGGAAAGAGGATGGACTCCAGACAAGGTTACCTTTGGACTTCGGTTTCGTAATACTTGCACATCTGTCGAAGAACGCACTGGCTGCACTTCGGCCTTCGTGCAACACAGACTTTTCGGCCGTGTTGTATCAGATTTATATGGAAGCTTATCTTCTTGTTATCTGGTACGATTTGGTCGAGGATTTCGTGAGCTTTTGTGCTGCTCGTGCCTTTCTGAAGGAGCCCTAAGCGTGTAGCAACTCGCAGAACATGTCTGTCAACGGGTAGAACAGGCATCCCGAAGCCGAAAATGAGCGTTACTGCGGCGGTTTTCGGCCCGACGCCGCCCAGCCCCATGAGCCACTTCCGCGCCTCCGCCTTGGGCATTTTTGCGAGGAAATTCAGGGAGAGGCTGCCTGTCCGCTGCCGGATTTGCGAGAGCACGCCCTTTATCCTCCTCGCCTTTATGTTCGCAAGGCCGCCGGAGCGGATTGCGGATGCGATGCTCCGCTCATCGGCTTTGGCTACCTTTTCCCAGGAGCCGAACTTCCTCTTCAGGTTTGCGAATGCGGGGATGGAGTTCCTGTCGCTCGTGTTCTGGGAGAGGATGGTGCCTACGAGCGTGTCCAGCGGCCTGTGCTTTTCGTGCGCCCACCTGGGAAGGCCATATTCCTCTTCGAGAAGCGAGATTATTCTGGCGAGCCGCATGCTCTTGCTTTGGGCGAGGATTAATATTAAACTGGCGCGAAAGCGGGGGCATGGCAAGCGAAAGGCCAGGCCTTTGCATGGTTTGCGGCCGCCCAGGAAAGCTCTACACCTGCTCCCTCTGCGGCTCGCTGGTTTGCAGTGAGCATTACGACATTACGAGCGGGCTGTGCTCGAACTGCAGGCGCGGAAGAAGGATGGCTAGGCTTTAGGCTCTGCTGCTCTGCTCCAGCAACTTCTTCAGTATCTCCTTCCCTGCCCCCTTGTCAAGGTGGCGGTTGTTGTTCCCGCACTGCGGGTCGAGGATGCAGGAGGGGCAGCCCTTCGGGCATTTGCATTTCCTGAGCCGCTCCTCGGCCATGGAAGCCATCTCCTCGAAGCGCTGGAACGCAATCTGCGTGACTCCGCTGCCGAGCGGGATGCCGTCGTAGATGAACATCCTGCCGCTCGGGTAGGAAATGCCGCCGACCTCGTTCGAGTCCGCTCCGGTGAGCGCGGGAAGCATCGAGATGGAGCAGTGCTCCATGGCGTGGAGGCCTTCACCGAAATTTGCCGTTGTTGCCACGATATCGGACGGCACGTCTATCCAGATGGCAAGCGTGTCAAAGTCGTATTCGAGCGGCTCGTCAAGCTCGTATCGGCCGATTGTCTCATCCGTGAACTGGCTCTTCCGCACGTAGCCGGTAATCACTTCGTGTATGTGGACGCGGCCGAAGCGGAGGCTGGCGCCAAGGCATTTCCTGTGCGACAGCTCCTTGATGATTTCGGCAGTCTTCTCCCTCAGCGCGACCGTGTATTCGTTCAGCGGATAGGGGATTTTCTCGACGAATGCGACGCCGCCCTCCAGGTCGAGCTTCTTTGAGTTGTATTTCTCCCCTCCGTGGAGATAAACCGCGCCGGGGAATAATTCGCCGAGCGCGATTGGCCTCTCGCGCTCACCTATGAACTCCTTGCTCCCCACATCGAAGATGCGGATTGTCTCGCCTGTTCCGCGTATGGAGAGCGACTGCAGCTTTTTCAGCCCCTCCTTGGTGGGAATCCAGCCGCCGGCGTATGGCTTGCACAGTTCTTCTGCCTTCAGTTCATCAAATAACGCAGGCGCTGAAGGCGAGAAATCTTTCACCTCCTCCTCATCGGCGGGGTAGTCGCGCATCATCGCGAGGAGGTGCCATTTGAGGACGAACTCGTTGTCCGGGTTCGCGTAGCAGGATTCGGGTTTCCCGTGCAGGTATTTGTCCGGGTTCTCGACGTAGAACTGGTCGAGCGGGTTGTCGCGGGCGATGAACACGGCGGTGCATTCCTGCCCCTTGCGCCCGCAGCGCCCAATCCGCTGGCGGACGCGCGAAATCGTCCCGGGGTAGCCCGCGAGGATTACTGAGTCCACTGAGCCGATGTCCATCCCGAGCTCGAGCGCGGAGGTGGTTGCAAGCGCGCGCACCTTCCCGCCCTTGAACTCGTGCTCCAGCTCCTTCCGCATCTTCTGGGAGAGGCCGGAACGATACACTTTGAACTGCGGGAGGCCTGCCTGCCTTGCCATGAGCCCAAGCCTTTCTACGACGGAGTGGGAGTTGCCGAACACGAGGACGTTCCCTTTCCCTGCGAGGAGCTTCTTCGCCAGCTTCACGGCCAGCGAGGTGTAGCTTGCGCGCTTGTCGCTCCGCAGAAGCGGCGGGTTCGCAATTATGTGCTTCACCTTCGCCCTTGGTGCGGAGGTCGCCTCCACAAGCTCGAATTTTTCCCCGCAGAGGGATTCGGCGAACTCCTTTGCGTTCCCTATCGTCGCGGAGGAGCAGATGAACTGGGCGCCGCCGCTGTTGCCGCTCTTCGCAACGACCCGGCGCAGCCTGCGGAGGATGTTCGCGACGTGCGAGCCCATGGAGCCGGAATCCGTGTGAATCTCGTCGATAACGACGAATTTGAGCGTGCGGAAGAAGCCGCTGAAGAGCCTCGAATTCATGAGCATGAAGTGGAGCATGTCGAAGTTGGAGATGAGAATCTGCGGGAAATCGGAGCGGATTCGCTCGCGCAGGTGCTGGGGGGTGTCGCCATCGTAGACTTCGCTCCTAACACCGAGAATGGAGAATTCACGGAAGCGGTCCAATTGGTCGCGGGAGAGCGCTTTCGTCGGGTAGATTACGAGCGAGCGCCTTCCCTCGCGGGCGGCCTCGACGAGCGGGATGAGGAATATTTCGGTCTTTCCGGATGCGGTGGGCGCGGTGATGATTACGTTCTTCCCGCCCTGCACGAGCTTTATGGCCTCTGCCTGGTGCTTGTAGAGCTTCTGGATTCCGCGGATTTCGAGGATGCGCTGGGCCGCGGGGTCGATTTCGAAGTCGGCGAACACGGGCTTCTTCTCCCCTTCCTCCAGCTCGGTTATTTCCGCCTCCTCCTTCTCCTCAACTTCCTGGTCGAAAACCTGGAACTCCGCAGTAGGCTGCGCCTCCGCAACTTCGGCCGCGGCCTTCTTCGCGTATTCCCTCACCTTCCTGTCCTTGTCCTCTTCCATCGCCCCGTAAAGCGGGGGAAGCGCGGACTTCATCCCCAGTTTCGCAAGCGAGGCGCAGGCAAGGCAGCGCACGGGCGCATCATCGTCCTTCAGCGCGAGGACGAGCGCCCTCGCCGCCTGCTCCGTCCTGAAGAAGGCAAGCGAAATCACTGCCTGCGCGCGCACTGCGGGCTCGTGGTCGTTGAGAAAAGAAATTATCTCCTTGAGTGCCTGCGCAGTTTCGGACTGCTCGAGTATCTTAATGCGCTTTATCTTCGAAGAAAGGTCCACGGAGAAGTTTTGCCGCCTAAGGTTTATTAGTGCTTCAAAAGATGGGCGAAATCCGAGGAGGTTTTTCCCCTGGGGAACACGCTGCCGTTCTTTGCGGTGGCCGGCAGCCCGCACTCCTCAGAAACGCGGATGAGCTCGCTGAGGTCGATGAACTTGTCCAGAAAAAGGTAGGGGTATTCGCCCGCGGGGCTCATCCCCTTCTTCACCACGAACTCCTGCCGCTGGATGACGCCGGCCCTTCTCACGCGCAGCTCGACTTTCCCCCTGGCGACTATCTCCTTCGCGGATGGCGGTTTCTCTCCAGGCAGCTCGTCCTCCATAATCATCGCCTGCGCGCGAAAAGAAGCGCGCCTGAGCCGGCGAGCCCCAGTAGTATGAAGGCGCCGCAGCAGCTACTGCTTGGGCTGGTGCCTGGATGGCTGTTCGAGCTCGCAGCATCCGTGCAGCTAAAGGCGCTGTCCGAGCACCCCTGGTTGCAGGAGCTGCCGCCCGGGCCGCCGCAGCCGTTCGTGCAGGAGCTGTATTGCTGGGAGCAGCCTGAGCCGGGCGCAAGGCAGTCAATCTCCTGGCGCGTGCAGGTGGAATCGCATGAATGATACACGTTCCCCTGGGAGCTGGTGCAGTGGACCGAATCCGCCCCCTCAGTAAAATTGCCGCCAGCTCCATCGCAGCACTGACTTGAGCAACTGACGTATGTGCTCCAGCAGTCTGCCAACGCCGCTGCCGGAAGGAACGCCACCATCAAAAGAGCCACTGCTGCCACGTTCATCGCATCACCGCACTGGTTTGGGCAGGGGTGAATAAATATGTTTATTTGCCTGGCGCGAAGAAGCCGTGCCTACGACGTGCCGAAAACCTTATATACAACATATCGGCCCAAGTATCGTTTGAATCGCGTCTTCTAGGTGCTGCCCGACGGCAGCAAACTGGTCGCCTTGCCAGCGCGCCCTTAAAAGCGCGCTGGCCTACTTTTGCTTATCTTTCTGCTTCGGCGCCAGCTCTGCCGTTCTGGAGGCGACCTCGGAAAGGCTGAGCGCATCTCGCACAACCTCGAACGCGACGAGCCCGACGACTGCCATCGCGCGCATGAACGGGTCCTCATTGACTATCAGGAGCGCGAGGCAGAGTGCTATGGGCAGAAGTAGAAGTGTGCGGATTGCCAATAGTCTGCCGTAGAGCATAAGAAGATTAAGGCGAACTCCTTAAAAATAATGGGTGCTTGCGTGGAGAAGACGATTGTGCAGAAGCCCATTTCGCGGGAAGAGGCAAAGGCCATAATCGCCGAGATTGACGCAAGGGTAAGGGAGCACTGCCCGGCGGGCATGGTGAACTCCGTTACGAGAACGGACATGCCGGATGGGGAGGGGGGCTTCCTCACTGCATCGAGGTATGCTGGCAAGCTTCTTCGGGAGAGAATCAGCGAGCAGTTCCCTGGCGGATTGGGCGAAAAATGCCTGGAAATTCTGCGCCTCGGCCCCAACGAAGGCAAACACATTGTGGTGGAGCTCGGCACAGAAAACTTCAATGTGCTGCGGGAATCGTTTGCCGCCCTTGATGCGGAGGCAGGGGCGCTGGACAGTTCGCACACTCCGAGGACGGAGTTGATGCACACCTCAACAAGCGGGATGGTCACGGCGCTTAGCGGGGCGCTGTATGAGGCAAGGACAGTTTTGGGGGTCCTAGCGGAAGTCAGGGAGGGGCAGGCCAGAACGCCTTCGACGGAAGCTATCTCAGCTGAAGAGGCGAAGCGAATTGTCGTGGAGATTGATGCGAAAGTCAAGGAGCACTACAGTAAAGGCAGATCCGGATCCGTTGCAGAAACGGACGTGCGGGATGAGGAAGGCAGGCCCCTGAGCGCGCAGAAATATGCAGCCAATCTTTTGATACCGAAGATTGCAGAACTGTTTGTGGATAGCGGGCGGCAGGAGGGCATCGGGAATGCGCTTCGCGCGTTGTATGCGGACAGGCTGGAAGATATGCAGTTCAGCGCAGAGGAAGTGAGAAGGATTAGGGCAGCGCTCGATGCCATAAAGAGCGAAGCGGACAAGCTGGGGACTGACGCAGTGAGCAATGGGGCGGTCGCATTGCAGTATGGGCTCATCGGGCTTGAGGAGCGGAAGAAATACGGCGAGCCCAAGTGAAAGTGAAGTCCTATGATTGAGATTGACGGCTCCCACGGAGAGGGCGGCGGAGCGATTCTCAGGAATGCGCTCGCGCTCTCGGCTGCTTTTGAGATTCCGGTGCGCATTTTCAATATAAGGAAAGGGAGGAGGGAGCCTGGGCTGAAGCTGCAGCACCTCACCGCAGTGAAGGCGCTGCAGGAGATTGCAGGCGCGGAAGTAAGCAGCGTTGAGAAGGGCTCGCAGGAGGTTTCTTTCGAGCCCGGGAAGATTGCTGGCGGAAAGCACAGGTTTGACATCGGGAGCGCGGGCTCCATCACGCTCGTGCTGCAGGCGCTCATGCCAGCGCTTGCCTTTGCGGAAAAGGAGACCGAGCTTGAATTGGTTGGCGGGACGCACGTGAATTGGAGCCCGCCGTTCGAATATCTCAAGGAGGTGCTGCTGCCGCAAATAAGGAAGATGGGTTATAGAGGCGACGTAGAACTCGTTAGGAACGGCTGGTACCCGAAGGGCGGCGGAATTGTGAGGGCGAGAGTGGAGCCGGCTGGGAAGCTGAAGCCGCTGAAGCTGGTGGAAAGGGGGGAGCTTCTGCGGGTGCGCGGCATTTCCGTTGCTTCGAACCTCCCTGAGCATATTGCGAAAAGGCAGGCGGATGCAGCGAGGGCAGTTCTGCCGCAGGCTGAGATTGAGGTGAAGGCTGTGCCCGCCGCGTCGCCGGGCTCGGCAGCCGTGCTTTGGGCGCAGTATTCGGGCGGGGCCGTGCTCGGCGCATCAGCGCTGGGCGAGATTGGAAAAAAGGCCGAGCAGGTGGGGAAGGAGGCTGCGGAGAAGCTGAAGGCGGAGATGGAGAGCGGGGCAGCAGTTGACGAACACCTTGCGGACCAGCTACTGGTTTATATGGCGCTCGCGGAAGGCCGCTCGGAGATTCTTGCGTCGGGGCTGAGCGGGCATGCGAAGGCGAACGCATGGCTCATCGAGCAGTTTATTAAAAGGCGCTTTGAAATACGGGAGAGCGAAGGCAAAAATGCAAGCGTGGCTATTGGTGAATGAGAATGTCGCTCCAGGTGATGCTGCTTGACGTGTGGGGAATTGTCGCCTCAATCCTAGTGGGCGTGCTCATCTACTGGTTCGGCGGCGCGCTGGCGACGGAATACCTTGCGCTGATGTTCGTCTTCCTCATCTGCGGAACGGTCGTAACGGTGATGGGCAGGGAGAAGAAGGAAGACATGGGGATATACGAATACGGGAGGAGCTGGCAGAACGTTGCCGCGAACGGCATAATCCCGGTGACTGCGCTCATCCTGAATTCCCCCGCCGCGTATTTCGGCGCGGTTGCGAGCATCGCCGCGGACAAGTTCTCATCGGAAATAGGCGCGCTTGGCGGCGAGCCCGTCTTCCTCGGAAATTTCAGGAAGGTGAAGCGGGGGACGAGCGGCGCGATAAGCGGGCTGGGGACGGTTGCGGGCTTCCTCGGCGCGGAGATTATCGCCATATCAATCTACCTCCTGTTTCCGGGCGTGAGGATAAGGCACGCGCTCCTCCTGCCATTCGTGGGGCTGCTGGGCAGCATGTGCGACAGCCTTGCAGGGATTCTGGAAACGAGGGGGTTTGGGAACAAGGCAACCTCAAACCTTGCTGGGGCGATAGGCGGCGCAATCCTCGGCATTTTGCTCTTCGCGCTGGCCTAGGCGAGGAGAAGAAGAATGGGGTCGCCGAAAATTAGAAGGAAGATTAGCGCGAGCAGGATGTAGGGCACGAAGGGAGGCATGCCTGTGAAGATGGGGAATTTCTTCAGCCCCGTCTTCTTCAGCTTGGCAAGCTCCGGGGGCGTGAGCACCTTCTGGAGCGAGTACTTCTCGACGAGCTTCGGGTCCAGCTTGTCGAGCGCAATCACGTCCTCGTTGTCTATCCGCGAGAACGGAATCCACTCTATCATGGATTCGGAGATGCCGTCCTTGAACAGGATTAGGAGCGCAGTGAGCAGGACGAGCGCCGCAACCGCAACCATCTGAGGGGCAGGGAGACCGAAGGCGGTGTTGAGCATGTAGAGGACGAGCGCATAGCAGAAAAGTATCGCCGCGGAGGAGAACGCGCTCGAGCCGCTCACTTTCACCTTCCCCTTCCGCACTGCCGCGAAGACGCGCGGGAGGTATGTGAGCGAGATGCCGATTATTGAGAAGAGGCCGGAGAGGACGAAGATGGAGATTATGAAGGGGTAGCTCAGGGGGAGCTTCGCGGATGAAAGAGAGAGGAGCGATTTGGGCGCTTCCGGGAGGAGAAGGGCGAGCGCGGCGAAGATTAGTATGTCCGCTCCGCCTATCTGGCCCGTCCTGTATGCGAGGTAGCCTACTGCGAGTATTGCGAGCGCGGCTGCAGCGGGGTAAATTATTCCGTTGAAGTCAAGCGTTGCCAAATTGAGCAGGAAGCCCGCCGCGAGCATGAGGTAAGTCAGCTGCACGGGCACGTTGCGCCTGTTGAACAGGTCATAGTAGGTCGCGAGGAGAAGGCAGGCAAGCGAGATGCCGATGCGGATTGCCTCGAATTGCATTTATCCCAGCTCAAAATCAACGTCGGTTACGTCAAGTTCGGAAGGCGTGCATTTGCAGCCGAGCGCCGCGGAGATGCTCGGCACGGTCCTTCCGTTGTCTCCGGTCACGAACTCCTTCACGTACATCCCGGCTTCGGAGGTGATTGTTAGCTCCAGCGCCTTTTTATCAATTTGTTTCACGGCCAGCTTCAGTATTCTGCGCTTCCTCTCCAAATCCGCCCTCCTGTGCAGGACGCGCTCCGGGGTTTTCTGCTTCAGCAGCCTTCCGGCGAGCGCGCGGATTTTCCGCATGCCTTCCTTCGTTATCGCGCGGCTGCATTGCACCCTGAGATGATAGGTTTTCGCAGGCTGCACAGCCTTTATTGTCTGAACCGCAGCTTTCTCCACGAGGCGGAGGCCCCTCACTTCGATTTTTTCGCTGCCCTTCCGGTTGATTTCCGCTTCCATCTTCTTCAGGTCCAGCCTCCTGCGCTTCGGGCTTGCGAGCTCCAGGATGAAGGGCCTTCCGCTCCCGAGCATCCTCGCATCTATGTCCTCCCTGCCTACTGCGTGCATCTTCGTCGAGGCTGCGCCCGTTGCCTTCAGGAGCGGGGCGGCAGCAATCCCCTCGACCGTTTCCTTGTACATCGCGCCCTTGCCCCCGCAGTGGCCGCAGCCCATTCCCCCGCATTTCTTGCATGGCCATTTGCTCTGCGGAATCTCGCGCGAGAATTTCAGGTAGCGGCCGTAGATGAAGAGAGGGAGGATGCTGACGGCGAGTTTGTTGCGGTAGAGGTCGATGGTGAAGAGGACTTCGGGCTCGCTGAAATCGGCGCGCCTCCCAAGCTTCTTCCACTTCTTCTCCAGCGCCATCCCCAGCTCGCGCTTTATTTGCGTTTTCGCCGCAGCCCTGCCCTGCTCGTCTAGCTTCCTGTCCATCTCAAGCGGAAGGACCACTGCAAGGAGGAAGGTGGAGAACTCTAGCTTCTTCGCCGCCTTCTCGATTTCCTTGAGCCAGTCCTTCGCCATCCGCTACCTCGCCGAGGAGACTATCTTCACCACGTCGCCGTCGTTCAGCATGTGCTCCTTCCCGATGCGCATCTTCCGCCTCGCATCAACTGCGTAGAGGAAGTGCTTCGCGAGGTCCGTGTGTATCTTCTCCGCCATCTGGAGCGCGGTCGCGCCCTTCGGCACGAGAAATGCGTCAGGGAGGACTTTCCCGAAATGGTTCGCGAACTTGTTCTCGTCCTCCACCGGGTAGACTGCGATGAGCTTGAGCAGGTCGAAAACCGCGGAGTTGATGAGCTCCTGCACGCCAGTGGAGCCGTATTTCTGCAGGATGTGCTCCCGGATGAATTCGAGGGCTGCGCGCTGCCGCTCGTTTGGCTCGCCGGTAATCTGGAAGTCCGGGTCGCCGGGGATATAGCGGATGAGCCCCTTCTCCCCAGCCCTCCGGAGCGTGAGCTCGGACTCGGCACTGCAGGGGATGATAAGCTTGCCCGGGAAGTCGGCCTTCATCTTCGCGAGATGCTTCTCCGCGCCCGGGAAGTCTATCTTGTTCGCCGCGATGATGATGGGCTTGGAGAGCCGCTGTATTGCGTGGCAGAAGTTCAGCAGGCCTTCGTCGCTCCAGTTTATCCCCTCAGCGCTAACGAGTGCCTCTGCGGCCGCCTGCGCAATCTGCTGCTGCGTGATTTTCAGGCCCGAGAGCAGGCCGGCGACTGACTCGAGGTTGCCGCCCTTCACCTTCGCCCAGGAGCGCTTGATTATCCCGGCGAGCCACCACGCAATCTCGTCCTCCAGGAATTTGATTTCGTTCCCGGGGTCGTAGAAGTCCGTCTGCCTGCCGTCGGCGTCGGTCTTCCCGCTCGCATCAACAATCTGGATGAGGCAGTCCGCAGTGCGCAGGTCGTCCATGAACTGGTTGCCCATGCCTTTCCCAAGATGGGCATCCGGGACGAGCCCAGCCACGTCGATGAGGTTCATCGGGATGAGGCGGACGCCGCCTTCGCATCTGGAGTTGTTCGGGTCGCATTTCGGCAGGCTGAGCTCAACATGCGGGCATTTCGCGCGGACGTAGGTGACTCCCTTGTTCGGCTGGATGGTGGTGAATGGGTAGGGCGCGATGGGGACGTCGATGAGCGTTGCCGCTGCGAAGAACGTACTTTTCCCAGTATTGGGCTTTCCGACCACGCCGACGAGCATGGAGGGGATTTGGCGCTTCAATTATATAACATTCTGCGCCAAAGGAACGTGATGCTCTGGACGGAGAAGCACAGGCCCCGCCGAATAAGCGAGGTCGTCGGGAATCCCACCGCAATTGACGAGCTGAAGCGCTGGGCGCTCGACTGGGAAAGGGGAAAGAAGGGCGAGCCGCTGCTCGTGTGGGGGCCGCCCGGGTGCGGGAAGGGCGCCACTGCGTTCGCGCTTGCGGAAACGATGGGATGGGACATCACGGAGATGAACGCATCCGACCTCCGCAACAAGGAGAGCGTGCGCAGGGTGGTGGGGCACGCTGGCGTGAGCGCCGGCCTCTTCGGGAAGAGGAAGCTAATATTCATAGACGATGTCGATGCCCTCGCAGGCGCGCAGGACAGGGGTGGGGGAGGCGCGATAATAGAGGTGGTTAAGGAGGCGGAGAACCCAGTGCTCCTCACCGCGCTTGACTACTGGGACACGGCCCTTTCCGCCATCCGCACCCACTGCAAGGCAGTGGAGTTCAAGCACGTGAACCAGAGCAGCATCGCCTCCTTCCTAGCGAAAGTGCTCAAGGAGGAGGGGATTGAATTCGACGAGGAGGCGGTCTCGCGGGTTGCGGAGATGAGCAACGGCGACCTGCGCTCCGCGCTGAACGACCTGCAGGCCGTCGCAGAGGGGAGGAAAAGGCTGAAGGCGGAGGACCTTTCCGTTCTCGCGCAGAGGGACAGGGAGAGGAGCGTGTGGGACGCCGTGAGAACGCTCCTGAAGACGATGGACTACGACGAGGCGGTGAGGGTGACGCGGGGGCTCGACGTGGAGCCGGACATGTTCCTCAAGTGGGTGGAGGAGAACGTGCCGCATGAATATGAGGACGCAGGGGATTTGGGGCGCGCATTCGAGTCGCTCTCGCGCGCAGATATTTTTGCGGGAAGGATAATGCGCAGGCAGCACTGGGGGTTCATGCGCTATGGGAACGTGCTCGCGACCGCGGGCGTCGCACTCGCGAAGAGGGAGCCCTACAGGAAGTTCGTGAAATACTCCTTCCCGAAGATAATTTCGAGGCTCAGCGCGTCGAAGCTGGGGAGGGCGAGGCTGAAGGCGGTCGGCGTGAAGATTGGCGCAAGGTGCCACGCCTCGTCCAAGGAGGGGGCGCGCATATTCCTCCCGGTCGTCAGGCTGCTCATGGGGAAGAAGGAGCTTGTGCCCGAGGTCGCGGGGTATTTCGATTTTGACGTGAAGGACGTGGCCTTCATCCTTGAGAAGAGCGAGGCGCAGGCGGAGAAGCTGCTCGAAAAATAAGTCGGCGCAGCGCCATTTTTATACTTCTTCATGCCCAAATTTGGCATGGCATCTGCGGTAATATGGCAGCAGCCGGCAGCGCCCGGCATTTCTCATTTCCATGCACTGCAGCCGCAGAGGGAGTTAAGCAGGGAGGCGAGGGTGGAGCTCTCGCGCAATTTCATTGCAGAGAGTATATGGGAGGTCATCCGCAATCCGAGGCGGCCGCTTCTCCATCTCAAAGAGGGGGAGGGCAACTACTGCGCGCTCGCGGAGGCGCAGTTTGGCATCCCTGCGGATGCTCTTGGGAAGGAAATCTACGCAACCGACCTGATAAAGCGGCTTTATCACCGGGCCCACGAAGTGAAGATGAAGGCCGCATACAAATTCATCGTTTCGGAAATAAAAAAAGTGATAAAGGACCCGACCCTGCCCCTGCCGACCATTGGGGATGGTGAGGGCAGCCTCTGCGAGCTTGCAGGGAAGATATTCGGGTTTGCTGAGAACACCCTCTCGCAGCGCATCCACCGCATCGACTCGAAGAAGATCCGCAAATATACGCATGACAAGAGCCTCATCCCGCTCATCAAATCGATAAAGCCGCTTTACTTGGAGGCAAAGAAGGCGAAGAGGAAGGGAGCTTATCTGTTCATGGTTTCAGAGGCACAGAAGGTCATCGAAGATCCAAGCCTTCCGCTGCCGAACAGGACAAAGGGTGAAGGCAACCTATGCAAGCTTGCCGCTGACACGTATCACGAGGTCGAGGCGACCCTGCGCAGGCACGTCGCCCATGATACGTCCCCGAAACTCCTGCAGTGGCTCGGCGACGAGGAGCTTGTGGAAATTGTAAAGCTGATACGGCCCACCTACCTAAAGGCGAAGGAAGCAAAGAAGGCTGCGGGGGCTGCGCAGAGGGCGGGGGCGGCGAAGGCGTGGCACGAAGCACGCAGCAGAAGGGTAGAGGGGGGGCAGGGAAGGCGGAAGAAGAAGGCTGCGGAGCCGAAGGTCCTCGCCATCCTAGTGGAGAAGCCCGAGGGCATCAAAGAGGCTGAGGCTGTGAGAGAGATATACCTCAACGGGATGCGATGGCTCGCTGATGACGTGCTGAGGCTGCTGACTTCCCCCAGCGCCAGCGTCTGGTTCACCTTCGCGGTGAAGAGCGACGACGAGAGAAAGAAGCTCCTGTGCTGGTCGTTCAGCGTCTTCTCGCAGGAGGAGATGGGCCGCATACTTGATAACCACGGCATGAGGATGAAGGCGGAGGGGCTCGGCTTCAGGTTCAGGTTCCAGGCTGGCGGCGAGGAAGAGACGGAGGAGCTGCTACAGAAGTAGTCAGGCCGCGGCTGCATTCTCGCCGCTCTTGTCAAGCATCCTGCTGAAGAGAGCGTAGCTCTGCGCCTTATCCTCCGGCACCTTCGCATGCCTGAAGAGTTCGAGCATCTCCTTCGCCTTCTCGCTGCCGGTGCGCCCGCGCGCTGCAATGAACTGCAGGGTTCTGATGCTGTTTTCTGCGCTTTCCTTGTCCTTGCCGGTCGCACTGGTCACCCAAGCCGCCTGGAAAAGCTGCTTGGCTTTTTCCTTGCCCACCTTGCCGCAGACCGTTTCGTAGTAGTGGTGGAGCCTGAGAAGGAATCCCACTCCGCCCTTGTTGTCTTCGGAGAGATTCCTGACGCAGTACCCGACCTCATACGCCACTAGCCAGGACAACTCCCTTTTCTTTTGGACGGTCTTGCTCATACGCTGATTATGGCGGGTGGATAAGATTAAATTAACGCCCATCCAACCTCCAGCCATGGCAAGGAACGCCCTGGCCGCGAAAATCTTCTACGAGATTGCTGACATCCTCGAGATGCAGGACGTGCAGTGGAAGCCCATCGCCTACCGCAAGGCCGCGAGGACGATTGAGACGCTGACGGAGGACGTTGAAGACATCTACAAGAGAGGCGGGGTGAAGGCGCTCATGGAGCTTCCCGGGGTGGGGGAGGCGATTGCGAAGAAGCTCGAGGAGATTGTAAAGACGGGAAGGCTCAATTATTTCGAGGAGCTGAAGAGGAGCGCGCCCTTCGATGTCGAGGCAATCACGGCAATTCCGGGTATGGGGCCGAAGAAGGCGAAGAAACTTTACGATGGGCTTGGAGTGAAGAATCTCGACGATTTGAGGAAGGCGGCGGAAAAGGGGAAGGTAAGGAGCGTCGCCGGATTCGACGAGAAGAGCGAGGGGAACATCCTGAAGGGGCTGGCGCTGCTTGAGAAGACGAAGGGCAGGGCGCTGCTCGGCGACGCGCTCCCTGAGGCCGAAAAGCTCATTGAGGCGCTGGGGAAGAGCGGTGCCGTGAAGCGCATAGCCTACGCGGGCTCGCTCAGGAGGATGAAGGAGACGATTGGGGACATAGACATTCTTGTCACATCCGTGTCGCCGTCAAAGGTCATGGACTTCTTCGTGAAGCTCCCGCAGGTTGGCGACGTCGTTGCGAAGGGCGAGACGAAAAGCACGGTGCGGCTGAAGAGCGGGATGAACTGCGACCTGCG
>CAIXRF010000035.1 GCA_903921825.1 uncultured Microcaldota archaeon | reverse complement strand
TTTCCGCAATAGAGGTCCTCAAGATGAGGAAGACAATCCACTCGCGCTCCCTCACGCCCCTGAAGATAACTCCTAACGGCATAAACGTCTACGTCGGAGAGAAAGTCTATTGAGCGGTGAGTTCCGGATGCCCAAAAGCAGCGGGAGTGGAGAGGATGCACGCACCTACTACAAGATAGGCAACGAGTATTACGAGAAGGGCGACTTCGACAACGCAATCTCAAACTACACGCGCGCCATAGGGCTGGACCCGAAATACGACAAGGCCTACTACAATCGCGGGCTCGCATACGCGTGCAAGGAGGACTACGACAAGGCGATTGCGGACATCAACAAGGTGATAGAGCTCAAGCCCGAGTTCGCGGAGGCTTACTACATCCTCGGCCTCGCCTACGAATACAAGAGCATGCCCGACCGCGCCATCGAGGCCTACAACAAGGCGCTCAAGCTGAACCCCAGCTTCAAGGATGCGCAGAACCGCCTTGAGCTGACGCTCTCGCAGAAGGAGAAGGCGGAGAAGGAGGCGAAGCCCGCGGAAGGCGGGGCGCGCGAGACGAAGATTGAGGACGGGCAGATAAAGGAGGTCGCTTTCCTCGAGAAGCCGAAGATGAACTTCGAGAACGTCGCTGGGATGGAGTGGCTCAAGAACATAATCAAGAGATATATCGTCTATCCATTCAAGGACCCGAAGCTTGCGGAGAAGTACGGGATGAGGGCAGGCGGAGGCGTCATGCTCTACGGCCCGCCAGGCTGCGGCAAGACGTTCATAGCGAAGGCGACGGCAGGGGAATGCCAGGCGAATTTCATCAACGCGAAGATTTCCGACATAGTCGACATGTATGCGGGAAACACCGAAAAGAACCTGCACAAGGTGTTCGAGAGCGCGCGGAAGGCCGCGCCCTCCATAATATTCTTCGACGAGATGGAGGCGCTCGGCGGGAAGCGCGAGGGCGAGCAGCAGCAGCACATGAAGATGGCGGTCAACCAGATGCTCGCCGAGATGGACGGCATTGAGGGCACCACCGAGAACATCCTCGTGGTTGGTGCGACGAACATGCCGTGGGACGTCGACCCTGCGCTCAGGCGCTCCGGAAGGTTCGGCACGATGGTCTACATCCCTCCGCCGGACTGGAGGTCCAGGATGGCAATCTTCAAGCTGGAGTGCAAGAACAGGCCCGTGAGCCGGATAGCATGGTACAGGCTCGCCTTTGCCACGATGTCGTATTCTTCTGCGGACATAAAGCAGGTCGTGAAGGAGGCCGCGATGATCCCCTGGGAGCAGGAATACCTGACCGGCAAGGGCCGCAGCATCACCACTGCGGACTTCATAAGAGTGCTGAAGCAGAGGAAATCCACGCTCCCGCCGTGGTATCAGCTCGTTGAGAAGGAAATTGTGGGGAAGAAGGAGACGCAATACATTGACGGGAAGCCGCACATCACCGAGAAGCCGAGCAAGCTCTCCCCAGAGGAGCAGGAGGCCTACAAGGACCTCATAAACGAGATAAAGCGGGGCAACAGGTTCTACTGGAAGTGGATCAGGACGCTCGTGAGGCATGTCGCGCTCTACGTCCCGATTCCGTTCTAAGCTATTCCTCCCAGCCAGCCATTTTCCCCTCGAAAAGCCTGTCCAAGTTTTTCCTCACGACCACTCTTGCCTCATTCACGCCGACCAGGTCTATGAGCACCATTATTCCCCTCGTGAGGAGCCCGTATGCAACCCCTTCGTAGACGGGCACGCCGAAGAGAGCCAGGACGGCGGCAACGCCAGCCTCGCTGACTCCTATCCCCGCGAGCGTGGGGGTGGGGATGAACTGCAGGATGGTTATCAGAGGCTGCAGGAACAGGTAGAAGAGGTATGGGTGGATGGGCAGCGAGGGCTGCAGCCCTATGCTCATTGCGAGCAGCCACCATTCCAGTCCCTTGAACGCCCACGTGAACGCGAGGAGTGCGATGATGTGCGGGATGACGCGCCTAATTGCATCCGCGTTTTCCTGCATCCGGGTGAGGATGCGGTGCGCCTGCCCGCCGAAGGGGATGCGGTCGAGGATTTTCAGGAGGCGCAGGAACCTCTTTGAGAAGAGGAGGAGCAGGCCGAACGCAATCATCGCACAGAGCAAAAGGACTCCGGCTGCCACGCCGATGATGCTTGCTACCCCGAGGTTCAGCTGGAGCAGGATGAACATTATCGCAATCGTCCCTGCGCCAGCCTTGAGCATGAAGTCGAAGAGCTGCGGCCCCAGGATGGAGACGATGGACTTCTCGAGAGGGATTTTGTGGTTTGCGGTGAGCGCGAAGGCCGTCGCGAAATACCCGCCCCTTGCCGGCGTGAAGTCGCTCACGAGCATTCCCGCGAAGTTCGACATGATTGCGGAGGCGAGGGAGATTTTGTGCCCCATCTGGTCGAGGATGATTTTGATTCTCAGGCTCATCGCCGCGTTGATGGTGGAGTAGGTGATGAGCGCGGCAAGCAGGAGCCACAGGTTCGCATTCGCAATCACCCCTGCGACCTTTCCCACATCCACGAGGTAGAGGACGGCAGCGATTATTGCGAGCGAAACAAGAAGCTCCGCCAGGAGTATTAGCTGCTTTTTCACAGAGAGAGTTTGGCAGGCAGGGATTAAAACCGCTACCCTTTCTTGGCCTTCTTCTTTCCAGCGTTAAGATCCGGGTCGACGCCCTGTATGCGGTATACTTCCTGCCAGCTCGCGTGCGGAACCTCCTTTACCGAATCCTTTACATGCGGGTCGTCATCCTTCAGCTTTTCTTTTGCCTTCGCGCACATAATGGTGAATTGCTCGAAAGAAGTATTTAAGCAGAGGGCCTCAGCCGGGGATTGAACCCGGTCTCCAGGGTCCACAGCCCTGCGTGCTACCATTACACCACCGAGGCCATCGGTTGAGGCGCATATTTGGCAGGAGCCGCATATAATAATATTTGGGGTGGGCGCCAACTTTTCCCCTATGCGGGGGGACGGAACTGTAATAAACGTTGGCGGGGAAAGAAAGCTTACGGAGTTTTGACATGCTTGGAAACTGGAACCCGAAGGAGATAGAGCCCAGGTGGCAGAAGAGGTGGGTCGAGCTTGGCGCGCACAACTTCGAGCCGCGCGATGCGAAGAGGCCAGTCTATTCCATAGACACGCCTCCGCCGTTCACGAGCGGCGACCTGCACATGGGCCACGTGCTCTCCTACGCATACATAGACATCGCCGCGCGCTACAAGAGGCTGCGCGGGTTCAACGTCTTTTATCCGCAGGGCTGGGACTGCCAGGGCTTCCCTACTGAGGTGAAGGTGGAGGCGAAGTTCGGCAAGAAGCTGAGCGCGGCGGAGTTCAGGCAGAAGTGCGTGGAATGGACTGACGAGTTCATCGCAAAGATGCGGGGCCAGATGACCGCGATGGGCTTCTCGCCGGACTGGCGCTACGAATACAAGACCATGTCGCCGGCTTACCACGCGAAAGTGCAGCTCTCGCTCCTGAAGATGTATGAGAACAGGCTCGTCTACCGCGCCGAGCATCCAGTGTTCTGGTGCGCGCACTGCGTTTCCGCGATTGCGAAGGCCGAGACCGAGGACGTGGAGCGCGAAACAGAGCTTAATTTCATCAAGTTCATCTCGCACGAGACGAAGGACGGCTTCGTGACGATTGCGACCACCCGGCCCGAGCTGCTGCATGCGTGCGTCGCAGTGTTCGTGCACCCGGATGATGCACGGTACAGGAAGCTGGTTGGCACGCACGTGCACGTCCCCATCTACGACCGCGCCGTTGAGGTGCTAACGGACCCTGAGGTCGACCCGACCTTTGGCACGGGAATCGTGATGATGTGCACCTTCGGCGACAAGCAGGACGTGGTGTGGACCTACAGGCACAGACTGCCCGTTGTCGAGTCTATGGACAGGCACGGAAGGCTGCTGAACGCTGGCGAATTCACCGGGCTGAAGGCGGCTGAGGCGAAGGCGAAAATCCTCGAGAGGCTGAAGTCCGGCGGCATTCTTGTGAAGCAGGAGAAGCTGAAGCAGACGGTGAAGACGCACGACAGGTGCGGCAAGCCCGTCGAGCTCCTGACCTCCAAGCAGTGGTTCTGCAAGCTGAAGGGCTTCGAGGAGGCGATAAAGTCCGCCGGGCACGCCATGAAGTGGGTGCCTGACTTCACCCTGCAATACCTGGTTGACTGGGCGAACTTCATAGAGTGGGACTGGGTCATTTCCCGCGACAGGATTTTCGGCACGCCGCTCCCCTTCTGGAGCTGCAGGAAGTGTGGCGAAGTCGTCACTGCGGATGAGAAGAAGCTCCCCGTTAATCCCATCACCGACCCGCCGCCATGCCCGAAATGCCCGAAGTGCGGGGGCGAGCTGGAAGGGGAGAAGGCGACGTGCGACTGCTGGGTGGATTCGTCCATTTCCCCGCTCATCGTGACGAAGTGGCTTGACGATGAGGATTTCTACAACCGCACCTTCCCCACGACGCTCAGGCCGCAGGGCACGGAGATAATACGCACGTGGGCATTCTACACAATCTACCGCTCGCTCATGCTTACCGGAAAACCGCCATTCAAAGAGGTGCTCATCAACGGGATGGTGCTCGCCACGGACGGGAAGAAGATGAGCAAGTCGCTCGGGAACGTGATTCCGCCGGACAAATTGATTGAGGAATATTCCGCCGATGCTGTGCGGCAGTGGTCCGCCCTTTCGGGCGCCTTCGCCCGGGACAAGCCTTTTTCGTATAAGGATATCCAGTACGCGAAGTCTTTCATCCTCAAGCTCTGGAATGCGTCGAAATTCGTCGAGAAGTCGCTTGAAGGGTTTGAGAGAAGGAAGACGAAGGGCACTTCCCTGAAGTTCCGCACGGTGGACAGGTGGATGCTTTCGCGGATTAACCGGCTGATTAAGGAGAACACGAAGAATTACGACGACTACAACTACTTTGCGGTGATTACTTCCTTGCAGGACTTCTTCTGGCACGAGTTCTGCGACTTCTATCTGGAGGAGGTGAAGCATCGTCTATACCAGTCGGAGAAGTTTGGAGAGGAATCGAAGAAGGCTGCGCAGTTCACCCTCTACGTGACGCTGCTGGACATCGTGAAGATGCTCGAGCCCATCCTGCCGCACACCACTGAGGAGATTTACGATTCCATCTACAAGGCTCACGAAGGCGACAAGTCGCTTGCGCAGTCGAAGTGGCCCGCACTCTATGAGAAGGATATTGACGAGAAGGCGGAGAAGAAGGCAGTTTTGCTTAACCAGGTGCTAACGGAGATTCGCAAGTTCAAGGCGGAGAATAAGATGGCGCTGAATGCCGAGATTTCTGCGGTGAAAGTGCGCACGCTGGAGCCGGAGCTCCTTGCGGATGTGAAGGAGGAGATTGCCGAGGCGGGCAAGGCGAAGAAAATAGAAACCTCGCAGGGCGATTTCAGGGTGGAAGTGGTAAGTTGACTCTGCGCTTCGTCACGTCGAATCCGCACAAGTTCCGCGAGGCGGAAAGGATTTTAAAGGGCTTCGGCGTTAATATCCGCCACGCAAAGCTCTCTTATCCGGAGATAAGGGGCGACAATCCGGCTGAAATTGCAGCGGATTCTGCCAGGAAGCTGAAAGGCAAGGTAAAGCCTCCTTTCTTCGTTGAGGACACTGGCCTCTTCGTTGACGGCTTGAACGGGTTCCCCGGCGCTTACGCCGCCTGGGTGCTCAGCAAGATTGGGCTCAGGGGCTTCCTCCGCCTCATGAAAGGCGTGAGAAGGCGGGATGCTGTGTTCAGAACTGCGGTCGCGCTCTTCGACGGGAAGAGGGTTGTTGTGTTCAAGGGCGAGGCGAAAGGGAGAATCGCGCCTTCGGAGAGGGGAAAGGGAGGGTTTGGTTACGACTCCCTTTTCGTCCCGGAGGGCTCCCGGAAGACGTTCGCCCAAATGGTTGAGGAAGAGAAGGACGCCGTCTCGCACAGGCGCAAAGCGCTTGAGCGGCTGGCGCATTATTGGAGGAATTGAAACTCATGGCAAGGATGCATTCGAAGAAGCACGGGCGCTCCGGCTCCAAGAAGCCGTCGGGGAAGGCCGTGCCCGAGTGGGTGGAGTTCTCCGCCCCGGAGATTGAGGAGATGGTCGTGAAGCTCGGAAAGGAGGGGACTCCGTCCGCGCAGATAGGGCAGACCCTCAGGGACCAGTACGGAGTGCCGAGCGTCAAGAATGTGACTGGCAAGAGCGTGATGAAAATCCTGAAGGAGGGCGGGGTGAAAGTAGAGTATCCCCCTGACCTGCTCGCGCTCATACAGAAAGCGATTCGTGTGAGGAAGCACCTGAAGGAGAACAAGCGCGATGTGCACACACGCGTGAAGCTGGGGCACATCGAGGCGAAGGTGAGGAGGCTCGTGAGATTCTACACTGGGAATGGCATGCTGCCGAAGGGCTGGAAGTACGACCCTGAGAGGGCTGCGCTTCTCGTGAAATAGGGATGTTTATGGCCAAGCAAAAGACTGTTGACAAGTGGAAGACGAAGGCGTGGTATTCCGTAATGGCGCCCGAGATGTTCGAGTCCAAGCAGATTGGCGAGATACCAGCGGACGATGATAGCAAGCTGAAGAACAGGCTCATCTCTGTCTCGCTCGCGGAGCTGACCGGCGACATGACGCACACCTACACCAACCTGCACTTCCGGGTGAGCGAAATCAAGGGGAGGAGCGCGTTCACGAAGCTCGTGGGGCACGAGCTCTCTGCGAGCTACCTCCGCTCGCTCGTCCGCAGGAAGAGGGATGTTATCAACGACGTGATGGATGTCCAGACGAGTGACGGGGTGGGCGTGCGCGTGAAAGTTTCTATCTATTCCGCGCGGAAGACGAGCGGCGCTGCGCGCAGCGCAGTGCGCAGGGCGATGAGGGAGGAGGTCAGCGCCAGGGCGAAGGAGATGGACTTCTCCACCTTCGAGCAGGAGATTGTGTTTGGGAAATTCTCCTCGCGCATCTACAAGGCGATAAAGAAGGTCATCCCCGTGAAGCGCATAGAGGTCCGGAAGACTGAGGTCAGGGAGAGCTTCGCCGCCTGAGCCTCATCTCTTTTTATTCCCTTTTCCACCTTATTCCCACTATGCAGATAGGTGTTATCGGTTCGCGCAAGACCAGGAACGCGGCTGCGCTGAAGGCCGCCTACGAGGTTGGCAGGCTGGTTGCGAAGCGCGGAGCTATTCTAATCAGCGGAGGCCTCGATGGCGTCATGGAGGAGGCCTGCCGCGGCGCGAAGAAGGAGGGCGGGCTGACTGTTGGCGTGCTCCCGGGGAAGAGCGCCGTCACTGCAAACCCCTACGTTGACGTGAAGGTCGTCACCGGCATGGAGTGGGCGCGCAACCAGCTGGTGGCGCTCTCAAGCGACGGCTTGATTATGATTCAGGGCGACTGCGGAACTTTGAGCGAGGCATGCCAGGCATGGGCGTACGGGAAGCCGATTGTTGCAATTAAGACGACTGGCGGCTATGCTGCGAAGTTTGCGGGGAAGAGAATGGATGAGAAGAGGGAGGATGTTATTGTTTCGGCGAAAGATGCGAAGGAGGCAGTTGAGAAACTCTTCAGGTTGATTGCTGGGGTGAAAAGATGATTCCAGGTCTTGGCGGGATGAACCCGCGGCAGATGGAAAGGATGATGCAGCAGATGGGCATCAAGAGCACGGGCATCGACGCGAGCGAAGTAATAATCAGGAAGAAGGATGGGAGCGAGCTTGTCGTCTCATCCCCGCAGGTGACGCTGATTGACATGCAGGGCCAGAAGAGCCTGCAGATAAGCGGTGAAATCACGGAGAGGGCAGGCGGCCCTTCCGAGGACGACATAAAGCTGGTTATGGAGCAGGCGAAATGCACCCGCGACAAGGCGCTGGCTGCGCTCAAGGAGACTAAAGGTGACATTGCGGCCGCCATACTGAAGCTGCAAGGCTAGGCGCTGAAGGAGATGGCGCAGCCGCAGGATGCGGGGCTAATAGTCAATCTGCTGGCTTTTGTCTGCGGTGTGCATCCGCGTCATCCTTGCCGAGATGGCGTAGGGCATGGAGCGCGCTACGTCCCGCGCGGTGATGATGCCGACGATTTTTCCGGCGCGCGTCACCGGGAGCCTGCGTATGTTGTGCTCCTGGAATACCGAGCTCGCCTCGAATATGTTCGCGTTCTCGTCTATCGTGAATTTCAGCTGCGTCATTATGTCGCCCGCCCTGGACTGCTGCGGGTCAGCGGCGCGCGCCACCACCCGGGTCATAAGGTCGCGCTCAGTGAGAATGCCGCACACCACTCCCTCGCACTCGACGAGGACGGAGCCGATGTTCCTGCGTGACATGAGCTGCGCTACTTCCAGGACCGTCACAAGTGATGAAACGCAGGTCGTCCCGTGCATGATTTCTTTGACAGCGACCATTTCGACACCCCCAACCAGGCTCTGAGGCTATGTTATGGCAGCACGTTGTATATATAATTATGCCTGCGCGGAGATTTAGCATAACTTTTTCCGCGCAAATGTGCAAAAAGCGAAAATTACATGCACCGCCGGAAACTGTTTCGCTGAAAGGATTTAAATAAACGACGGCAAAAGCCGGATGTGGTCAGATGAAAATCGACGAATCCCGCATAGTGGAGTTGCTCACCGGAAAAGTGCAGGTGATACAGAGCGCGAAGGACATTGAGGACGCCGCGCTTGCGCTGCTAAAGCGAGACTATCCGCAGCTCGCCACGGGCGACAGGGTGGATCTCGCCAGGAGGATAGCCGGCTACGGCAAGCTGCAGGAGTTCATGGAGAACCCCGCGGTTGAGGACATAATGATAAACGCGCTGAATCCGGTCTACGTCTATGCGCAGGACGGCATGGTGAAGACGGACAAGCGCTTCGAGACCCACGAGGAGCTGTGGGACTTCGCAAGGAAGCTCCTCCTTTTCTCCGGGAAGAACGCGTTAGGGCCGATAAACGACCTTCACCTTCCAGGAGGGGCCAGGGCCAACATAACGACCTCGCCCTTCGGGCTCCAGATTACGATAAGGCGGTTCAAGCAGAGGCCGCCGAGCATAATAGACCTGATAGAGTGGGGCGCGCTCGACCACTACGTCGCGGCGCAGCTCTGGATGTATGCGGAGGGGATGGCCGTGAAGCCGGCCAATATCCTCATCACCGGCCCGCCCGCTTCCGGCAAGACCACGCTACTCAATTCCCTCTTCTCTTTCTTCCCGGCGGGGCAGAGGACGATTGTCATCGAGGACACGCTCGAGCTGAACACCGAAACGGAGGAGAACTGCGCGCGCCTGGTGACCGGAGACGGGACGACGCTCGAGGAGCTAGTGAAGAACTCGCTCAGGATGAGGCCGGACCGCCTGGTGGTCGGAGAAGTCAGGGGCGCTGAGGCGAAGGACCTGATGACGGCGATGAACATCGGCAAGTTCTGCCTGGGCACGCTGCACGCGGGCACCTCGCGCGAGGCCGTCACGAGGCTCGAGAACGAGCCGATGAACGTGCCCACCGAGATGGTGCCGCTCATCGATGTCATCATCGTCATAAGCCGCTTCTACTACAAGGGAAAGCTCCACAGGGCGGTCACGGAAGTCAGCGAGTCGGCGGGGATAGAGAGCGGGAAGGTGCTGCTCTCGAATCTCTACAAGTATGATTACAGCACCAAGACCCTTGCCCAGATAAGCCCGAGCGTAGTCTACAGGGACAGGCTCGCGGAGACCGCGGGGATAACGCCGAAGGCGGTAATGAACGAGATAGACACGAGGGCGCGCATACTCGCGGCGCTCCAGAAGAAGGGGATAAGGAGCATCGGCGACATCTCCGAATTCTGCAAGGGCTATTACGAGAACCCTGACGCCGCGCTCGCCAGGCTCGGGTACAAGAAGTAGGTGGTTTTGATGGCGAAAATTGTTTCAGTCAGGGCGAGGGAAATCCTTGATTCGCGAGGCAACCCGACTGTTGAGGCCGAAGTGGCTGCGGAAGGGGGCGTGATTGGGGTTGCGGCAACTCCGAGCGGAGCTTCCACCGGCATATATGAGGCGCTGGAGCTGCGCGATGGCGATGCGAAGAGATTCGGCGGCAAGGGCGTGCTCAAGGCGGTCGCGAACGTGAACGGCCCGATTGCGAAGGCGCTGAAGGGAATGAACGTTTCGGATTTGAAGGCGATAGACGGGGCGATGATAAAACTCGACGGCACGCCGAACAAGTCCAAGCTCGGCGCGAATGCCGCCACCGCAGTCTCCATGGCTGCGGCGAAGGCGGGCGCAGTTGCAGCGGGGGTTCCGCTCTACAAATTCCTTGGGGGTGCGGATGCGCACCTTCTCCCTGTTCCGATGCTGAACGTGCTCAACGGCGGGAAGCATGCGGGGACCGAGCTTTCGATGCAGGAGTTCATGGTCATGCCCATAGGCGCGAAAAGCTTTTCCGAGGGCCTGAGGATGAGCGCGGAGGTTTACCACGCGCTCGGCAAGATTATCCAGGGGAAATACGGGGTGAGCGCGAAGAACATCGGTGATGAGGGCGGCTATGCGCCGAACATCAACATGACAAGAGATGCGCTTGACGTGCTTGTCGCGGCAATCGGAAAGGCGGGCTATTCGAATGAGGTGCGGCTGGTCATGGATGCTGCCGCATCGAGCTTCTTTGACGAGAAGAAGGGGACGTATTTCGTTGACCGGAAGAATATGGCGAGCGATGAGCTGGTTTCGCTCTACGTGGACCTTGTCCGCGAATACCCCATCATCAGCATAGAGGATGGGTTGGCCGAGAACGACTGGGAGGGCTTCGCGAAGCTGACGAAGGAAGTGGGAGGGAAGGTGCAGATTGTCGGAGACGACATCTTCGTGACGAACGTGAAGCGCGTGCAGGAAGGGATTGCGAAGAAGGCTGCGAATTCGATGCTCCTGAAAGTGAACCAGGTAGGCACCATAAGCGAGGCAACGGATGCTGCAAAACTGTGCTTCAAGAGCGGCTGGAGCGTAGTGGTGAGCCACAGGAGCGGCGAAACCTCCGATGATACGATTGCGGACTTGGCGGTGGCGCTCGGCTGCGGCCAGATAAAGGCGGGCGCGCCTGCGCGTGGCGAGAGAGTGGCGAAATATAACCGGCTTCTGAGGATAGAGGAAGAGCTCGGCACGAAGGCCAAATACGCGGGCAGGGACTTCAGGAAGCCGCGCTAGGTCGGAGTGGCGTGCACGGTCATCGCTTCGAAGATGATCCAGAGCAGATAGATGACTATCAGCATCACGCCGTGCTCCTTCTTTATCGCCTCATGCTTCATCAGTATGTACCATATGAAGGAGCTCAGCGCGAGGAGGGTCACTATCGGCATTACGAAGACGTCCAGAAAGCCGTTCACCAGCGGGTGTATGACCGCCGCTGCGCCGAGCACGAGCGTGAGGTTTATCACGCAGCTTCCGAAAATGTCGCCGACCGCGAGCGCGACATGGCCCTCCCTGATTGCGCGGAAGTCTACCGCGAGCTCCGGAAGCGTTGTCGCAAATGCGATGAGCGTCATGCCGATTATTGCATCGGGCACGCCTACCATCTTCGCTATGTCGATGCCATACTGGACGACGAAGTGCGCGCTCAGGAACACTATGGTGAACGCGGTGAGGAAGAAGGTGAACTGCGTGCTCAGCTCCTTCTTGCTCTTGAAGACGGGTGCGTTGGGAGTTATGCTGAAGCGCCCCTTCATTATGAAGAGGACGTAGAGGACGAACATGAAGAGAAGGACCGTCCCCTCCCTGTAGGTGAGGCCGCCCGTGAGTATGAAGAGGAGCGGGGCGAGGGTTATGAAGAGCAGAAGCTCGGCGCTCTCCAGCGTCTGCTCCCGCCTTATCGTGACGTTCCTCACCAGGGCGGCTATGCCGAAGACGAGGCATATGTTCGCTATGGTCGAGCCGAGTGCGTCGCCCACGGAAATTGCCGTTCTGCCCATCAGTGCCCCAGAAACTGAGACCATCAGGTCGGGGATGGACGTGGCAGTCGCGATGAAGATGAAGCCCACCGCCATTTCGGTTATGCCGAGAATCTGCGCGATTTTCATCGCGGAGTTGAGCACGTGGCGCGAGCTTTCGTAGAGGACAGCGATCGCGACAATGAACAGTAGCAGCTCTAGCAGCGCCATGAGCGCCCCGAGTCGGATTCGAACCGACGACCTACTCGTTAACAGCGAGTCGCTCTACCGGCTGAGCTATCGGGGCCTGTGAAGTAGGGATTTGGCGAATAAGGCTTATATTGCTATTCAGGGCAGGAACTTCTTCTTCGCCATCTTCTCGCGCAGGTAGTCACCGACGAAGGAGAGCCTCGGCCCCTGCAGCGCGTCCTGTTCTATCTTCCTCTTCGACTTTATGACGCTCTTCAGCTCCGCCACCCAGGGTTTGTGCATCGCTATCCAGGGGTAGGAGAGGAGCTCCTCAGCGCGCTTCACGTCGACGTCCTTCGCCTTGATTGTCAGCTTGTTCAGGAAGTCGTAGTCCTTCAGGTCCTGCATTGTCATCCCTATGAACCTCGCCTCCGGAGTGGCAACATCGTTTCCCAGGTAGGCGAGGTTCATGGAGCCCGTCTTTATCGTCCAATAGATGTACCAGCCCCATGCATCGTTGTCCGTGAAGACGATGACGGGCAGCTTCTTGTTGGCGAGCTTGCGGATGAGGCGGCGGCAGCCCCTGCTCGCCTGCCCCTTCGGCGTAATCAAAACGCAGTTCTCCTTCTTCCAGAACTTGTCCTCGTTCAGCCTCTGCCACAAGGCGTCCTTCTCGACCACGAGCACCCACTCTGCGTCTACGGAGATGAAGTCCATGCCATTATCAACGTCGCTGGGGACCATCCAGCCGCTCCTCCCCTGCTTCGCGCAGTCTATCTCCGTGCGCTCGCCGCCGAACTTGTCCAGGAGGACGAGGCTTCCGGCCACGACGCCCTTCCTGTCCGTGTTCAGGTTGAGGTCCTCGCGCTTCAGTTTGAGCGCGGCCTCCAAATCTTCTATGAGCGGGTTGGACTCCTCCTGCTCCGCGAAAAGCTCCTCGTCCATCTCCTCGCCGAGCGAGTACTTGAGCTGGTAGAAGAGACCTCTTATGGAAGTGTGCGCGTCCTCATCAAGGAACTTCTTGCACTTCGCCGCGACCGCGACGGTCTGCATGAACTTCTTGGCCTGCGCAACGTTCACGAATGTGCGTATCTCCTTCTTGTCGCCGAGCCTTAGGCAGCCTATCGCCTCGTCATAGAGGACGTTGCTCTTGCTGCGCAGCATCGTCTCGAAGTGCGGGGACTCGTCCTTCGCGATCTCGTCAAGCATTTCCGCACCGAGATTCTCGAGCTTCTTCCTCGCGGGCTTTTCTTCGGCCATTTTCATTCCTCCTTCTCCTCGCCGTTCCCGTTCGGCGGGTCCTCCTTCGCCCCCTCCTCTTCTGCCTCCTCGCCGGCCTCCTCAAGCGTGAGCTGGGAATACTTGTCTTCTACCATCTTCGTCAGCTTCTTCTCTATCTCGGCCGGCTTGCCCTTGCCTCCGAGCTGCGTGAGGTCGTGCGCGAGCTGCGAGATGTAGCGGAGGATTGTCTTCTTCTTCGCCTCCCTTCCCGCCTCGCGCACCTTCCCGTGGAGGTAGCGCTGCATCTCGCGAGCGGCGTCCATGACCGCGAGCCTTATCTCCTCCTCAATCTCTTCCTCTCCGGAGATTGCCTGCTTGCCCGCGCCCGTGTAGGGCACGTGGACGGAAACGAAGTTTATCAGGACGGAAACGGGCTCATTCTCGAAGTTCTTTATGTCATACCTGCGCCAGTCTATAGTCTTCACCGCATCAGTCATCCCGCATCCGCCCGCGTCGAAGAGCAGTGGGACGCGGTTCGCGAACCTCAGTATGTCGCCGCCCACGCTCCCGTCGGTCTTCCTCCTCCCCGTGCCTCCGCCGTATGCGATTGCCGCTTCAACCATGAAGGGGATTCCGCCGCGGAAGACCTTGGGCTTCCTCTCGGTGACGGCCATGAACTCCGGGTTGTAAATATTCTTCAGCGCCTTCTCGACCTGCTCCGGGCCCACAGGCCTGAGCGCATCCATCTCCGGGGAGACCCATCTCAGTTCCTTAAATCTGTTCACGAGCTGCTCCGCCTGCTCCCACTTCAGCTCCTTCGGGGCCATCTCGAAGTTGATTTCGGGAAGGAGCGCCTTCAGCTCCTCCACCTTCCCGTATGAGAAGCGCGAGAACGTGTTCACGAAGAATGAGGAGAGCTTCCTGTCCTGCGAGGAATGGGCGAACTCAACGATATCGCTGGTCGTGATTCCGAGGGGATGGGGCTGAATCTCCTGCGGCTTCTGGGGGATGAGGTCCGACGCCCTTGGGAAGAGGAACCTCTCGCCAGTAGGCTCTATAAAAAGAATCTGCGCGTGAGGGTTCATGAGCGCGGTGCGCTTCAGGTATTCGTAGGGCGCGTAGTCGCTCTTGTCGTATTTCACTTCGGCGAACTCCGCCTGCACCCAGAGGCCGCGGTAGGGGCCGTCAGCCTCCTTCTTATTCTCGATTATGGGCTTGTTGCTCTTGAAGTCTATCTTCAGCTCGCCTTCGTAGAACTTGCCGTCTCCCTGCCCCGTCTTGAACTTCACGGGCCTTCCAGTGGTTATCTGCGAGAACATGCCCGCACCCGACGCGCCTATTCCCTGCTGCCCCCTCTGCTGCATGTAGCGGTTGAACTTCGTTCCCGCGAGCATCTGGCCCAGTGCCTTTCCCACGAGCTTCTCAGGTATTCCGGGGCCGTTGTCCTCAACCGTTATGCGGATGTGGCCGTTGTCGAGCTGCTCAATCTGAACTGTTATGTCCGGGAGGATCCCCGCCTCCTCGCACGCGTCGAGCGAGTTCGTGACGTATTCATGCACGAGCGTGGTGAGGCTCCTCACTTTCCCGGAGAAGCCGAGCATCTGCCTGTTCTTCTTGAAGAACTCCGCAATGGAATGCTCCCGGAATTGCCCGAAGATGCCGTCTGCCATTTAGCGCCTCTTCTTTTTCTTCGCCTCGCTTTCCTCCGTTTTCTTCGCCTCGCTTTCCTTCGCCGCCAATTCCGCCTCTTTCCTCAGCGCCTCCGTTTCCAGGGGCGTCTGCCACATGTGAGCGATGTGTTCCTCCTTCAGCCTCCTGCTCCCCTTCTGGAGGAAGTTGTATACGAAGGAGTGGCTCTTGCCCTCGAGGAGCTTGCCTATCGCCTGCGAGGCGAGCGTCACCTCCTCAAGCAGGCCGATGATTGCGACCGTGTTTCCATAGACGCGCACCTTTGCGCCGCTGCATTCCTCAATCATCTTCTTAGTCTTCCCTTCCTCGCCTATAATCCTTCCTTTGTGCCTCTCGCGCGCCTTATCCGAGTCCAGCACGTCCTTCAGGTTTATTATTTCCAGGTATTGCTCGTCCTTCAGGAGGTGAAGCGCGTCTTCGGGGGCGAAACCCCTGCCTATCGCCTTCACCACGTCCTTCATCTTGAACTCAGTGTATGGCTCCTTTGCGGAAATCTCCACCATGCCTTCATGGTCCACGCTAAGCTTGGCGCCCGTGGCGGCCTCAAGCATCTTCTTGGTTTCGCCGCTCGCGCCTATCAAGACCGCAACCCTGTCCTGCGGAATCCGCACAGTTTCCATCAAAGTCGCCGGTAGTCTTGCTGCGGCATAAATTAAAAAGGATGCACAAAACGTTTGTGGCCGAAAGCAACAAGGGAATGGTCGAGTATCTCCTGGGGGCGGGGTATGCAGACGCGAGAGTGGCGGATGCCATGCTCTCGATGGACCGGAAGGCGTTCGTCCCGCCCCAATACGCCGAGCATGCCTACGACGACTACCCGCTTCCTATAGGCTACGGGCAGACAATCTCCGCGCCGAGCATCGTTGCCGTCATGAGCAAGGAGCTGGACGTGCGGAAGGGGATGAAAATCCTCGAAGTGGGGGCCGGCTCCGGCTACCAGGCTGCAGTCCTTTCTTATTTGGTTGGCGAAACCGGGAAGGTTTTGACGATTGAGAGGCTCAGCGGGGTTGCCGAGCTGGCCAAGCGGAACCTCGCGAACCTTGGCGTGAAGAATGTGGAAGTGATTTACGGCGACGGGACGAAAGGCTGGCAGCCTGAGGCGCCTTTCGACCGCGTCATCGTCACCGCCGCCTCCCCCGACATCCCGAAGCCGCTCGCGGAGCAGCTCAAGGAGGGCGGAAAGCTCATAATACCCGTCGGCTCAACCTACTGGCAGGACTTGGTGCTCATTGAGAAGAAGGGCGGCGCGCTCATCAGGAAGGATTTCCTGCCTGTGATGTTCGTTCCGCTGATTGGCGAGCACGGGTTCAAGGAGTAGTGCTTGAGGATGGCGAAGACCGTTGCAATAATCCCTGCGTTCAACGAGGAGAAGCGAGTGGCCGCAGTTGTCCGCGGCACCAGGAGGCATGTTGATGGCGTCTTGGTGGTGGATGACGGCAGCAGCGATGGAACCCTGATGGCTGCGAAGAAGGCTGGCGCAGATGTCATGCGGCTGCCGAGGAACAGGGGCGTTGGCGCGGCAACTAGAGAGGGAGCGGAATTTGCCATCAGCAGGATGAAGGCGCAGCGCATAGTCCTGCTTGATGCGGACGGCCAGCACAACCCTGCGGACATTCCGCTGCTCCTGCGGAAGCTTGATGAGGGTTTTGACATTGCTTTCACCTTCAGGAAGCCCCACCGGCGTATGCCCATTGTGAAGAGGTTTGGCAACTGGTGGCTCACCTTCTCGACGAGACTGCTGAGCGGGGTGAACGTCGCTGATTCGCAGTCGGGGTTCAAGGCGATGACTGCTGGTGCGTTCGGGAGGATGAGGCTCAGGACGGAAAGGTATGGAATCTGCTCGGAGATTGTCTTCGAAGCCGGAAGGAGGGGGCTGAAATACTGCGAGGTCCCGATTGAGACGCTGGGTCCCTCCTCGGAGAAGAATGGGACGGGAGTAATGGACGGAGTGAAAATCTTTTTCAGGATGCTGAAGATGAGGCTGGGCGGCTAGCCCTTAACCCACTCCAGGACTTCGTCAGGGTCGCGCTTCACGCCGTAGCCCTTGAAGTAGCGCAGGACGTTCACGACATCCCTGCGCAGGAACTCCTCTGATTTGGGGTGCCCGAGAAGAACCCCCTGCCCGATGTCTATCAGGTAGGGGACGGGCTTCGGGTAGCCGTGCATGAGGATGTTGAACTCGCTCAAGTCAGCATGCACGAAGCCGACGCGGTAGAGCTTGCGCACGTAGCCAAGGATGGTCTCGCAATCCTCCTCGGGCGATTCACTGCCCACCTGCTTGAGGGTGGAGTCCGGAACCCCCTCCTCGCCGATGAATTCCATCAGAAGCACGTTCTTATCGAAGACGAATGGCTTGGGCGCTGGGACGTTCGCCCGCCTGCAAATGTCCAGGTTCTTGAACTCCTTCTGGCACCAAGCGTTGATTATCTCGCGCTTGGAATGCCTCACACGTGTGAAGCGCGGGTCGTTGAGGAGGTAGTCGCTCATGTGGATGAAGTTAGCGGTCTCTATGCGGAAAATCTTCATCGCCGCGAACTCGCCATCCTTCCTGAACTTCGCGCCTGTGGTCGCGCGGAACACGTCAGCCTCCTTCCCCGTTGATATGGGGTAGTCCAGCGAGGAGATGATGCCCTTGTTCAGCATATGGTAGATGAGCATCATTGTCTTGCGGTCGAAGACGCCCGTCTCTATCTTGTCCGCTGATTTCATCTGCTTCTGCTCGCGGGGGGGCAATTTTTTCTTCCATCGCAGCGGCAGGCCATCACCAAAACTAGTCGTTCAGTATGCCCTTTCTGCGGAGCCACTCCGCCTGCATCTTCGTGTAGCGCCAGACCAGGTCGCCCTTCTTCTCCATCTCAATCGCCCAGGGCTTGATTATCACGACGTCGCCAATCTTCACCCAGATGTTCCGCTTTATCTTCCCCGGAATCCTTATCATCCGCTCCTTCCCGTCCGCGCACTTCACGACGAGGCGGGATGCGCCCGACATTCCTTCCACGATGCCGAGCATCTCGTGGTCCTCAGGACGCGGGGTGCGCACGTGCCCGGTGAATTCGCCTTCCTGCGGCCTCTTCCTGTAAAAGCCCATCACAACACCCCTACCCCTTCACTGGCGCGCGCGCCCCGCACGCCTCGCAGACCAGCATCTTCCGGCCGCCGTGCTCCCCTTCCACGATGTTCGTGTCCGGCTTCCCGCACTCCTTGCAGAGCACGAACGCGTCCACGAAGTCCCTCAGGCATTGGTTCAGCACCTTGTCCGTGAACTTTCCGTGGAGGACGAGGTGGCTGCCCTCGTGCGTCGCCGGGATTGCGAGCTCCCGCGTGAAATATTTCATTATGGACTTGGGATCCCTGCGCAGTTTCCCGGTTATGAACTCGAAGTTGCGGATTATCGTCTTGTTGCCCTGCACCAGGGTGTCCACTACGGGAATCTCGAAGCGCTCTCCGCTCGCCTTCTTCGCCGGAATCTGGGCATATGCCCTGTCCAGCAGGTTGTCGTAGTCCATAAGCAGGCCTTAGTTCCTTTCGAATGAAGGGTATAAAATCATATCCCGAGAACGAACCGCGCAATCCCGAGCGCTAGGAGCGCGAAGAACGAGATGGGCGGAAGCGCAGGGAGGAACGTGCGCCTCGTGGTCACGTACCAGAGCACGGCCGCAAGGCCGAAGGAGGCGCCGATGACTACGGCTGCCGAGTCGAAGAAGCTGAATGAGAGCTTGTATGCGGAAACGGCGAGCATGAGCGGAATGACCATGTCGCCCGTGCCGAGCTCGAGCGTGCTCGGCTCCTGCTTCCTCGTCTTCCTGCTGTATTCCATCTCCGTCGCGGTAACCGAGAAGGCCAAATTCCTTTTCCCCAGTTCCTTCGCCATGTAGACCATGTGCCCGGTCCAGAAGACCGCGAGGAAGTCGTAGAGCGAGAGCCCGGCGACGAATATGAGTGTGGGGAGCATGTCGAGCGAGAAGCCGAAGACCGCGCCTATCCCCGCGCTCGCCATCACCGCTGCGAAGTTCTTGAGCCCGGGCCTGAAGAACCTGGCGATGACGAGGCCGAGCGAGAGGATGATTGCAATCAGCCAGTCATACGGGACGGAGAAGACCAGGAGGAAGACGTAGAAGACTATGTTGGCCGCTATGAAGATTGCGGCAGACTCCACGAGCTTGAACAGCATCACGCCCTTGTAGTATCTTATCACGAGGACCATGGCGGCCGCGCCCACTAGGACGTATATGAGAAAGATGGCGGAGGAGTAGGGGCTCGCGGACTCGCCTCCGGGCGCGACGTTGAAGTCCTGGAACTCAGGGTAGATTTGCGCCGCCTGGATGAGGACGATGCCTGTGAAGAGGCCGAGAAGCTGCGCTGAGAGGAACAGGAGTAGTATGGAGGTTACCTGCTTCATCAGTCCACCTTTTGCCTGACGACCTTCACGAAGCCGGGCTTCACCTCGTAGAGGTCGCTCGTCTTGTAGCGGAGGTCGTCGATAAGCCTCCTGCACTCGCCCTCTTCTATCTTGTGGTATTTGCGCGCCTCCTCCACGATGCGCTCTACCGCCACCATGTCGAACTCGCGCTCCAGCTCGCGCACTATCTCAAGCACCGTCTTCTGCTTGTCGAAGTAGGACTTGGGCTTTCCCATGGATATTATGTCGCTGTCCAGCCTGCCGAGCGACTTGTCCATCATGATTGAGCGCATGACGAAATCGATGAGCTTTATCGCCCTGTCCGCATCCATCACCTCGACGCGGGGGCTCAGCCTCGTTTTCGCCGACGCCTCGCCCAGCCTCACGAGGCCCTCTATGTACCTTGCGGTGATTGGGACGGCGCCGGTCTGCGCGCCCAGCTTCCTCAGCCCGACGTAGAAGTCCTTTATCTTCTCGTTCGCCTCGTCCGTGAGGATGGGGTGCACGTGCTTGCGCGCGTAGGCTATGTATTTCCGCAGGAGGTCCATCTCGAGCGGCGGGGCTATCTCCTTCAGGCTCCTGCCGCCCGGCACCTCCACTGTCTTCTTCCCGCCGAGCATGTGCTGGAGCAGTATGTGGTCCGCGGTCTTCTTGTCCCGCTCCTCGTCCAGGATGTCGCGGATGGGGAATATCAGGTCGAACCTGCTGAGAAGCGTTGGCGGAATCTCGAACTGCTGCGCAGGATACATGTTCGGGTCGAACCTCCCGTACTTGGGGTTCGCGGCGGCGAGGATGGAAGTCTTCGCGTTGAAGCGCGCGACTATGCCCGCCTTCGCCACGGAAACCGTGCCGCTCTCCATAACCTCGTGCATCGCGCCGCGCTCGGAGTCGTCTATCTTGTCGAATTCGTCGACGCCGGCTATGCCGTTTGATGCGAGCACGAGCGCGCCCGCCTTGAGCGTCCATCCGCCCTCGGCAAGCTCGTCTTTTTCCGCCGAAGCCGTTAATCCGGTCCCGGTCACGGACTTGCCGCCCACGTAGACGCTCTTCGGCGCGAGCCTGCATACGTATTGCAGCAGGCGGGTCTTCGCGGCCCCGGGGTCGCCGATGAGCAGGATGTGTATGTCGTTCCTTATCCTCCCGCCGTCAACGGTCTCCTTGTCCGGGGTCCCGCCGAACAGCTGGAGCGCGAGCGCCTCCTTGACCTCGTCGTGCCCGTATATGGAGGGGGCGATGGAGCGCGTTATCTTCGCGTAGACATCGGGGTCCTTCGCGAGCGTGGTTATCTTCCTCCTGTCCTCCTGGGTGATGTCGACCTCCTCGAACTCCTTCTCCACCTTCTGGATGTGGAGGACTTCGATGTATTTCGAGTAGATGAACTTTGAGACGCTCTTCCCCTTCGCGGGGGTGGGCGGCTTTATCCTGAGTATGCCAGTCACAAGGACGCGCTGCCCGGGGAAGAAGGTGTTTACGAGGTCGTCCTCTATCCAGAGCTCCACGCGGGTCGCGGGCGCGCCTCCCCTCAGCTGCTCCAGCGGCTCCTGCGCCTCCGCCCTCTGCAGGTCCACGAACGTGGATTCCTCCTCGTCCTGCACCAGGGCGCGCTGCTTGCAGTTCTCGCAAGTCTCGGGAAGGATGGTGTCCGCCTCGAGCGGAATCTTGTATATGTTGTCGCAGCGCCTGCACCGCATCAGCGCAATCTTCACTTTCGGCCTTATTTCCGTACGCTTCGTCACCATGCAGTCCACGGCGATGAGCTTGCCAATGTGCGCAGCGCCTATGCTCTCGACCCTCACCTCGCTCGAGGAGGGAAGGCCGAGGACGCGCACGTGGGGCTCGAACTTCACGTCCGGCATTACCTGCACGGGCATCTGCGCGAGCGCCTGCCTCGCGTGCTTCAGCATGACGTCCGGCCTTTCCAAAAGCTCGTCCGCAAGCTGCGGCGAGAACTTCTCGAGGTCGGAGTAGGCGACCTCGAGGCTCCGTTTGGAGGGATAACCCTCGGCAAGCTGCGCTATCTTCTGTGAATAGTAGGCATTCAGGAATTCCTCGAGCTGTTCCGCGAGAGCGGCTACCTCCGCTGCCATATCATTCATCCCGTAAGAAATCGGGCCTTGTATCTATTCACGCAAAGGGCATATATAGCTTTCCGCAGCCCGCCGCTTCCAGTT
>CAIXRF010000034.1 GCA_903921825.1 uncultured Microcaldota archaeon | reverse complement strand
TCCCAGGCCCCATGCGTCCTGTTCTTCGATGAGATAGACTCCATAGGCAAGCGGCGCGACAGCTACACCGCGGACGATGTCGCCCCGAGGCTGCTCTCAGTGATGCTCGCCGAGATGGACGGGTTCAAGAGCGACAAGAGCGTGATAATCGCCGGCGCGACCAACGTGCCGTATGAGCTCGACCCCGCGCTCCTGAGGCCCGGCAGGTTCGACAAGATAGTCTACATGCCCCTGCCGGACAAGGCGAGCAGGAAGCAGATATTCAAGGTGCACTCGAAGAGGCTGCCTCTCGCGGACGACGTTGACTTCGACAAGCTCGCGGCGAAGACCGAGCGCTACTCCGGAGCGGACATAGCGAACGTCTGCACAGAGGCGGCAAGGCGGGCGGCGAAGCTCGCTGAGGAGTCCGACCGCGTAATCCCGGTTTCCATGAACGACTACCTTGAGGTGCTCGAGGCCGTGAAGCCCAGCGTCAGCATCGCGGCCCTGGAGGACTTCACCAGGTTCCAGCTCGACTTCGAGCGCAGGACCGCGCCCGAGAAGAAGGAGAAGGCCGAGAAGGAGGTCACCTGGAAGGACGTTGTGGGCCTTGACGACGTGCGCGACGCGCTCCTTGAGGCGATAGAGCTGCCCCTGCTCCACGAGGACCTGATGAAGGAGTACAAGGTGGAGCCGATAAAAGGTGTGATGCTCTTCGGCCCGCCCGGCTGCGGAAAGACCATGATAGTGAAGGCGGCCGCCAACGAGCTGAAGGCCACATTCCTTTCCATCAGCGGTGCCGACCTGCTGAAGATGGGCTATGAGGGGGCCGTGGGCCAGATTAAATACGCATTTAACCGCGCGAAGGAGAGCCCGCCAGCGATTATATTCATCGACGAGATAGACGCCATCGCGCCCTCAAGGGAGCTGGCAGCCACAACGCCCAGTGGCGAGAAGATTGTCGCGCAGCTCCTCAACGAGATGGACGGGGTGAAGGAGCTGAAGAACGTGATGCTCATCGGCGCGACCAACAGGCCGGACATAATCGACACCGCGCTCCTCAGGCCCGGCCGCTTCGACAAGATAATGTTTATCCACCCGCCGCTCTTCGAAGGCCGCGCGGAGATATTCAAAAACAACCTGAAGGGCATTCCGCTGGCAGAGGGCTTCAGCTTCAAGGAGCTGTCGAGCAAGAGTGACGGCTATTCCGGCGCGGACATAGCCTCCGCGTGCCAGGAGGCGAAGATGAGCCTTGTCCGTGGCAGGATTGCGGGCAAGAGAAGGGAGCTGTCATACCAGGATCTCCTGAAGATAATGAGCTCGAGAAGGCCGAGCATAACACCGAAGATGCTCCACGGGTACATGCAGTTCTTGGAAGAATACGGCGAAAGAAGGTAGCGTCTCCTATGCTCCACGGATATACGTAGCCCCCCGGAAGAATACTGAGAAAGAAGATAATCTGTCAGCCGCCGTTCCTGCCGTTCTTGCGGGCGAATGCGGCGGACAGCTCGTCGGGCCTGTCCTGCTTTTCTGAAGCAGCCTCCTCGCGCGCCTTCGCCTTGCCCGCCTGCCTCCACCCACTCCACCTCTCACTTAGCCACGCCGCTGCAGGTGCGATGGCCTTGTCGTATGTAACTTTTCCGGCCATCAGGACGGCTCCGCCGATAACCAT
>CAIXRF010000033.1 GCA_903921825.1 uncultured Microcaldota archaeon | reverse complement strand
GTTGAGGACGTGAACACGAAGGCGAGGCAGGAGCTTCCGATTGAAGGCCTGTTCGTCTACGTCGGCAACGTGCCGGCCTCCGCGCTCGGGAAGAAGATAGGGGTCGCAACCGACGAGAAGGCATACATCAAGGTGGATTCGGCGATGCGCACCAACGTGCCGGGCATTTTCGCGTGCGGGGACATAACGGGCTCCGCGCCGCAGGCAATCGTCGCCGCAGGGCAGGGCGCGGTCGCCGCGATGGAGGCCTACCGTTTCGTGAAAGGGATGAAGGACGGAATGGCGGTGATAAACCGCTAGGCGCTTCTCATGAAGGTATTCGTTTCCGCATGCGGAGAGGGACTCGGGCATACGGCAAGGGTGCTTGCGCTGCGTAAGGCGCTGGAGCGGGCTGGGCACGAGACCGTGCTTGCGGGCTACGGCCCTTCGCTCGAAGTGATGAGGAAGGCGGGCGCGAAAACTTTCGAAACTTTCCCAGAGGTAAAAATGAAGGGAAAGGGCGGGAGGTTCAACCTCGTTTCCAGCATCCTCAGAAGCTATGACACACCGCTGGATCTGATGCGCTCGTATATGAGGGAGCGGTGGAAGATAGGGCAGATGAGGGCGGACGCGGTCGTCTCGGACTCGCGGCTCTCAACCGTGATTGCCGGCTCCATCGCCGGGCTGCCGACCTTTTACGTGACGAACCAGAGCGAGTTCCAGCTTCCGCGCCTCCCTGTTGTTGGGAGCAGGAGGCTGAGGGTGCTTAGGATTCTTTCGAAGGCGCAGCTGCCTGCCGAAGCGGTGAGGCGGATGGTGGACATGCCGCTTTCCGTTCCGTACAGCTTCTCGGACCAGGTGCTCATCCCCGATTTCACCCCGCCGAACACCATCTGCCTGCCGTTGCTCTCAAAGGATTTGGAGATGAAGAAGAAGACGTTTTTCATGGGCCCGATGAACGAGCTGTGCTTCGGGAGGCCGAAGCCGGCGAAATGGAGCTCGCGGAAGGCGAAAGTGCTCGTCACTTTCGGGGGCCAGCAGTTCAGGGCAGGCCTGCTTGGCGATGTCGTGAAGGCGGCGAAGAAGATGCCCGAGTTCGAGTTTATGATTGCGGGCATGTTTGTGAAGACGGATGCCGACGTCGGGAATCTGAGGCTCAGGAAATTCCTGCCGGAAGTCGCCCCCTATGCAGCTGCCGCGGACTTCCTGGTGATTCCCGCAGGCCATTCCTCCATCATGGAGGCCATCCTGCTGGAGAAGCCGGCAATCATCGTCCCGGACAAGGGGCAGCCCGAGCAGGAGAGCAACGCGAGGATGTGCCACGAGCTGGGCCTGGGAAGGATGCTCCCTGTCGACAGGCTGAATGAGCTCAATGGCGCGCTGGAGAAGCTGAAGACAGAAGAGGAGAAGCACAGGGCGAAGCTCAGGCGCCTTGCGGATGCGGCACGAAGCAGCGATAACGGGGCGCTGAACGCCGTGCGGATGGTCGAGGAGTTCGTTGAGAGAATAAGATATTAATAAGTTAGACGAAATCATGCGTGAGGTGGCGAGATGGAGGACATCAGGGAGGCCGTGAAGGCAAACTTGGGTGCTTTGGAAACTCTCGAGACCATCATTCCCGGGTTTTCAGGCTACAAGGGGAAGGAGATTCGCAGGGAGGCGGACAAGCTCCTGAGGGTGAGGCTTACCGAGGAACTGAAGGTGCTCGACTCCGATATCGATGCCGTTTACGAGGACATAGTGAACAACAAGCTGGCCGCAACCTACGAGGCGATGGACGCAATCACCGCGATGATGGACAAGATTACCAGCAAGGTGGAGATTGCCGATTACGGCTATGCCGGCTTCTTCAGCGCGCTGAAGATTCGCGAGGACGCGCTGGACCGGATGTACGAGTTCGACAAGGCGCTCTTCGCCGACGTGGCGAAGATGAAGGATGCCGTGGAGGCGCTCGCCGACGATGTTGCGGAAGACGGAGGGGGCGCGGCGAAGCTCGTGAAGAAGCTGAAGGACGCGGTTATGGACTTCGACAAGAAGTTCGACCAGAGGAAGGACGTGGTGCTCAAGTTGGAGTGAGGTGTTTTGGATGGTTGACGTAATCAAGTGGGACCAGCAGACTGAGGATGAAGTTGTATTCACCCACCCGAACCAGGAGTTCCAGTGGGGCTCGCAGCTCATCGTGGACGAGAGCCAGAAGGCGGTTTTCTACCGCGACGGGAAGGCATATGACGTGCTTCCTCCCGGGAGGCAGACGCTCACTACGGCCAACCTCCCCCTACTGACCTCGGCGTTGAAGCTCGTCTACGGGAAGTCGCCCTTCCAGTGCAAAATCGTCTTCGTGAGCACGAGGAAGGTGAAGGGCAAGTTCGGCACGCCGCAGCCCATCATGCTCAAGATATCCAACGACCCGCAGGTCCCGAAGTTCGTGCAGGTCGGCGTTCGCGCCTTCGGCGACTTCTGGTTCCAGGTCGCGGACCCGAAGCTCTTCGTGATAAACGTCGTGGGGACGAAGCCCGGCTACGGCGCGGAGGAGATACGCGATTACCTCAACGGCTTCTTCCTCGAGCGTTTCATGGACGTGCTCGCCCAATATCCCTTCGACGAGGTCTACACCAAATTGGATGACACGAGCGCGCAGGTCAAGGTGAAGATTGCCACGCAGCTCTCCCGCTTCGGAATCTCGCTCACCGATTTGAAGATTTCCGGGGTGAGCCTGAGGCCCGAGGATGAGGCTTCATGGAAGGAGTGGCAGGAGAGGCTCTTCTACATAAAGAGCGGCGCCCGCAGCGAGATGGTGCTCACCAAGGACATGGCCGTCCAGTCCAGCCGCGAGCTTGCGAAATCGCAGGGCGGGGCGGCGATGGGCGCCGGTATCGCGATGATACCTACCATCGGGATGGGGATGTCGCAGAGCGCGGGCCAGCAGCCGTCTGGCGGCGAGAGAGTGCTGGTCATCTGCCCGAGCTGCAGTGAGAAGATCCCCGCGGATTCCACGTTCTGCCCGAAATGCGGGAAGAGCCTTGCCCCAAAGAAAAAGGGAAAGAAATAAGAAAAGGCGAAGAAGGAGAAGAGATTCATGGGAGCAGGAGCTTTGCGTGCACAGTCAGCCATGGAGTTTTTGATGACTTATGGCTGGGCACTACTTGTTCTCTTAGTCGTGGTGGCAGTCCTATTCTACGTAGGCGTCATCAACCCCAAGAATGCTCAGACTAACACTCTTTTCTTCACTCCAGGCTTCAGCGCCTACTCCTTCCGCGTAGGCAATGGCACGGGAAGCCTGGAGCTTGACTTCGGCCAGGCAACAGGCAAGTCAGTTATGGTGACTGCAATCTACTGCTCACAGAATTCTTCAGCAGCATTGCAGGACCTCAACAACTGGACTATCATCCCCTCAGGTGAGCACAGGTGGGTTACGGGCGGCAACTCCAACAACAGCGTCTTCTGCATGGGTGAAGATGACCAGTCCCTCTCCCCGGAGAATGCGCAGTCTGGTGGAAGATACAAGGGAATAGTGTGCGTCAAATATACGGAAATGGACACTTACGTGAACAGAACAGTGTGCGGGGATATTAATGCGAAGTTCGAGTTTGCGCCGGTGCCAAGGCCCACTACGACGGCGGGAGGGAGCCCGACGCCAGTAGGAAGCCCAACGCCATACCCTACTCCACCGCCTGGAGCGATAAATATTACAGAATGCGGGCAGACTTACGACCAGCCCGGCTACTATTATCTGGACAGCGACCTAAATGACACCGATACCAGTAGCTGCATAACCCTAACCCCAGGCGCCAACAATTCCATACTTGACTGCTACGACCACACCATCAACAGCACCAACCAATGGGGCGGCACCGGCGTCTATCTGCAAAGCACTGCAGGAGTAACGGTGAGGCACTGCACGCTGACCAATTTCGGGGTCGGCATCTACTCGGAGTATTCCAACTACGACACTATCACGGACAACAGCGCCACATCGAACTACGAAGGCTTCTACATATACGGCTCGAACAACAACAATCTAACGGACAATACCGTCGACTCGAATGTCGACATCGGGCTTACTGTGCAGTCCTCTTCTGACAACAACCTAACCGGCAACACCGCCTGCTGGAACCAGAATCAGAACATGTACTGCGACTCCGGCGAGAATGACGGAGGCGGCAACATCTGCACGCCATACGGCGGAACCGTGTGCTCGAGCAGCATCACCTGCCACTCAACCTGCCCGCCCATCCAGCTGCAGCCCATCCTCATCTCCGATTGCTCCTCCACGTATTACATCTCCTCGCCCGCCTATTATTACCTGGACAGCGACCTGAACTCCGCTGGCAGCGACTGCATAGATTTCAATGGCGGCAGCTACTCCACCCTTGACTGCCATGGCCACAGCATCACCGGCACTTCGCAAAGCAGCATAGGCATCTACCTTAATAGCGTCAACGGAGCGACGATTGAGAACTGCAATGTGAGCAACTTCTGGGCCGGCATCATCTTGCAAGGCTCCAGCAACGACAACATTTTCATGAATAATACTGCAAATTCAAACTATGAGGGCATCGCCCTCTGGTATGGCAGCACCAGCAATAACATATTCACAGGCAATACCGCGTCAGGCAACTCCGATTCTGGCTTCTACCTTGGCTCCGCCAACTACAACAATTTCACAGGCAATACGGCAACGGGCAACACCGGAGGAAGCGACTTCTTCTGTAATGGCGATTCGTACTCCAACAACGACCTCGGCAACACGTGCAACACCGAAAGCGGCTGCAACGTCTCGGCTGGCGGATGGCTTTACACCTGCCCGTCCGGCGCGCCCACGCCAGTTCCGACGCCTCCGCCGTGCACCCCCCCTGGCGGCGAGACGGGGATACACCAATGCACTGCAAGGATAACTTCCCCGGGCAACTACGTGCTGTGCGGGGACATGACCTGTGGGAACGGCCCGAAAATAGAGTCTGACAACGTGCACCTCAACTGCGGCCACAACCTCACTGGAATCAGCAGCGGCAGCAGCTGGGTTGGCACAGGCCTGACTGTGAATGGAAATCACGCAACCATTGAAAACTGTTCCATGAGTGGCTTCGACACCGCAATTGCAGTCCATGACCAATACAATGTAATCCAGAACAACGTGCTTACTTCATGCGGCAACTACCCCATCGCCGTCGAAGGCGCCAGCTACAGCAACATCACGGGCAACACCATTTCCTCAATGATGAACTGGGGCATAATGCTTGAGTCAAGCGCAAACCACAACCGGGTGACTGGCAACATCTTGACAGGAGTCCGCAACGGCATTGGACTATGGTACGATTACTCCTCGTACAACTACATCGGAAACAACACAGTAACTGGCGGCAGCTATGGCATAACCATAGCCGACTCCAGCAACAACAACTTCACGGGCAACACAGTGACAGGCAATACCCGTGACTTCTCCTGCACCGACGTCGCGTTATATCCGAACAACGACAGTGGCAATACATGCAACACAGAGGGCGGCTGCGATGCTGCAGTAGGCGGCTGGCTCCTGAGCTGCCCGCCCGGTGCGCCCACGCCCATTCCGACGCCATCGCCATGCACCGGTCCATCCGGAGAGACGGGGATATACCAGTGCGGCACGACTATCTCGTCATCGGGCAACTACGTGCTGTGTGGGGATATGTCGTGCGCGAACGGCGTGACAATACAGGCCAACAACGTGAACCTCAACTGCCAGGGGCATAGCCTAACCGGTTTCAGCACCAGCAGCAACTGGAACGGCGTCGGCGTATACGCTAACAACATCAACGGAGTGACAGTTGAGAACTGCAACGTGAGCAACTTCGACCGCGCCATTGAGCTGCTAGGCACGAGCAGCAACAACGTTATCACCAGCAACAACGTCAACTCCAACAACAGGGGCATCGGGATATATTCCTCCTCCGGCCGCAATAACCACATCACAGGCAACACAGCCACCTCGAACAACTACGGCATCGACTTGGAGCCTTCCAACAACAATATTATCACTGGCAACACGGTCAGCTCGAGTAACTATGAAGCCATCTACCTAGGCGGTTCAAGCGGCAACAGCATAATGAGCAACAACTTCGACTCGAACAGCCAATATGGCATACGGCTGGACTCCTCCAACAACAATAACATAACGGGCAACAGCGCCAATTTCGAGAGCAATTATGGCATTTACGCGAGCAGCTCCAGCGGCAATAACTTCAGTAGCAACACCGCCTGCCTGTCCAATTCGGGCAGCATCTACTGCAACTCTGCGCAGAATGACAGAGGCGGCAACATCTGCTCGCCTTACCCCGGGACGCAATGCAGCAGCAGCATCACCTGCAATGCCGGCTGCCCGGTGGCCAGCTGCTCGGGCACGTGCACGGGCGGTGTGTGCAGCGGCTGCGGTGGTACGATAACAACTTCAGGCAGTTGGACACTAAGCGGCGACGTGGCATGCGGAAGCTGCAACGGGATAACGATAACTGCGAGCAACGTGGTGCTCGACTGCGGAGGGCACCTCATTATTGGCCCCAACGAATATGGCGGCCAGTCCGGAATATCTCTGAACGGAGTAAGCGGGGTGACTGTTGAGAACTGCAAGCCGCGCACTTTCTGGATAGGCATCCATCTGTCTTCATCCAGCGGCAACAACCTAACTGGCAATACCGCGACTGCAGACTACTGGGGCTTCGCCGTGGAGTCCGCCTCAAATGGGAACAGCCTCACAGGCAACACTGTGAATGGCGCATACTATGGGTTCGGGATAAACGGGGACAATAACCAAATGGCGCAAAACCAGGTCCTGGGCACTCGCACGGCAATATCGCTTACCGGCTCCAACCACATCGTAACGGGCACAACGGTTAGCGGCGCCACGGACAGCAGTATTGGCAGCTCAAACAGCAACTATACGAACAACAACTTCGGCACTACCAATATCGTAGTAAGCGGCACGGGAAACAGATTCTCCGGGAACAAGCTCGAAGAGTTTCAGTGCTATGCGTCTTCAGCGCAGCCCCCCGACTCCAACAATGATGACAGCACGAACACGTGCAGCATCCATTCATATCTGTGCTTCTGGGCGCAGGGCTCATGCGCTGCTCCGTCGGCTCCGTGCGGAGACAACAGGTGCAGCTACGGCGAAAATTCCTCGAGCTGCTGCTTTGACTGCGGCTGCCCGGACGGCCAGAACTGCTTAGGCAATAGCTGCACGACCAGCACCACGATAACCGGGTGCGGTTGGATAAACTACCCCGGCAGCTATACCTTAAGCCCAAGTTTCACGCATACCACTGAGCCTTACTGCGGGGGTTTTGGCAATGCCTGCCTCTGCCTCAACAGCAGCGGGATAACAGTTGACTGCCAGAACCATGTGATGGACCTGGGAGGCGGCGGCAGCACGCAGGCAATGTCCGATGGCCAGGGCTATGGCGCCGGCGCCACGATAAGAAACTGCGACATACGGAACACCGGCACCGGAATAAGCTCCTACAGCGCACTCACTATTGACAACAATACATTTACTTCCATGAGCCAGATTGCGTTATCCGTGCATGGAGGGACGATTACGAACAACAGAATAACCAGCTCAGCCGCAGGAATAGGCATTTTCGATACCGAACAAGAAGAGGGCTTCACGATTTCCGGGAACACCATGACTGGAGTTTCAGGATACGGTATTTACCTTGACGGCGGGTCGGGCAGCAATGGCGGAAACATATCGAACAACGACGTGAGAGGCGCAAGCCCAGGGTTCCAGTGCTATTCATCCAACCTGAATAACGATGGCGGCGGAAACCAGTGCAGCTCGCAAACCGGCTGCAGCGTCCCCGAAGGCGGGTGGCTCTACAGCTGCCCGCCAGGCGCGCCCACCCCAACGCCATAGGGCCATACCTGCAAAATGTGCCCTTTTGAAAAAGATATTATGAATGAGGCAGGATAACCCTATTATTTATCAAATTCTTCCTCGGAAGACCGAAAAGTATTTATACAACCTGCACTCCAAAGGGTAGCGGAGGTGAACGGGCCGGGGGAAAGCAGAAGCTAAAAAAGTCTCTGCCTGAGGGCCTGGAAGTGGCTTTGAACGCCACAGGGGGTTCCGGACCTCGACCCGCGAACCGCCATCAGCGGGCCGGCGGGGAAACACTGTTTTGCAGCCACGAAGGCGTAAAAAAGTGGCAAGAACGTATGCCAAAGGTTAAGAGCTGCAGACCAGGGCCATGTGTGAAATGCCAGAACTGGCTCAGAAAGCCGGAATAGGCCCTTAATGCCGGCCCGCGATGCCTGTTTTTTTCACTATCTTTTTGCCCAGCGCAGTTGCCATGAAGAGCGGGAATCTCGGCGCGGACCACTTGAAGAACTTCTCATACTCATTTTCTCCAGAGAGCGTTTCCACAAAATTTTCAATCACGGACGGGTTGCACTCCGCGAGCCAGAAGAACAGGCCCGAAGGGGGGTAGATTATCCGCGACAGCCTCCTTGCCCACTTGAAGTCGTCCATAAAATCTTCGCGGCAGAGCGCCCCATAGCGCGCGAGCGCCTCCGCAGAAAGGTCATCGCTCTCGAGCGCCTCCGCGAGCACGTCCGCCGCCAGCCTGCCGGACTTGATGGCATACCTTATTCCCTCGCCGTGCAGAGGATCGACGAAGCCCGCAGCGTCGCCCACGAGCAGCAGCCTGTCCGCCCAGCACTTCTTTAGCCTCCCGGGCATCGGAATCATGTGGCCGGTTACCTCATAGTTCCCGTGGAAGCCGCGCTTCCTGATATATTCGGAAAGCGTGTGGCGGAGACCCGAAGCAAACGGGAGGACAGTGACATAGCCGAAGGAGAGGACGCGCCTCTTCGGGAATATCCAGCCGTAGCCTTGGTGTACGCTCCCAACCTCTATCTCAAGCGTGTCGCCGAACTCGTCCTCCATGAATTTCGCTGGCGCGGGCACCTCGGCGCCGACAGCAAGCGCGAGCTCGAACTTCCCGAATGCCGGGCGCACATGCTGCGCAAGCACGCTGTTCACCCCGTCCGCGCCCACGACGCAGCGGGCCTTCCTTACTGCCTTTGAGGTGGTGACCTCCATGCCGTCCCTCGCCCTCCTCACGCCTGTTGCCCGCTCGCCCTGGCTAAAATCCGCGCCCGCATCCACTGCCTTCTCCGCAAGAAAAGTATCAAATGCATCGCGAAGCACCATCGTGATGAGCCGCCTTCCCGGCCTGAACTCGAACGCCATGTTGCGCCGCGTGAGCCTGAACGCGCTCACCTCCCGCTCAATGATGTTCTTCGGGATGTTGAAGCCCAGCAGCTTCCTCGCTGCCTCACTTATCCCGCCTCCGCACAGCTTGTAGCGCGGAAATCTGGCTTCGTCAATGAGAAGCGTCTTCAGCCCCTTCGATGCGCACGCGCTCGCCGCGCTCGCGCCGCCCGGGCCCGCGCCTACTACTATGACATCATGCAACCGCAATCACCTTTGCAGTATGAGCCTCGCCTCGCCGACAAGCCGTGCGAGCTGCCTTGAGGAGAGGCCGGTCATCTCCTTCAGCTCGCTCTCGTCCTTGTCAGCCAGGTCCTTGCATAGCACGAGGTTCGCCGCGGAAAGGCGCCTCTGCGCCTGCGAATCCAGTTCGCGCAAAATCGTAATGGGGTAGAGTTTCTTCGCCTCAGTCATCTCCTCAAGGCTCCCGCCCTTGGGATACCTCCAGCCCAGCAGCGTCATTCCCTTGCACTGCGCGTATGCGACGACCTCGGTCGAGAACTTAGTGTTCGTCGCGAGCCAGACCTCGTCGAACCTCTCGCACTTCCCCGCTTTGCAGCCGTCCACGAGGTCGAGGAAGCGCGCGTAGGTGTAGAGCACGTCCTTGACGCCGATGTAGTCGCCCGACGCGTTCCTGTATTTGCATTCTATCATCGCCGTCTTGCCGCCCTTCGTCGCTATCACGTCAATCTCGTGCGTTATGCACCCGCCCTGGACTATCTGCCTGGTCTTCACGGAATAGCCGTAGGCCTCGAGCACCTCACCCAAAAAGGTTTCGAACGGGAAGCCCGCAGGGCCTAGCCTCATGATTGCGCCCTTGAGGTCATACCTGGCGACGACGTTCGGCTCCTCCAGCTTCTCGAGCAGGCGGAGCGTCATCTTGAGTATGCGCCTCGTGCTCATCCCGTCGCGCACGCGCGAGGAGACCTCCGCGGCAATCTTCTCCGCTATCTCCTTTTCCGCTCCCGCCCTCATGCACGTGCGGTAGACCTTCGCGGCATCGAACTCCTCCCTCAGGCCACTCGCATTCACTATCCACGGCATGGCCGAAATATCTCCGCAGATATATAAAGAGGTTGCGGCGCTATTACCCGCGTGGCTGGAAAGAAGCGCATCATCCTCAGCGTCTCCGGCATGGACTGCGTAGGCTGCGCGAGCACGGTTGAGAAGCGCCTGCGGAAGGTGGAGGGCGTTTCAGGCGCCAGCGTGAATTACGCGAGCGGCCGCGCCTACGTGGATGCCGAGGCCGGAATGGACCCGCACCACCTCATCAGCGCAGTCAGGGACGCGGGCTACGATGCGGAGCCCGTCGAAGAGCTGGGGGCCGAAGGTCATGGGCAGCATATGCATGAGGCGGAGATAAGCGGGCTGAAATGGGAGCTTGCGCTCGCCCTGCTGCTCAGCATCCCGATATTCGTCCTCTCGTTCCCAGAGATTTTCGGCCTGAGGATTGCGGATGCGCAGGCAACTAACCTGCTGCTTTTCGCTCTCGCAACGCCCGTGCAGTTCATAGCGGGCTGGCGCTTCTATAAGGGAACGCTCTCGGCCCTCAAATCCGTCTCGGCGAACATGGACACGCTCATTGCCATGGGCACGAGCGCCGCGTATCTCTACAGCGTTGCCGCCACCTTCGCGCCGCAGATTTTGGGCGCCGGGCTCGCGCTCACCTACTACGACTCGGCAGCAGTAATCATCACGTTCATCCTGCTTGGCAAATATTTGGAGGCGGTGGGAAAGGGCAAGACCAGCGAGGCGGTGAAGCGGCTCATCGGGCTGCAGCCGAAGACTGCAAAAATTTTGAGGCGCGGAAGGGAAGCTGAGGTGGCTGTTGAGGATGTGCGCGCAGGCGACATCCTTGTGATAAGGCCCGGGGAAAGGATTCCCGTTGACGGGATTGTAACCGAAGGCGAGTCGCACGTTGACGAGTCGATGATTACGGGCGAGAGCATTCCAGTTGCGAAGAGGAAAGGCAGCGAAGTGATTGGCGCAACGATGAACAAGCTCGGCTCGTTCAAAATGAAGGCAACGAAGGTGGGCAAGGACACGGCGCTTGCGCAAATCATACGGCTCGTCGAGGAAGCGCAGGGAAGCAAGGCGCCAATCCAGCAGCTTGCGGACGTGGCGGCCTCCTATTTCGTCCCAGCTGTCATCGTGATTGCTGCAGCGGCGTTCATCTTCTGGCAGTTTGTTGCCCCGCTGAATTTTGCCGTATCCGTCCTGGTTTCGGTATTGATTATCGCCTGCCCGTGCGCACTCGGGCTTGCGACCCCGAGTGCGATAATGGTGGGGACCGGGAAAGGCGCCGAGAACGGAATCCTGATTAAGGGAGGCGAGGCGCTCGAAGCCGCGGGCAAGATTGATGCAATAATACTTGACAAGACGGGGACGCTCACTACGGGGAAGCCCGAGCTCACGGATGTCATGGTGCTTGGCTCCCTTGGCGAGAAGGAGTTGCTTTCATACGCCGCATCCGCTGAGAAGGGCTCCGAGCACCCGCTTGGCGAGGCGATAGTGAACGCTGTCGAGAAAAGAAGGATACGGATTGCGAAGGCCTCGTCATTCAGGGCAATTCCCGGCCAGGGGGTTGAGGCGAAAGTTGGAGGAAAAGCCGTTCTTGTTGGCAACAGGAAGCTGATGGAAAGGAAAGGAGTGGCGGTGAGCGGCAATGCAGAATCCGCCCTGACGAAGTTTGAGGCAGGGGGAAAAACCGCTGTGCTCGTTGCAGTTGGCGGGAAGATGGCGGGTGCGCTCGCTGTCGCGGATACGCTGAAGGAGCATTCGAAGGAAGCGGTTGCCGCACTCAAGAGGCTTGGCCTGGACGCCTATATGATAACCGGCGACAATGAGAGGACGGCGAAGGCGATTGCAAGGCAGCTTGGAATTGGAATGGTGCTTGCGAACGTCCTGCCCGAGGAAAAGGCGGAGAAAGTGAAAGAGCTGCAGGCGCAGGGGAAGAAGGTTGCGATGGTCGGCGACGGCATAAATGATGCGCCCGCGCTCGCGCAGGCAGACGTGGGGATTGCGATAGGGAGCGGCACGGACGTTGCCCTCGAGACTGGCAGCATCGTTCTCATAAAGGACGACCTGCGCGACGTCCTCACTGCCATCGACCTTTCGCGCTACACACTTGGGAAGATAAGGCAAAACCTATTCTGGGCATTCTTCTACAATATAGTCATGATTCCGGTTGCTGCAGGCGTCCTCTATCCGTCCATGGGCTTCCTGCTGAACCCGATGGTTGCCGGGGCTGCGATGGCATTCAGCTCCGTTTCCGTCGTTGGCAATTCGCTACTGATGCGCGGCTACAAGCCGCCCCGTGGTTGATGATATGCGCACAATGATTTTGTTTGCAGTCATCCTGTTTGCAGGCCTCTCGTTTGCGGCAGATAACGAGACCGTCTTCATAGGCGACTCCACCAACTTCACCTGCTGCCACCTCTGGTGCTGCTACAGGGGCTCCCCATATTGCGACGCGACAGGCATCCCCGGCTGCTCGCAGGGCGTGCAGACGGACGGCGGCACGTTCTGCAGGCCTTCCCAGAATGCCACATTGGTGGACCTTTGCGGAAGCGGCGACTACCTTGAATGGACCACTCCAGACCTGGCGGGCGGCAACTATACGATAAACATAACCGCAGGCTGCGTAGCATGGGGCTCGTGCGCAAACCCGCCCGTCTGCACTGCGGAACTTTACATTGACGGGGCGCAGCGCGGTTCGCTCACCTTCCGGGACACGGACGTGAGCGACAAGAAGCTCACGAGAAGCAACTACACCTACAACGCAACGCTTTCCGGCACGCACACCATCCGGGTGTATTACAGCGATGATTGCTTCGGGGGGAGTTCCGGCGACCGCAACTTCTACCTCTATGGAATAAACATCACGACCGACAAAAACCCCGACCTCTACATAAACGGGAGCGAGATTTGGATTGTTCCGGAGAATCTGAGCTGGAACGTCAATGAGGGCACCAGCGTGGGCTTCATCGTGACCGTGAGGAACATCGGGAACACCACGGCATCCAATTTCTCCGTGCGCTTCAAGGACAATGACAACCCGGAGGACATCCACTCCGGCTTTGTGCAGGAGAAGGCAGTGGATTCGCTTCCCGCGAACTCCTCAGTGAACGTTACGTTCTCCTGGAACGCGACCGGGCCGACCCGGGAGGTCTCCTTTTTCGCCGATTCCTGGAAAACTGTTGCCGAGTCGAACGAAAGCAACAACATCGCCTTCCACATCATCCGCATAACGCCTGCGAAGCCGCCGGATTACACGCCTTATATAATCGCCGCGGGCGCCGCCATCCTGCTTCTCGCGCTCATTGCGTCTGCTCTCATCGCATGGCGCATGCACTCATACGTCAGGCCGGGTGGAGCGCAGTCGGTTTGCCCCAGGTGCGGGATGAGCGTGGCTGCTGGGACGAAAAAGTGCCCGGTGTGCGGAAAGAAGCTGGTTTAAGGCCCGAGCTGGGAAACGAAGCGCCTTCCCGACTCCGTGAGCCACGAACTCTCGTTCCTCGCCGGGTCCGCGACCGTGAAGAGGAAGGCCGCGTAGGTGGATTTGCCGCCCATTTTCGCGGGCTGCGTCCAGTAAAGCGTCGAGTAATTCTTCCCTTCCTTGGAGTATGCGACTATCTCAGCACCGATGCCCTTCCCGAGTTGCGCCTTCTGCACCCCCTCGATGTAGTAGCCCTCAGCGCTGAGCTCATCCTCTGCGCTGAAGTCCAGCGTCGTCCTGTTTCCCGAGGAGAAGACCGCAGCCTGTATCTGCGTGTCGTTCAAGTCGAACACCATCCGCGTGACTGTGTAGTTCTCGCTGAAGCCGGTCTGCGAACCCAGGAAATCCCACTCATCAGGATAGGGCAGCTCAGCGGGATTTGCCTGCTCCGCGCTGAAATTCGCGCCCTCGTATTGCTGCAGCCACGAGTAGTCCGCAACCTTCCCATCGAGGAGGCTGAACCCGCCCGCCGCGATGATGAAGACCGCGAGCGCCGCAACCTGCGGCTGCCCTAGCGACCTCGCGTCCGCGGCGAATTCCTTCCAGGCCCTGTTGAGCCTGCCGCTGACTATGGAAGTGCCCCTAATCCGCGGCAGCCCGAGCCCGAAGAGCGGGAAGGAAAGTATCATCGCGAGGATTGCGAGGTTGAAGAGCACGTTCCCGCCGAAGGACTGGAAGAACGAGAGTGCGCTCCCTATCCCGTTCGACTGCCATAGGTATATCACGGTGAAGATGCGGACGAAGTTGAGAACGATGATGAGAACGGTTCCCGCCACGAGCCAGCCCAGCCGCTTCCACGCATTTCCTTTGAGCAGGTAGGCAAGAGGCAGGAGGAATGCGATGAGGGAAAGGGTAGCCGCGAGCGCGGCGCATGCCGGCGCTATCGTTATCGCAGTGTCGCTCAGCGGCGTCGTGAGGATGTTGCCCGGCGCCCTCTGCACGGGCAAGCCAAGCACCGAGGCGAAGCCCTGCGCCGCATCAGCCGTAGCGCCCGTGAGCGCTGGCTCAAGGGAGATGGCCGGCGCGGCGAGCAGCGGGCACGCAAGCAGCGAGTAAAGCGCAAGCCACCTCAGCCTCCACAGCGTTTCCGACCCGAATACCAGCGCGATGGAGCCCACGAAGAAGAATGCGAGCGCCAGCAGGTCCATTCTCACGTACCAGAAGCCCAGCGACATCTCAAGCGGGAGGAAGGCGAACACCGCAGCAGCAAGCGCATACAGCGCGAGCGCGGCGGCCGCGCCATGGGCATCGGGCCTCGGCCTCATCTCGCCAACGAAGAAGAAGATTAGCTGGAACGCGACCATGAGGAGGACTACGGCGACGTAGGACTGCGGGTCCTTGTCGTCAATGAACCACTTCACGCCTCCCAGCGAGTGGTAGGATGCCACCGCGCACGCCAGCAGGACTATGACTGCCAGCGCGAACGCAACCCCTTCCCCCGTCTCCCTTTTCATCGCCACCCCTTTGCATTCCTGGATTTAAAAATGGCTGTTTTATATACTTGGAATGGGTAATTTTCGCCATGCCCCGCGAGACGACCAAGGTGGAAAAAAAGGAGGAAAAACCTCCTGTGACCAAGGCTTCTAGCAGCGTGGGGCAGGCGATGAGGGCGGCGCTCGGCCAGGGCGACACAACCGAAGCCCGCAGATGTCTGTCGAAGGCGAACGACGAGCTTGGCGCGCTGAAGAAGAAGATTGAGGGGAGTTCGCCATTCCTTGCGCACATACTTGAGGACGAGGCCTCTGTGCTGCGCAAGCGGCTGAAGGGGAAGCCCGAAGAGCTCGCCCCGCAGCTTGACAGGCTGATAATAGACTTTTCTTCGCGCGAGGGAGCCGCGGAGCACCTCCGCACCGAGACCATACCGAACCTCGAGCTGAGGCTGCAGGCTCGCGAGACGGACTACGTCAAGAAGGAGCTTGCGCGTGCGAGCCTCGAGCTGAGGCAGCTGGATGCGCTCGTTGATTGTGAGAAGTTCCTCAGCAAGCTGGAGTTCGTACTCCAGTACAATTACCTGCCGCGCGCGCTGGAGCACGACACGCGCGAGTTCCGCAGGATTCTCGAGGAGCCGCGCACCCCGCAGGTGGAGCGCGAAGCCGCGATAGCGCAGCTCGAGGAGAAGCTCGACGAATTCCACTGCTACACGGAGCCGACGAAGATGCGGGACTACCTCCTCGCGGAAAGGAAGGCGCTGCTGAAGGGCGGCCGGGAAGACGGAGAGGGCGTGAAGGACAAGGGCGAGATGATCAGCCTCGACATGGAAAAGATAAACCTTGACCTGCAGAGGGCGAAGGAGCGCCTAGGAGAAACCGCGCCCGTTTCCAAGCCCGAGATGCGCATCGCCGGCTTCAGGAATCACTTCACCCATTTGGGCTACGAGATGACCACGAATGCCGAAGGGAAGAAGATTTACCTCGTCAGCGCGCCGGACGGGAGCGAAGTGAAGTTCTCGAAGAAATTCGTCCTGGTGATAAGCCCTTTCGACGAGACCGCAGTCTACGAGAGGGATGAAACGACGAATGCCCTTACGCTCGCGCAGGTCGCGGATTCGAAGAAGAACATATTCAAGTTCCGCGATGGGAAGATTACGAGCGCCAGGGACGCGGACGGCAACTGGTTCTTCTTCGATCCGGAGAACGTCCATCCCCATGAGATACTGGACAGGACTGGCGCGCGCGTCCTGAATGAGGGCGACGTAAATCGGCTTCTCTCCAGGATAAATGCCGCGAGGACGGAATGTGAGCGGGATTCCGGGCTTGACGAGACGGAAAAGAGGCATTTCAGCTTCGACGAGATACTCAGCGCCGCATACAAGGCGCGCAAGGCAGCGAAGCAGGAGCATGCCCGCATCTCAGTGCGCACGCCCGAGGTTATTGAATACACTGACGCGTTCGTGGGGAAGGCGCGCGCATCGCTGACCTCCCAACTCATTTCCGCAGGAGTGCTCGAGCACAGGCGGGGGGTGGCTCCTGAGCGGAGGCATGTTCTAAAGGTCTGGGGCGGCGAGCTGGTCGTGAAGCCGGCCACGCCAGGCACCTTCCTCACCATCGCAAAGGCGATAAAGGCGGACTCGCCAGCGAACCTGACGATAAACCCCGCTACGACGCTACTGGCGGAGGTTTCCGAGAAGCACCCGCTTGATGCTGAGAAGGACATCGACAGGGCAAGGAAGGGCGAGAGGCCCGGTCCCGTCGAGTTCTACACGAAGGTCATAACCCAGAAGCTCAAGGATGGCCGCATAGTTTCCGTCCTAGTGGCGCACTCCGCGCTCATCGAGGCAGTGTGCCTGAACAACTTCGAATCGCTCGGCAAGAAGCTCTACGAGCACATCTACCTGGAGGCAAGGGACAAGGCGAGGAAGGAATGGGCGAACGGGAACGGCAAGGCAATCTCGTTCAGCGACACCCTGTTCCACGTGCGGTTCGAGCTCGAGGTCAAATACAGGGAGCACACGGTCATCGTAGACAGGCTCAGGGACAGGTATGGCCCGAGGTTCCTCGATGCGATGCGCAAGAGGGACTACAACACGATGGGGAGGCAGGAGGCGTTCGACCGCCTGGTGCACAATGGGGCGCACACCATCACGCGCCAGTCCGGCACATATTACGCCAAGGAGATCGCGCGCGACGAGACCGAAGAGGAAAAGAAACTCATCTCCGGCTACCTGGCGGGCCGCCTCGCAGGAAAGAGCTTTGGTAGGCAGAAGGCAGAGGTTCTGAAGATAGTAATGGAGGCCTACGACAGGAAGTTCCCAACGGATAAGGGGGAACTGGGCATTAAGGTGGCCCAGCTGCGCAGGGAGTTCGAACACAATTCATCCGAGCAGACGTACGAGCAGAACTACCGCGAATACCAGAAGGCGGACGAGTTCCGCGACGTCGTCCGCGACCTCACTGAAAAGACCGGGGCTTTCGTCCAGGAAGCCGCCACTGCAGGCGGCCTGCCGGCAACCGAGGCTGCGGCGGAGCAGGGGAAGTTACTGTTCGCGAGGCGCCTTGCGCTGGAACTGGAGGCGAACCAGGCCATCGTGGTGGATGAGGCGCTCGCAATTGCGCTGCAGAACTCGAAATACTTCACGCGTGCGAAGGGCACGACATGGTCCATCGCGAAGTTCATCAAAGCCGCGATGGCCGAGCCGCACGTGGGCGCGGAGGCGCTATTCAACGCGGTGCGCAACGAGGGCAAGCCGTGGGATGTCGTGCGGCGCGCGAACCAGTTCATAAGGCTGCAGCGTGGGATAACGCACGATGACGAGGACGTGTTCTTCGAGTTCGCGAGGCGCGAGGGCAGGGACGCGCAGGTGAGGGACGCGCTCGAGATGATGGGCAGGGCGGTCGGAATCGCCAAGGACGTGCTGGATATGTACATGACCGTCCGTGGCGGCTAGCTCATATCCACTTTTTCATCTTGAAGTAGACGACCATCAGCCCGGAAGTCAGTAGCATCTCCCCAAGCGCAATATAGTAGCCGTAGGGGAAATCAAGCTCCGGCATCACCTTGAAGTTCATCCCGTAGATGCCTGCGATGAGCACGGGCACGGCGAATATCGCGGCAAGCGCGGTGAGCTTCTTCATCGCGAGGTTCAGGTTGTTCGAGATGAGCGCGAGGTAAGCCTCCATAGTGGCGGCGAGCAGCTCCCTGTTCATCTCCGTTATGTCCACAATCCTCAGCATGTGGTCGTAGACGTCGCGGAAATAGGGCGCGTGCTCCGGCTTCACGTATTCGTAGTCCCTCCTTGCGAGCACGGTCAGGACGTCGCGCATGGGCCACGCGAGCTTCCGTATGCAGAGGTTCTTCTTCTTCAGTTCCGACAGCCGGCCGAGCATCTTCGTCACTTCGTCCTGCTGCGACGCGAGCATCGCGTCCTCGACCTCTTCGGTCTGGTCCTCAAGCTCGTCGAGGTGCGGGAATATGTCGTCAACTATTCCGTCTATGAGCATGTAGGCGATGTAGTCCGCGCCCCTTGACATGAGCGCCGGGTTGCCCTCAATCTCCTCCATCGTCCTGTCCACGCCCGCAATCTCCTTCGAGTGGGCGCTCACTATGAATTTCTCGCCGAGGAAGAGGCAAAGCTGCGTCGTTTCCGAGCAGTCGGCCTGGAAGGCTTTGGACACGATGAAGACGAAATTGTCGTATTCCTCCACCTTGCTCCTCTGCCTCTCGTTCAGCGAATCCTCGACTGCGAGGTGGTGGAGGCCGAACGCATGTGCGACCTTGCGCATCGCCTCCCTGTCCTGCCCCTGCACGTCCACCCACACGACCGAGCCGGGCTTCTTCGCGAGTTTCTGCGCGGTCTTAAGCACGACGCTTCGCGGCTTCTTAGTGCCGCCTTCGAGCAGCAGCACTTTCACGTTTGCCATGGGGCGATTACCATCGCCTTTCTTTTTATTGGTTTCCGTCCAAACGCTAACCATGGGTGAGACGGAGAGGGAGAAGAAGCGCCAGCTCGAGGAGGAGCTCAAGGAAGCGGAGAAGGAGGAGGCGCACGAGAAGAGCATCAAGCCGGAAGCCAAAAAGGCCGTCACCAAAGAGGTCGTGCAGGGCGAGCTCACGCGCGTCGCCTCCGAGGCGGTCCGCGAGGGCAAGAAGGAAGAGGCGCGCACCGAGCGGGATAAGCTCGAAACTCCCAAGGAATCCGTTCCCGCCCACAAGCCCGAGATGGGGCTTGCGCTCGAAGAGCACGCGATGCGTGCGAAGAGCAGGGAGCACCTCACCCCCTCGGAAGTCCGCAGGGACGAGTTCCACCTCCAGTCAAAGGCAGCCGAATTGCGCGACCGCGCCCTTGAGGAGCGTGTGCGCGAAGAGGAGCTCGCGAAGGGTGAGAAGCTCTTCCGCGGGCATCTCGCCGACGAGAAGAAGGCAGCCGCGCCTCCGCCCGAGAGGAGGCGCATCCGCAGGCCCCCCACACTTGAAGAAAGGGAGCGCGAGGAGCGGAAGGCGCGCGGACTTGAATATTTGAAGCGCAAGGAGGAGCTGCGCAAAAAGCTCGAGGCGCAGGCAGCAGCAAGCAGGAAGGCGGTGAGCGGCTTGGACTGGATGAGGCTGCAAGTCGCCGCGCTCCTCACGCGCATCAGGCGCATCTTCAAGCTGAAATAGGCGTTCCCATGGCTTCGCAGCCGTGAATAATGGCCTCTTAGGGGGTTATGTTTATAACCCTCTCCTGCGCTTATTACTCTCAGTAGGCGACGGGTAGTTCGTTCGATCGCTGGTTTTAGGCGGTAAAGAAGAGCGCGGCGCCACGAGAAAAAAAATTAGGTGAGAAGAAATGGGATACGAAGATAGAGGAGAAGGAAGAGGAAGGGGCGGCTACGGCGGCGGCGGCCCGCGCGAAATGCACGACGCAGTATGCTTTGACTGCAAACAGCCATGCCAAGTGCCTTTCAAGCCGACTGAGGGCAAGCCGGTATATTGCCGTGACTGCTTCCAGAAGCACAGGCCAGCCAGGTACTGAAACCAGCATTTAACAGGCGGCTGAGATTGCCGCCACTTATTTTTTATCTTGACAGGGCTTAGCGGACGCGGCATATCCCGGGTAGAAGCTTATTTAAGCCGCTTCCGCTAACTCCCTTACTGTGGTTTCCCTCACTTTCTACGGCGGCGTATCCGAGATTGGAGGCAACAAGATTCTGCTGGAAGACAAGGACGCCCGCATCTTCCTTGACTTCGGCCAGTCCTTTTCTTTGCTTGACGAATACTTCATCCCCGAGGCCTACCTCTCCCCAAGGGACCGCTTCGGCCTGAGGGACTACTTCGCATTAGACCTGATGCCCAAACTAAAAGGCTTGTACAACCGCAAGGCGCTCGAGCCCACCGACATGGCATTTTCAGAGCCCGAATTCGACGGCGTGTTCATTTCGCACGCGCATTTCGACCACGTGGCGCACCTGGAGTACCTGCACCCGGAGATTCCAATCCACCTTGGCGAATGCACGAAGCTGATTCTGGACTCATGGCAGGCCACGTCGAAAAAGAAAGACAAACTCTACTCAGCGGAGAGCCCCGTCGAGCCTTTCAGGAGCGGGAAGAAGTTCGAGATTGGAGGAGTAACGCTCCACCCGATTCATGTGGACCATTCCGTCCCCGGCGCCTACGGCTACATAATCGAAACCTCCTGCGGCGCCGTCGCCTATACTGGGGACATCAGGATGCATGGGCCGAGCGCGGATATGACAAAGGAATTCATCGAGAAGGCAAAGTCGTTCGATCCGGTTGCACTAATCATCGAGGGGACGAGAGTCCTTCCGGAGGAGAAGAGGGCGGATTATTCGGAGGAAAAAGTCTATTCCGAATCGCTGAAGGCCGCAAAAGAAACGAAGGGCCTTCTGATGGCGATGAGGTACCCGAAGGATTTGGACAGGTTCAGGACCTTTTACGAGATTGCAGGGAAGACCAACAGGGAGTTAATCATCTCGCCGAAGACCGCGCACCTTTTGCAGACCTTGCAGTGCGACGAGAAGCTGAGGCTGCCGGACCCCCTGCGCGACAAGCGAATCAAAATTTACGACCGCCAGCTCCTGCGCGAGGACCCGTGGATGGAGCCATTCCTGAAGGATGCGGTGACTTCGGATTATGTGAGGGAGAACCAGAAGGGAATAATCCTGGAGCTGGACATCTATTACCTTGCGGAGCTGGTGGACCTGCGGCCAGAGAATGGGGCGTGCATCCACTCCATGAGCGAGGCGTTCGAGGAGGACCCGATGAGCGGGGAGCTCGACAGGGTGCTCTCCAACTGGACCAATCGCTTCCACATGCCCCGGCACCAGTTCCATGCCTCCGGCCACGCCCCCAGGAGCGAGATATTCCGGATGATTGGGGAGATTGGCGCGAAACGCGTCTTTCCCGTGCATACGCTGCACCCGGAAATGTTCAAGGGAGCGGAGAAAGTGGAGAAAGGTAAGGCGTTCTTAGTTTAAGCTAATTCGAGAGCATGAGAGATTTTCTTCCCAGGAAGAAATACCCGCCCGAAATCAACAAGCCGAATACGCCAAGGAATACGGCGAGCACTAAGAGAAGACTCCACGCTATCCTCCATAATCTTTCGTTCCTTGACCGTGCTGCTATCTCATATAAGCATAGTCCATTGGTTACTAGGTTAGCCAAGCCCCCGATTATGAGCGACAAAACCACCAGCAATGGGAGAATGGTCATTGCTGCGGAACCGGCGCTTGTTTCGGGTCCAAGCAGAGTGGGCAAAATGATGGCACCGGCGAGAAGGACAATGGCGAGGGCAGCGAAGAAGACAACCACAGTGAGCGCCAGTTTTATTTTCCTGCCCATTCCTGCCTGCGCTAAAGCGTGCCCATGCTTTTCGATTTTCTGGCGCTTGACTCCAGCGCCCGATACATTGGTTTCCGCTGCTGGTTTCGGTCTTTGCACAATTAAAAGAATCATTCCCGCGAGAATTACGAATATCCCTGCCCAGCACATGATGCTTCCCGTCATTGCGACCGGGCTGTGTTTGGCGGATTCCTGCTGATTGCGCGGCGACGTGAGCACTACTGAAGTTATAAGTATAATTGCCAAGACAATTAGCAGCCCACCCAAAAGCAGGATGTGCACCGCTTTTATCGGTCCCATTGATGGATGATTAGAATGGACGGAATTTATTTACCTATCGTTAAGAGGCGAAGGAAGGGGAATGAGTTGGCGGACCTTCTCAAGGGAGCGGAAAAGGTGGAGAAAGGAAGGAGAGTCGGGCTTTGAAACACCATAAGTATTATTAACCAGGTTCAGAATAACACACGCACTTTCAGTGAGGTGAAACCCGAATGTTTGACGAGGACGAGGAAGAGGAAGAAGAAGAGGACTGGGACGAGGAAGACGCAGAGGAAGAGGAGGAGGAAGAGGAGTAGGTTTCCATGTCCGAGCTCCCTGTCGCTGCAATCGAGAGACTCATAAGGAAGGCAGGAGCGGAGCGTGTCTCGCCGCAGGCAGCCTCCGCGCTCAGGGACGTGCTCGAGGATGCCGCGAACCGCATCGCCGCGAAGGCTGCGAAGCTCGCGAAGCACGCGGGCAGGAAGACAGTCACGGAAGAAGACATCAGGCTTGCAGACTAGAGCCTAACTATTTTTAAGCAGACATTTGCTAAACCCTAACGGTGGTACTAATGAAAAGCAGGCGTGGCCAATCCGCAATGCAAGTTGCCCCTGCGGGGCAACAGCCTGTCAGACTGGCTCACGGCCAGTCTGCCATGGAATTCCTCATGACCTACGGATGGGCGCTCCTGATAGTAGTCGTGGTGGTTGCCGTCCTGTTCTTCCTGGGCATCTTCAATCCGAACTCCTCCACACCCGAGACCTGCATACTTCCTCCGGGCTTCACCTGCTATTCCTTTAAGGTCGACAACGAAAGCAGGCTCACCCTTGACATGGGCCAATCCACTGGGAGAAAGATAACGCTCAACGCAATCGCGTGCAGCAAGGAGAACAACGTCACGCCGGAGGCGATTACGCCGCTCAGCATCGAAAACGGCAGGCACAAAGTCGTTGTCGAGGGCCTGCAGTGCCTGAACGAGAACGGCCAGCCCTTCACCGGCGGCTACTACCGTGGGAAAATAGTGTTCGCATACAGCGAGTACGGCACGGGCGTCTCCCATACTGTGCAGGGAGATATTTCCGCAAGGCCGGAGCCCGGTCCAGCGGCTACCCCCGCACCGACCACCACTTCAACCGCTACCCCTGCACCCACAGAAACGCCAACGCCTACTGAGACTCCGACGCCCGAAGAGACGCCAACCGTGACGCCGACGCCGAGTCCGACGCCCACACCTGAAGAAACGCCACCAGCTGCGACCCCTACACCGACTCCCACTCCTTCAGAGCCGATAGTCCTTGCAAGCGGCTTTTGGGCGATGTATACCGCTGTCGATGACGATTCCGTGTATTACAGCTACCCATTGGGCGCCATGGACATAGGCAAAGTCCCAAAGACGCCTGGAGAGAGGACCATCCTGACGAGCGGAATAGACCATCCTCAAATGCTGGTGCTCGACGCCTCGAACATTTACTTTTCGGAATGGGGTGCGGGGAAGATCGACAGGCTGCCAAAAACCGGGGGCTCCCCGACTCCGCTAGCGAACGGCTACAGCCAGCCATACGAGCAGATAGTGCTCGATGGCGGGTATATTTACTTCACGCACACCACAAGTTGGCCTTACGGGGAACTGGTGCGGGTGCCTGCTGGCGAAGGAAGTGTTGAAATAATCAAGAGCGGCCTGAACGGTTTCTTCGGAATCGCGGTCCAGCCGCCATACGCATACGTCTCAGAGACGTGGATGAACCGGGTTGTGCGGATTCCTCTCGATTGCGCGGATGACTGCACGCCGGATGTTTTTGCGAGCGTGACAACCCCGAAGAATCTGGCTGCGGATTCCCAGAACCTCTACGTTGGGTATGCGAGCGAATGCAGCACGATTGCAGCATATCCTCTTTCGGGAGGAAGCCCGGCAACTATTGCGAGCGGGCTGACCAACGCCTGCAGTTTCCTTCCGGCCGATGGCTACATTTACCTTACCGAAAAGTATTCTGGCACTGGCACGGTAAAGAGATTCCCGATAGTGAGCGGGACGGAGAAGATATACGCAAGCGGACTTTACTGCCCGACCGGCATCTCGCTCGATGCAACCAGCATTTACTGGACGGAGGGCTGTGGCAATCCCGACGCCACCTCAATCAAGAAAATCGGGAAATAAGCCGCTTGCCCTGCGCCGCCGAATCAGGCGAACTCCAAAGCAAGAAGTATGTCCTCGCGGGTGATGGTCTTTCTCCCCGCGTAATGCGCAACCATCTTAGCCTTCTCGATAATCAGCTCTGCCCTCTGCTCAAGCAGGCGGGCCATCTTCCTTCCTGCCGCCTCTGTAATCCTCTGAGCCCCTGCTTCGCGGACGAACCGCTCTACTTCTAGAATTGGAAGCTCCATGCTTCATACCCCCTCCATCCCGCTTGTGCGTGAACACGCGCGGACCAGGCGCGTGATGTGAATTTGCGGAATCTGGTTTTTCCTCACAGGCTTTTTAAAGTGCGCAGCCCGCACCTCGGACGAATAGGGGAAGTGCGTTCGACGGCTTCCGGCGGGGGAAAATGCGTGATGTTTATAAATTTGTGGCAGCAAAATGCCAACCCAGGCGACTTCATTATGGGTTTTTTGGACTTCCTGCTTGGGGCGAGAACCGAGCATAACGGCGGCGACGGCGTCGCGAAAAAGCTCGAAGAGCTCTCTGCGCAGGTGAGACGGATGGACGGCACGCAGAAGGACAGCGCGCAGCACATCATCAGGGAGCTCCGCGAGATAAAGAACGGCGGAGCGCTGAACCGCGAGGAGATTGCGCGGAGGGTTGACGCAATCCACGAGAAGCTCCAGCTGGCGATAGAGGACGGCGTCGTCTCGGACGAGGACGTGAAGCAGATGGTAAGGAACTGCCTCAGGCCCGGGGCGAAGACGTTCAACGAGATACAGAAGGAAACGAAGATTTCACCGCAGGCGCTCGCCAAATACCTGCGGATGATGAAGGGCGAGGTCGAGGAGTTCAACGGCGTCTACCGCATAATATACTCCTCGTCCATAGTATACGTCGGAAAGGGCGCGCTGGGGACGGATGAGACAGCCATCACGGAAATCGTGGGCTCGGACGACTTCACAGCAGAGCCCTGATCCTAATTAACACTGGAAATTACCCCTGCTTCTCCTTCTTTAAAAGCGGAACCCGGCCAGCTCAAGCCGGTGATTCCGATGAAAATGGACGTCAGCAGCATGAAACTCGACCAGATTGAGGACCTCATGATGAGGCTTGAGCGCGTTGGAGGGGACGCACGCTTCAGAAAAATAGGGGAAAGGCTGGAGCTTCTCGTCTGAGAACATGCTTACTGTCCCTATTTCAAAGTTCGCGGACATGGGCTTCTGCGAGCTCAAGCTCGTGCATTCGCTGATTGATGGCGCGAGGCCGCGGTTCAGGCCGTGCGTAGCCGAGGGCACCAGGCAGCATGCGCTCTCCGCCCGGGAGGACGCGAAGAAGCCCTACAAGGAGGTCAGCGAGAAGGAACTGCTGGATAGCCTGCGCGATGAGAAAACCTCCGTAGAGCTGCCGAGCGAGTCCGTGCGCGTCCGCTTCGAGCACAGGGGCACTGTCTTCTCCGGAAGGATAGACAAGCTCATGAAGGAGGGGCGGAAGGTCTTCGTGGTTGATTTGAAGTTCGGGAGGGGCGGCGGTGCCTTTGCAGGTAAGTATGAGTGCCAGCTCCTCTCCTACTGCAAGGCGCTCAGGGATGGCGAGGTGCGGTTCAAGGGCGGGGGAAAGGGGCTGGCAGTTTTCTCCGGCATGGAGCTTTACTACGTTATTGCCGAAGGGGGGCTCCATGCGGGCGAGCCCGTGCCCTTCGAAGAGGCCCGCCTTCTTCCGAGGCTGCGCAGATTCGATGCGCTCATGCGCGGCGAGTTCGAGAGAAGGGAGCTCGCCTGCGGCGAGCCGGGGAAGTGCGCACTCTGCGAGTTCGGCCACCTGTGCACGCACCGCGCGTTCTAGAGCCTCCTGATTATGCGCGGCCCCTTCTGCTCCGGCTTTTTCCTGAAGTAGAGGAAACCAAGGGCGGCGAAGCCGAGGAGAGGAAGGGCAAAAAGCCAGAGCGGAGTCCCTCCGCCGTTTGTCTGCTCAACTTCGGAAACCGCGGATAGCAGGTTCGCGCAGCCGGCGTTCGCCCTCTCCGAGAGCACGAGCGCGTCCGCATACCTTTTCTCCAAAAGCGCGGAGTCCGCCATTCCGAGCGCACTGGTCAGGTTGGCGATGACGCCGGAGTACTGTTCCGATGTCGGCGCAATCTTCTTCACCTGCTCGAGCCTGCTTCCTGCCTCGTCGCGGGAAGATTCGGCAGCCTCCTTGTAACTGAGGGTTGCGGAATCCGCGAGCGAAATCGTGCGGTTAAGCGCCTCAAGCCGTTCTGCAACTCCTTCCGCATCCGCCTCATGCTTCAGGATGAATGCTTTCTTGTCTCCGGAACGGAATGCGGAGAAGAAGGCGGAGAGCGACTCTAGTTCCGCCTTTGCGCCGGAAAGCTCGCTGCCGAGCGTCTGGTTCGAAAGCTGCTTCACCTCCGAATCCTGTGCAGCCCTGCCCACGGTGAGCGTCGTGGCGAGGGCGAAGGAGCCAAAGGAGGAGTTGGCGCGGCGCTTGAGCGAGTCAAATCCGGCCACCTGCAGGTCAAGGCCTGCGGCAAGCTGCGAGCGCGCATCATCCGCCTCCTTCTGCGCGGCATCCAGCCCTGCCTTCGCCTCCGCGGCGTAAGTTATCGCGGCCTCGAGATTTCCTGCGGAAAGGGCGCGCCTCGCGTTCGAGAGCGATTCGCCCGAGCAGTTGCCCGCTAGCGAGGAGATTGCGGAGGAGACCGCTTCCTCTGCCTTCCCGTCCAGTTCATCATCCGCGTCCGTGAGAAGGCTGCCTGCCCCGGCATAATCCCCGTTCTCCGCGCGCGTGCTGGCGCGGCGCGCAAGCCCATCCGCTTTTGAAATTGCCGAATCCAGCATTTCTGCCTGCGCGTCGAAGCCTGCCGCGCCAAGCTTGGAGGAAATGGATGCGGTTTCGTCCTTTTGCACGCCGAATTCCGCAAGGCGCGAGCCGAACGAGGAGGACTCCTCCGCCGCCTTCTGCGCATCGCTGAACGCGGCATCCATCATCGAATTCAAATCCTGCAGCGTGGCTATCGCATCGTTGAACTTCCCCTCGCCAACGAGCTGCTCCGCCTCGGAAAGTTTCGCACGCAGCTTTTCCAGCGCGTTGCTGCCGAGCGCGCTTTCCAGGCCATCAAGCCTCTCGTGCGCCTGCGCAAGTAGGGAGCGCGCATAGCCTTCCACGTCGTCAAACTCGTAAGCGAGCTCGAAGGCCTCGCTCCCGCCCGCCGCGAGCCTTTTCACCTTCCAGGAAACCAGCGTCCCGCCCGGCATCGCCGCGGCAGAGAAGCTCCCTATCTTCGCGCTTCCAAGCGGCCTTATGATAATGTCTGCCTGGCGGACGCTCGCATTGTAGAGCGGCACCTGCACTGGCACGTCCGCCAGCTCAAGGCCGTTCGATGTTGCCGTGACGGTGAAGGTGACGCGGGAAGTCCTGTTGGTCACGTTCTCGACCTCGTGCGCGCCTGACTCGATGGAATAAGGGTCGGGGACTGAATAGCGCAGGGTGACGGAGAGGGCACCTTCACTGACCTGCGAGAGGATGGCCTCAGCGCTCCCGCTGCCCGCAGCGCGCGCGCTTTCGAGGAGCGCACCATCCGCATCTCCGGAAATCTCTGGTGGCGCACCTATGATGCGCACAGCGACCTGCAGCTGCTCTACGTCCCTTTTCGCCCTGAGCTTCAGGGTGGTCTCGGCATCAAGCGCCTCCGGAGAAAGGGAAAGTATTTTCGTCACCGCTCCGCCCTCCGAGATTACTACGGGCGCGCATTCGCCCTCGAAGTCCGCCTCGTAGCTCCCGCCTGCGGCTACCGAACTGAATGCCAGCTCGGCGCTGTCGCCATTAAGCGCAGCAGCGAATATCTCACCGCTCCTCGAAGCCGGGGAGAGCGTGCAGGCGCTCGCTGCTCCGCCTATGGGCACGGAGATGGATATCGAGGAGTTCGTCCCGAATGGCAACGGGTTTGAGAGCATGATGCGCACGGACTCATTGGATGGCTCATCCACCACGGCCTGCGCTCCGGCCACCTCCTCAACCTTCGCCGTCTTCTCCATCATCTCCTTTACGAGCTGCGCCTTCGCAGTTTCGAATTCCGCTTCCAGCGAGAGGATGTGCGACTCAATCTCTCGGTAATGGCCGAGCGCCTTTTCCGGTTCCAGCCCGCCGCCACCGCAATAGTCCCTGTCAAGCGATTCGAGCTCTGCGCATTGGTCGCTGAACGCCCCGGCACCCTGCAGCACCGATGCGTATGCCCTTATTGCCGACGCTACCTCACGCAGGTCCGTGATTCTCGCATCAAGGTAGCCAAACCTCATGCGCGCCTTGTCATAGATTCCATCCGCAAGCTTCTCCGATTCCAGTTTGATGGAAAAGAAGTCCTCGGGCGTCCCGAGCGCGAGGCGCTCGGCTGCTGATATGCAGAACTCCTTCTCCGGCTCGACATCAAGCCCGTCGGATTCGGCGCGTTCCGCCAAGCCGCAGAGATGCTGCAGGGAAGCGTTCGCGTCGCCCCTTCTCTCGGCAATGCTGCGGTTCTCGTCCGAAAGGAGCAACTTCGTGGAGGCGGCAAGCTCGAGAACATTTGCATACCTCACTAGCTTCTCGCCCGTTCTGAGCTGCGGCGCGGAGGCGAGAAGCCCCCTCTCCGTTTCGAGCTCGCCCTGCGCCTGCTGCTTCACCATCGCGGCGGCGGAAGAATTGGTGCTATACCCTGCGATGAGCGCCGCAACCTCATTCAGCCGCGAATCGCATGCCTCGGACGCGCTCTGCGTCATCCCGCCCACTTCATCCTCAATCTCCGCCATGCTTCCATTCGCGTCCTCGATGTGCGTGCGCGCGTCGTTGAGCATGTTTATTGCGTAGGAGAGGTAGCATTCTTGCCCAGACGCGCGGGAAAGCTCGGAGCCGAAAAACAGCGCTTCTGCCGCGCTCAGGTTCGCATGCGCGCCTTCCAGTCTTTCTGCAGGCGGGCCCGCGTCCTCCACACCGTAGAATTCGCCAGGCGCTGCATCCGCAAGCCGCGAAACAAGCGCGGAGTCGATGAGGGGATAGCCGTCGTCTTTTAGCGCGCTGTATCTGGCCTCCGCCGCCTGCTTCTCCGAATGATACGCAAGATGCGAAGCGTTGTATTCGCCCCACATGTTGGTTATCGCGTCGCTTATCCGCGCGTCGGCGGCAATCCAGCCGGTCACGAGGTTCTCGTTCCCGCCAACCATCAGTGCGATGGACTTCGGAAACGCATCCGCGTCGTTGAAGCGCGCGCTCCCATTCTCGAACGCACACTCGACGTCGTATGCCTCGATGAGCGCAGCAGCATGCCTCTGGGTCTGGTTCTCGTAGTGCCACTCAATCGGCGCATCAAGCGGCGGCGAGTCCAACGCTGCAAGCTTGCTGGCCTGATCGTAAGCCGCCCTCCCCGCGCCGGAATAGCCCAGGCAGCCTGCGCCCATCATGCGCAGCTCATCAAGCCTCCCGAGCGCAACCGCCCGCGCATCATTCGCCGCATGGCTCGAAAGGGTTATCGCCCTCTGTGAATGCTCCATCCCCTCGCAAGCTGTTAGTTCTGCCACCATTTCCATGCCGGAGTAGAAGCCCGGAGGCATGGTGACCATGCACGTATCAAAAAGGGCGATGCCCTGCGACGTGTAGAGCGGCATGGCATAGCCGAATATTGGGCAGTAGAACGTCGAATTGCCCTTCGCGTATTCCAGCTCATATCCCGCCTCGCGCGCATGGCGCAGCGAAGTGTCGAACTCCGCGGATGCCTCCTTTCCTGCAATCGTTCCCGTCAGCTCGTCCATTCCATAAGCCTTATTGAGCTGGAGCAGGGGCAGGTTGCTGAGGCACGTGAGCTCCGACAGGTCCTTCCCTTCCCAGAACGCGTAATAATCCGTGGGCATGTTCCTGCCGTCGCTTCCCGCCGCAGCTTGCAGCTGCGCCATGAGAACCAGCGCGAGCAGCGCCCAACTTCCTAACTTCGCAGAACAAGGCATAACGACTCCCTCCGCCCGAAGGCGCAGAAACAGTGCTTGACAGAAACTTTTCCGAAAATCAGCAAACACATTTTAAGCAGAAGCTTATTTAACTGTTCGCATGCTCAGCGAAAGAGACGGGAAGTACTTGGTGGCGCTCGCGCGCAGGGCGATAACGTCCTACCTGAAGCAGGGCGAGCGCATCTCGCCGAGGGACGCGACCCCCAACCTCCTCGAGAAGCGGGGAGTGTTCGTCACGCTCGAAACCATGCCGAACAGGGAGCTGCGCGGCTGCATCGGCTATCCATACCCAGTCTACCCGCTCGCTTCCGCTGTCATCGATGCAGCCATCTCCGCCGCAACAGAGGACCCGCGCTTCCCACCGCTGGAATCCGAGGAGCTGGAAAAGCTGGTGATTGAGGTGAGCGTGCTCACGCTTCCGGAGAGGATAATCTGCAAGGACCCGAGGGAAATCGTGAAAGAAGTGAAAGTCGGAAGGGACGGGCTGACGATTGAGTCCCGCTCCTGCTCCGGCCTCCTGCTGCCGCAGGTTCCGGTTGAGCAGGAATGGGGCGCGGAAGAGTTCCTCGCCCAGATATGCTGGAAGGCCGGCCTGCCGCCGGACGAATGGCTGAGCGAAACTGCGAAGGTTTGCAGGTTCCAGGCGCAGGTGTTCTGCGAGAGGAAGCCGGGCGGCGTTGTGTTCGAGAAGAATCAGGGAAAAAGGTGAGATCATGGCGACGGGAAAGAAGGCGTTGACTGAGCTGCACGCAAGGATATTCAAGGACGAAAGGATGATAATCCTAGCCGTCGTCGCGGTCATCCTCTTTGCCATCGAGAGCCTCGTGGACCTCCCGCAGCTGGAGAAGACCGCCATTGCGGCTGTAGACTGGCTCATATGGGCAGCATTCGTAGCAGATTTCAGCCTTAAGCTTTACTGCGCGCCCAGCATTTCCTATTACCTGAGGAACAGGACGCTCGACGCGGTGATAGACGGCCTCATCGTGCTGTCGCCCGTCGCGCTGCTCTTCACGCCGTTCGAGCAGGAGGCATTCCTCGCGCCGCTGCTGAGGATTGCGCGGTTCGAGCGGCTCGTCAGGATAGTGCGCGTGACCGCCTACATCCCGCTCGTGTTCGCCGGGCTTGACAAGCTTTCCGCCTCCTTCTACAGGCACAAGTTCTACCACTACCTTGCATTCACCTTCCTATCTATCGGGCTGTGCGCAGCGCTCGAATATTCCTACGAGAAAAATGCAGTGCAGGGCTTGGCGACCTATGAGGACGCGCTCTGGTGGTCAGCAGCCACGGTCGCGACCACGGCCATGCCCGTCTTCCCCGTGTCCGTTCCCGGAAGGATGATCGGAGGCTACCTCATCCTCGTGGGAATCGGCCTGCTCGCAATCCTGACCGCCAACGTAGCCGCCTACTTCGTCGAGTCGCACCATGCGAAGCCCCACAAGGAGGAGTTGGAGATTATCGACAAGAAGCTCGACAGGCTGACGCGCATGATGCAGGAGAGGAAGTAGGCTATTAAATACTGCCGTGCAAACCCCTTTGCTGGTTTTATGGACGTGAAGGTGCTGAGGCAGGGCGAGAACCTCGTTATTGTCGTGCCGAAGGAGTTCGCAGGGATAAAGGAAGGCGACCGGCTTGAGCTCGTTGAAGTTAAGCCCGGAATCTACACGCTGGTGAACACCGAAGTGCTTGTGAAGGCGCCCGCGCACCCAGCCGAAACCAAGCCCGCAGCAGCGGAAGCGCCGCTGCTTTCGCCGAATGAGTTGCGCGTCCTGAAGAAGCTTGACGGCATAAAGTATGAGCAGCGGATACCTTCCCGCGTGCAGAAGCTGCTTTCCGAGGAGGAGGCGAGGATTCTTGACGGCATGGAGAGGAAGGGCTTCGTTTCCATCTACAGGGGCAAGCAGTATGCGCAGACTGGCGTCTACAACATAAGCAACGCAGTCTATGGCCTCCTCAGGAAGAAGGACGAGCCTGCGAAGCCGCAGCAGACCTCGGAGCAGAGCCTACGGTGGGATGAGCATCTGGGGAAATACGGCTACATCATAATCGCGAACGAGGCGGAGGCGAAGCTCGCCTCAGAGAAGCTCGAACCTGAAATAAAGGCCGGCGAGATAATGGGCACCCGCGGCTTCGACAGCAAATATTATATCGCGCAGAGGAAGTTCTACGACATGTGGAACAACCGGATAAGGATGCTTCTGAACGTGAAGCGCGAGGCCACGGAGTCGGAGGTGTGCGGCGCGCTCGGCATGAGCGAGGTCGCCTGCCGCGTCGCCCTCGAGCTGATGAGGGAGCACGGCGAGCTGATTGAGAAGCGGAAGGGCGCATATGCGCTCGCGTGATTCTTATGAACGTCGTTAAGGATTCGGTGCACGGCAACGTGCACTTCTCCGATTTTGAGCTTTCCCTGCTCGACACGCAGCCCATGCAGCGCCTCCGCCGACTGAAACAGGTTGGCATGTCCGACCTCATCTACCCCGGCGCGAACCACACCCGGTTCGAGCACTCAATCGGCACGATGCACCTTGCTGGCGAGATGGCGGAAAGCGCCGAGGTCAAGGGAGAGGAGGAGAAGCTGCTTCGGGCCGCGGCGCTGCTTCACGACGTGGGGCATGGCGCCTTCTCGCACGAGTCCGAGTGGATTTTGCAGCAGCACATCGGGAAAGGGCATGAGGAGCTCGGCTGGGAAAAGGTGAAGAGCGGGGAGATTGCGGATGCCGTGAAGAAGGGCGGGTTCTCGCTCCCTGAGCTGAAGAACATCTTCTTCGGCAAGGGCGTTGGCGAGCTCATCACCTTCGACTTGGGCGCGGACAGGATGGACTATCTGCTGAGGGATTCGCACTACACCGGCGTTGCCTATGGCGTGATAGACTACGGCAGGCTCATCCACACAATCAGGATGAACGGGAAGGGAGAGGCCGTTGTGGAGCACGGCGGGCTTGAGGCTGCGGAGTCAATGCTTATCGCCCGCTTCCTGATGTTTTCCTCGGTCTATTACCACCACGCGGTGAGGATTGCGAGCGCGATGCTCAGGAAGGCGTGCGAAACAGCCATCTCGGACAAAACGATTGCGGCAAGGCAGATTGCGGAAATGAATGACGAGGAGCTTTTGCTTGCGCTTTCGGCGAACGGCAGGGCAGGCAAGCTCGTAAAACGGCTGCGCGAGAGGAAGCTGCTCAAGCGCGCTGTTGAGATGAGCGCCTATGAGCTCAGCCCTGAACTGAAGGCGAAGCTCAACGATGGGAAGTTCGTTGAGAAGCTTGAGAAGGAGGTCGCTGAGGGGGCGAAAGCGTCTCCAGACGAGCTTATTGTCGATTTCGCACCTCAATACAACAAGCAGGAGACGAAAGTGCGCGTCTCGCGCAGGGGGAGCGAAGTTCCGCTGAGGGAAATCTCCGAAATTGTGAGGGCGGCAGAGCAGGCTGAGCAAGGGAGGAGGAAACTCATAGTCGCCTGCGTGCCTGAGAAGAAGGAAGAAGTGGGAAAGGCTGCGAGAAAAATCATCGAGGCGCTGCGGGATTAAGCTCAGCACCTGGCTTACCGCCAGCTTATTATTCTCCTTTTGAGCGGATATAGACGGTTGGAATGTACCCTGCACCTCCAATGCAACAGAAGGCTGAGCCGAAAGCCAAGCAGCCCAAGCTGGACGAGATGGTGAAGCAGCTTGGGGAGCTGCGCTGCAGCGAGGATCCACAACGAGTACTCGTTTCCTTCCTGGACAAGAATTATAAGACAGATGCGGAAAGGGCGGACAAACTAGCCAGAATTCTCGATTTCGCCAGATCTATCGGCAGCGAGGCAGCCTCCCAGTACTTCAAGGCAATTGAAAACACTAGGGCGGTTGCAGAACTTATAGATGAGAGAGTGCTCATGACCTCTGAATTTGTCAAATCAATCGACCCGGTCGCAGCAAGCTTTTACTTCCTGGCAATTGGCGAAACGAAAGCAGTCGCAGAGCTAACTGACCCTAAAGTCCTCGCTTTCGCCAAATCCCTTGGCGGCGACGGAGCCTACTGGTACTTCAGGGCTATCTGGGAGACAAAGGCGGTTGCCGAGCTAAGCGACAAAAGAGTGCTCAAAACCTCGGACTTCATCAACTCCATAGGCTCAGTCGCAGCCGGACGGTACTTCTATGCGATAGGCGAGACGCATGCAGTCGCAGAGCTAACTGATGAAAGGGTCTTCAAGACCTCCGAATCCATCAAAGCCATCGGCAATGACGCAGCCACACAGTACTTCCATGCGATAGGCGAGACGCATGCAGTCGCAGACCTTACACACGAACGAGTTCTTAGCTTCGCCAAATCCCTGGGCCCAGACGCAGCCAGACCGTACTTCTGGGCGATATGCCAGACTAAGGGAGTCGCAGCGCTCACCGACGAGCGGGTTTTCAAGACCTCCGCGTTCATCAGAGCCATCGGCACAGACGCAGCCCGGCCTTATTTCTATGTGATTGGTGAAATGGGGGCGGTTGCCGAGCTGACTGATCCCGCTTTCCTTGAGTGGTATGCTTCGCATGGAACGACGCCCGCCCTACC
>CAIXRF010000032.1 GCA_903921825.1 uncultured Microcaldota archaeon | reverse complement strand
CGCGTGCCGTTCTCGAAGAAGACCGGCAGGACGGTGGCATTTTCGGCGCCTGCCTCTGGGTTAAGAAGGCAATAGGTGCGGTTGAATGAGGAGCGGGCGCGAAGCGCAACCGTACCATTGACCTCGCAGAGGTCGCTTTCAGACCGGCCTTCCAGGGGAACGTACATGTACTCTAAGGCAAGCTCCTGCTCGCATGCGCTGGTCTTCGCCGGGTCGAACGGCCCCGTTGTCTTGTTGCGCTTCTGGCAGGAGACATATGAGATCGCATCCCATCCCGGAATCAAGCCCGAATCGAAAAGCACGTAGCGGATGTGCTTCTCGCGCATGTATCCGATTAGATCCTGCGGCGTCCCGGAAGTGTACAGGACCGCGACCTGTGAAATCATTTCCGGGAATGCGAGGTCGCCGCGAATCTGCGTCGGGCTCTGCCCCATGTAGTTTATCCAGTGGCCGTAGTCCCACCAGGCAAGCACGGACGAGTTTCCGCCGTTCTCCGCGAGCCAGCCAAGGGCAGCGGTCCAGTCGGGCGCAATCTTTGAGCAGAGCAGGCTGGAGGACAGGAATTTCCCGTCGTCCGCCAGCTTCGTGCAGTTCCAGCCGCCGCTTTCAGAAGCGTAGCTGCCGGAGAAGCCCGCAGAAACGTCAGATAGGGCTGGCAGGGCCTGCGCTGCAACTGCGAGGACGCCGATTGCGAGAACAAGCAGCGGCGCATACTTCGCGTAGGACTGCTTCTCCTCGCCTTTTGCTTCCGCCTCTCCGCTCCCCATGTCAATAGAGAAGGATAGCACCGCGCTCTCCTTCTTTTTGGCTGCGGGGCGCGCATACGCCTCCACCTCGCCAAGAAGCGCAGCAAGGGCGATTGAAAGAATCGTTGCGAGATGCAGGAGGAACTTTCCCTGCATGTACCCGAGCAGCGCGAGCGGGAGAAGCACAAGCAGTAGCAGCCGCACCTTTGAGTCCATGCTTATGACGGCAAAGGCAAGCAGGGTCGCGGACATTGCCAGAATCAGGATGGGGAGGCTGAAGCCGCCAATCGTGCCCAGCTGCAGGCCGATGTCATTGCTGGATGCCTGCTCCTCTACGGGAATTTCGGATAAGAGGCCCCCGAATGCGTAGTCGCTTGCAGTGCGCGCCAGCGAAGGGCCAGCCGGAGTGAGAACCAGGGCTAGAAATGTGATGGCTGCGAGCGCGAGCGGATAATACAAGCGCCTGGAGGGGACGTTGTCGAATCTTGCTAATCCGAAAAGCAATGCGCTGAAGCCCATTGCCGCGACCAGAAGGCCGGCTCCCGTAATTCCTTGTGAATGGTAGGGGAGCATGAGCGCCACGCCCATCAGGCCGCCAGCCGCGATTATTGCGTTCTCAGCCAGGAACTCCATCTTCATCTTCCCTGAGAGGAAGTCGCGCAAGGACTGGAGGGAGAGGAAGGCGGCGAACACGAAAATCGCAAAGACATCCTGCTTTGAGCCGAGGACAGCGGCGAGGAGCGCGAGCGATGCCAGGACGGCGTGCGGGCGCCCGCCCTTCTTCAGGTAAAAGCAGTAGGCTGCGACGAAGAAGAGGAGTGCGAAAACCCCCCAGGGCTGTTGCTCCACGACCCCTGCTGCGAACTTTATGGCTGTCACTGGTGTGAATGCGAAAAGCGCGGCTGCGATCAGCCCCCAGCACTCACCCCAAATGGAGTATACGATTGCGAAAATCATGAAGGCAGCAAGCGCGGCGAGCAGAGGGGGATACGGGGCTGCGGCAGTGTAGAGCGCTTCCTTGTCAAAGGCTGCCCCGGCATTTGCGAGCAGGTACCACTCTGCAGTGAGGTAGCTCGTGAGCGGCCTTTCCCTGTGGGTGTAGGCGTTCGGGTACCATGCGAGATTGTCCTCGCTCGGAATTGAACCGTCTTGGGCTATGAACTGCGTTGCCCTGAGGTAGAAGTATGGGTCGGTCTCGTAGATATAGGGCTGGCTGCTGAGCGACCTTATCCAGAATGCCAGGAGCATTATTGCAAGCAGGGCGAGCCAGTGCCAGTTGGCGAGGAGGAAGGATTTAGCGTCTTCTGGCAGCTTCAGCTCGGAAAATGCCTTTTCCCTTATGCAGAGAAATGCGCCTATGATTGAGGGTGCGGCGATGTTGAGGATGGCGATGCTGGAAGAGAATGGGATTCCGGCGAGAGATTCGGCAAACCCGAGAAGAGGGACT
>CAIXRF010000031.1 GCA_903921825.1 uncultured Microcaldota archaeon | reverse complement strand
ACGCCGGCCCAGTTGTTCAAGGTGACGGTGTTGCGGTCAATGGCGTTATTGCTGTCCTGGGGGTTTAGGTAGATGCCTATTTCGCCCAAGGCTGCCCTATTGGCACGGATTGTGTTGTGGTCAGAATGGGACAGGCTGATGTCATAGTAAAAGTTGCTCACATTGCAGTTCTCCACCGTCACCCCGCTCGCATAGGTTAGGTATATCCCGCTGATCGGGTTCGTGCCCGAGCCTGTTATGTTCAGGCCGTAGCAGTTCAGGATTGAATTGCTGCCTTCTTCGGTTACGGTTATGCAGGTGCCGCCATATGGGCCGAGGCTGTTGTTCAGGTAATAATAGCCTGGCGCGCCAATCACGAAGGGGCAGGCAAAGATGGGTATCGCTCCGGGTGGAGGCCGGTTACTTCCTAGTTGGGGCGCACTGGCGGGCTCCAGCTTAGCGCTTATGTCTCCGCAGATAATCCTGCTTACGTGGGTCTCCTGCTCCTCGTAGCTGATGCATATCCTTCCCCTGTACCTTTCTCCAAACGCTGAGGCCACGGCGCTGAGGTCGTTGTTGGATTCGCCCGTGCAGTTCAAGGAGTTGTTTGAATCCCCTCCTGTGAGCCATCTATGCTCTCCTGATGGGATGATTATTGTGTTGAAGCCGGCCGAGGATGGGAAAATGGATTCGTTCTGGGAGCAGGAGATGCTGTTGACTACGATGGAATCGCCTGTCGCCTGCCCAAAATCCAATTCGAGGCTTCCGGTCCCGTTTCCAACCTTGAATGAGTAGCAGGAGAAGCCCGGTTGTAACATGCAGACGTTCGGCTGCGTCTGGGATGGGTTGAAGATGCCCAGCGTGAAGAGGACGGCGAGTATTATAACCATGATGAGGACTGCCCAGCCGTAGGTCGTGAGGAATTCTGTGGCTGACTGGCCCTTCCCGCCCATCTGCACCATCGGAGAGGTCTGATGCCCTATTGTTTAAATACCTTGCCAGCCTAACTACCTGTTCACTGGACATTGCTATTTGCAGTGCGTTAGGTGCATTGGTTGGAAGAGGAACAGACGGCGCAGGTTGAACAACCCGCAACGGCAGACCCTATGGAGGCCGCGGAGAAGCGGAAGGAAGATTTCTTCGCCAGGCTAAAGGAGGTCGCGGGAAAGCAGAAGCAGAAGATTTACGACGCTAGGACTCTCCGTGCGCAAGTGGAAGACAAGATGAGGGAGACCGGGATAAACGCGCGCGAGCTGAGGAGGAGGAAGGAGAGGCTTGAGTTCAGGATAGCAACTGAGGCGACCACGCTCCAGAAGGAGCGCGACATGATGAAGGAGATGCGCGTCATCGACAAATACCTCGAGAAGGCGGGCGCGGTTGAGGCGCTCGAGCGGAAATTGCGGCTCGTCGAGGACGAGATTCGCGCCTTCGAGGCGGAAATAGGGCAGATAAAGAGGGGGATAGACGAGGCGAAAAATGAGATAAAGACGCTCCGCGAGAAGGAGAGGGACGAGAGGAGCGAGGAGCGCGAGAAGCAGTGGCAGGAGAGGAAGAGGCACCAGCTCATGGAGCGCGAGAAGGAGATGCGCAAGGAGATTGAGCCCTACATGGGCGGCGTGGACGAGCAGGGAGTTGAGCTGGGCTCGATTGCGGTAATAAAGAAAAAAGGGCAGTAGGGTTCGCGGTTCGGGAAAAAGGGCGGTAAGCCCGCCCCGTCTTGTTCTAGGACATCTTCATGAAGGTCATAGTCTGGCCGTTGCCCGTAACCGTGAGCGTCCCGTCCGAAAGCTCATAGGTGTAGCTGAGGATTGTTCCGCCAGTGCTCAGGGTGAGCGTGCTCCCATCGGCAGTGTATGTCCCGTAGTAGTAATAGCTGCCGTCCGTGAGGGTGAAGAAGCCCGTGTCGCTGAGGAACAGCACCACGCCCGCTATTGGGTTGGCCCATGTGCCCACGAGCTCCGGCGGGACGCTCGCCTGCGGAGGCGGCTGCTGCCCGCTCGCAACAACCGGGTCGTTCGGAGCGGCCGGAAGCGGGTGGCCGGGCTTGTTGAGCACAATTGCCGGCGAGTTCGCCATGTCGTAGAGCACGAACTTGTGGTCGCTGCAGAGGTAATAGAACGTGAACTCCATTCCGGTGGAGCTGACGTGGAGCGTGCTGTTCTCAATCGTGTAGGTGCCGCTCACGGTGTAATTGCTTATCGTGATTTCGACGTGGCTGCTGTCTATTACGTTGACGTTCATGCCAGCCGCGGTGCTTTCCCACTCGCCCAGCACGCAGGCTGCATCCGTGCGCTGCTCGTCAAGGTCGCTGCCCGAATCCCCGACGGAATGGTAGAGGTCGCGGTAGACCTGTATGGACGGACGGCCCCCGCCTGCAAGCGCGCAGTAGACGGGGTCGTCGCCCGCAGTGGAGCTGAAGAGCCAGAATGCGGAATCGTTCATGCGCGAGGCGAAGAACTTGTAGGTCTCGAAGCGCGCGGGCAGGCTGATGAACAGGTTGGATGCTACGGAGTCATAGGTGGGTTCGCAGGTCGCGTTCCCCACGATGTCCTCGAAGCGGCAGCCGCTGGTGAAGTCGAGGACCATGAGGCGCTGGACCCTCATCCCCTCTTCTATCTGGCCGCACTCCCACTTCTTCGAGAGGTCGGCCTGCTGGAGCGGGGTGAAGGTTGGCTGCGTGCCCACGTGCACGGTCGTGGAGGAGTAGTTTGTCTGGTTGCGCAGGTCGGTGAGGATGTCGGCGACCATATAGTCGCCCGCCTGCAGCGGGTGCCAGGAAACCGAGAAGCCGTGCTGCGAATTGTAGGTGAGGGTGTGGCCCGAGCTCTGCGGAGTGAGGCCGCCCTGCCCCAGCGTGTAGGTGTAGGGGGTGAATTGGTCTCCGACATCAAGGGAAGGGAGGTATGAGACGTAGCGCTCCCCGCTCGTGGAGACGCTGATAACCTGTATGCGGCCGAGGGTGCCGTTCGAGTCGTAGAAGTAAAGCCGTGAATCGGCCTGCTCGCCGCTGCCCTTCTCCAGCAGCCCGTCTATTGCGTAGAAGTTCTCCGCTGGCCAGAGCTGCTCCACGCTGGCGCGCACGGAGCTCGTGCCGTCGCTCAGGAGCATCTCCACTGTGGAGCTCGTTCCGAAGGCATCGCCCGTCCCGCCGGGGAAGCCGTAGACCTGCTTTCCGTTGGAGAGCGTGGTCGAGGTGCGCTGGTTGATTACGCGTGAGAGCTTCCACTGCCCGCCATCCTGGTAGAACTGCGCCCACCTGTTCGAGACTATGTCCTGGCCGCTCATCGTGTATGAGAATTTCAGGGGGCGGGTGAGTGATGCGTTGCGCGATGCGGCGAAGTCTGCTATGCGGGGCGGGTCAACGGTTTCGGGCGCGCTCGAGTAGTAGGCCTCGAGGAAGCCCTTCCACGCCGGGTCGTTGTATGCAGTCGTCCTCTCGTATTCGCTCGTGAGGACGCGGTCGAATATGTCCTTTGAGGGCTGGAAGTAGTATGAGATGCCGTGGGAGCGCGGGTGCTTCGGGTGGTTGTAGTTCAGGATTATCAAATCATTGATGGCGGACTCGAGGGCCTGCGCCTTCTGCCCGAGCGCCGGATCGCTTCCCGAGTAGGCCTCCGCGTTGGAGGCGAAGTCGTACAGGTCGCCGAAGGAGAATGCGCGCATTTCCTCCGGGGCCATCCCCTCGGGGTAGTTCTCGGTGTACATGTGCATATCCGCGACGTCATTCCACTTGCCCGAGTTCACGTGGGAGGTCAGCGCTCCGGCGAAGTCGTCGTAGGCGCTCTTTAGCGCGGGGATTTTGGACAGGTCCAGCGCGGACATCGTGGTCGCGTCATCCTTGCTGGAATAGAACTCCTGGAACTTCTGAACTTCAGTTGTCGCAAACTCGCGGCTGCTCATGGATGGGTTTGCGGCGAGCGCGCCCAGGACCGTGCTGTAATCGAAGCTCCATCCCGGGACGGTTTCCTCGGAGGCGACCATGTAGTCTGCGTATGGCGCCACGTCTATCGCAACCTCGTACTGTGCCATGAGGCACATGTCGAACACGGCGAGGTCGAGCTTCCTTCCGAGCTTTCCGTCCATCCGCTCCAGCACCTGCTTGAGCTCGGGGTTGTGCATGCTCGTGCCCGCACCCTCGTCCTGCAGCAGGCCGGTCCAGCCGCCCCCGTGGTTCCAGAGGACGAGCGCGTATTTCTGCGCAGGGTAGTTGTCGACCGCCCATGAAAAGAAGTCGTAGAGCGAGTCCGGGCTTGACATGTCCGTGCTGCCCAAATCCTGGACGTATGGCGAGACCATGCTGTTCCCGTCGCCGTGCTGAACAAGGAACCTGCGCGCGCCGGACCAGTCCCCTTCGCCGCTGTAATAGCCGGCCGAGCGGTCCATCTGCACCACTATGTTGATGTCGGAGTTTGAGCCCACCTTCTCCATCTCAAGGAAGTCTGCGATTGCCGCCTCCTCAAGGTTGTTGTCGCCGTCCAGATAGACGATGTATGTCCACTTGGCCGCGCCTGCAGGAACGTAGGGGGTGCCTGTGGGCACTGGGATTGGTGTCGGGGTTGGCCCGGGCGGGGTTGGCGGAATGCAACAGCAGCAGCCGGGAATGAGCAATGCGGCCACTGAAATAAGAGCAACGAGGTAGAGGGTTTTCGCGTCCATGCCCAAATGTGAGGCTGCGGACTAATATAAATGCGTGCCTCCCGGCTAACAAAGGTTGTATCCCTAACTGACTTTCTCAGGGTAGTTGAAACTGGCCTCATGAAAAAGCTAGCCCTGAGAAAAAGCTATTTGCCCGGCCCGCAAAACCCTAAGCCTTCGCTTTCTCTTTCTTGGGCTGCTTATCTGAGGCAGGCGAAGCGAGCGCCCTGTTCTTTAATATGTCCGAGTCGCCTGGCGCCAATTTCAGGGCTTTGTCGTAGCATTCGATTGCCTCCTTGTATTTTCCGAGTTTGGCGAGGGCGACGCCCGTGTTGTTCAGCGCTTCGACATTGTCCGGGTTTATCTCCAGCGCTTTGTCATAGCACACTATTGCCTCCTCGTATTTTCCGAGTTTGGCGAGGGCGACGCCCGTGTTGTTCAGCGCTTCGACATTGTCCGGGTTTATCTCCAGCGCTTTGTCGAAATATACTATTGCCTCCTCATATTTTCCGAGTTTGGCGAGGCTGGTGCCCTTGT
>CAIXRF010000030.1 GCA_903921825.1 uncultured Microcaldota archaeon | reverse complement strand
GCCAAAGTAGGTGTAAATGTTTGGAGCCAGAGGTGGCACGTTAAGGAAGGCTGGATTTAAAGTTGCCACGCAGATAATTCCAAGAGCCATTGCCACGAAAACCATAACGGCAAAAAGTGCTAATTTACTGGAACCAGAGAGGGATGCCATCTAATCACCTCGGCACATGAAAGTAGGATATGCCGGAGCGAGTTTTTATAGTATCGTCTGCCTCGTCACAGCCCGCTCATACTCCTTGCATGCGACTATGAACGAGGCGAGGGACCAGGTCTGGTAATGGGGGACGGGCGCATCGCTCCCGTCGCCGTTGTAGAGCTCCGGGATTCCCCCGAAATTTTTCTCAAGGATGTCGGAGATGAGGGGGTATATGTAGAGGTTGTAGGCGCGCTCGGTGTGCCCTGCCTTTATCTCCCTCTTAGCTGCCATTGAATTGAAGAAGGGCCACTGGTTCCCGCGGTGGTAGCTGCCGTCGCCTACATGCTTCTCGATATAGCCGACCTCATCGGGTGAGAGGGTGCGCATCCCCTTGCCCGCGAGCTTCTCCTTGGTGAGGATGAGGATGTCGGCTTCCAGCTCCTCATCAACCACGCCGCAGTCCAAGGCGATGAGCTGGTTTGGCGTGAGCGCGGAATATTTTGCCATTTCGCCCGTGAGCAGGTCCGCGAGATATTTGCGCGTGACCCCGCCGAGCTTGGCGCTGCACTTGAAGGACTGGAGGGAGTTGATGGTTATTGCGGATGCGCGGACGAGCTTGTCAGCGAACCTCTCATCAAAGAGCTTTGCTAGCAGCAGGCAGTCGTAGATGAAGAGAGCCTGAACCTCCACTGGGAAGCCCTCGCGCGGCGTGAACTTGGTGTCCATCCAGGTCTCGTAGGGCTTGCACCTGATGAGGCCTTTCACATTCTGCCTCTTGTCGATTATCTGCTCGAGCGAGGCACGGATGAGGTCCGCCTTTTCTTCGAAGAACTTCTTGTCCTCTGCGATCAGCGCATATTCGCCTGCGCGCCTGAGGAGCCAGAGTGTGCCGTCAAAGCCCCTCCAGCTCGGGGGGTCCAGGCGGTCTGCGAAAACGCCTTCGCCATTCATGTTCTCCTTCCGCAGCCAGAGGTCTAGGATTTGGCGCGCCTTATCATAGAGCCCGAGCTCGAAATAGGCCTCAAGGGAAATCATGGAGTCGCGGAGCCATCCCTTGTCGCCTGCGAACCAGCGGTCTCCGGAAGCCGGAAGGCAGCCATCGAACTGCAGGGAGAGGAACTGCAGGGCTGCGAGCTGGAATGCGCGGTTCAGCTCCTCATTGTTGGTTTTGAGCCTGAAGCGGCTGGAGAAGGTGCGGATGCGCTCGCTCTTCGCCATCTTCAGCTCCTCGTAATTGCTCCGCAATCTCTCGTAATTGGTGCGCGCCTCCTCAGGCGTGTTCCCGAAGCCGATGAAGAAGCGCTTCCCCTGGATGGTGCACGGGGAGAAGCACCAGCGCTCGGCGATGTCGTTGCGGTCGTAGTCCTGGGGATAGAACTTGTAGCGGTATTGGTGGAGTGGTGAGATGTCGCCTCCGCTGTCGCCGAGCGTTGCGAAGACTCCCTGCGAGCCGAGGCTTGCGCGGCCGGATTCAACAGCAGAGGAGTAGTCCGTCCAGGCATGGGAGTACCTGTCCCTGATGTCGAACTCAGGCTGGAATGTTAAAGAGGAGAATTCGCCGTAGTAGCTTATCGCGATGGCAGGGAAGCCGTCGGGAAGGAAGATTTCCTCGGTGATTTTCTTGTTGTTGGAGGCATATGCCTTTTCAGCGGTCACGAAGTCAGTCTGGAATGAGGCCTGGTTCTCAGGCGCGAGCGCCATCTTATCCGCAATTGCGAACCACCCCTCCATCAGCTTCCTCGTCCCCCAGAACAGCCCGTGGTATTTGGAG
>CAIXRF010000029.1 GCA_903921825.1 uncultured Microcaldota archaeon | reverse complement strand
GGCTGAAGAGCGGGATGAACTGCGACCTGCGCGTGGTCGAGGATGGCTCGTTCGGCGCGGCGCTCCAGTATTTCACGGGGAGCAAGGAGCACAACATCGAGCTGCGGAGGATTGCAATTTCAAAGGGCTGGAAGCTCAATGAGTATGGCGTTTTCAAGGGGGAGAAGAGAATTGCGGGGAAGGAAGAGGAAGACGTCTACGCGAAGCTGGGGATGGAGTGGATTGCGCCCGAGCTGCGCGAGAACACCGGCGAGATAGGGGCCGCGCAGAAAGGGAAGCTGCCGGAGCTCGTGGAACTGAAGGACGTGGAGGGCGACTTCCACGTGCACACGAAATGGAGCGACGGGAAATATTCCATCGAGGAGATGGCGCTTGCGGCCGAGAAGCTGGGCTACGAATACGTCGCAATCACGGACCACGCGAGCCCGATGGTCGTCGCGCATGGGATGGATGCCGAAAGGAAGGAGAAGCACTCGCGGGAGATAAACGCCGTGCAGGAGAAGCTTGAGCGCGACGGCGGCAGGATTCGGCTGCTCGACGGCTGCGAGCTTGACATAAACAAGGATGGAAGTCTCGCGCTGCCTGCCTCGTCGCTGAGGAAGCTGGACGTTGTTGTGGGCGCGGTCCATTCCAACTTCAAAATGCCGGAGAAGGAGATGACCGCGCGCATCGTGAAGGCGCTCGGCAGCGGGCTCATAACGATACTCGCGCACCCGAGCGGCAGGCTCATCGGCGAGCGCGATGCTTACCAGCTCGACTACGGCAAAGTCTACGACGCCGCGGAGAAGAACGGCGTGATGATGGAGATAAACGCGTTCCCCCAGCGGCTGGACCTGGTGGATTTGGAGGTGAAGAAGGCCATAGCGCGCGGCATCAGGATGGCAATAGGCACGGACTCGCACTCCACGGACCACCTGCGCTACATGCGCTACGGCGTCGCAGTCGCAAGGAGGGGGTGGTGCGGGAAGAAGGACGTGCTGAACTGCCTCGGCATGCACGCGCTCGCGAAGGCATTGGGAATTAAATAGGCGTGTTCCAAATCGAAGCCGGTGAGGGGATGCAGGTAAGTCAGGACCAGATGACCAAGGCGGTCATCGCTGTCGCAGTTGTCGGATTGCTCTTCTTTCTTATCTACCACCCTGTGCCCACCGACGACCAGGTGCGCGCGAAGATAATGGGCAAGCTCATGAACAGGGATGTCGCCTACCGCTCGTTCGGCGGCCCGCCGATAACGTTCCGCATATCGGAGCAGCAGATAGCGTGGATAAACAAGACTGTTGCCGAGAACGGGACGACGTGGACTGCGCTGTGGCGGAGCGGGCCGTATGCGCTGAAGTTCTACTTCGACCAGTACGGGGACAACGAGTTGGGGAGCGAGCAGGTCCCACTCGGCACCGTCTGAGCTTTTTCAGCATTCGCCGCGCCAGTAGCCGTATGCAACTTGCGATGGGTTGTTTGCGTTGCAGGCTTCACAGCCGTTGCTGAACGTCCGCCACTCAGGAGTCCTGAGCGCGGGGATTGCACCTATCATCAGCTTTGCGCATACCGGCTCGGAGCGCTGGGGGCAGTTGCTTGCGGCGCTGTAAGGCGGAGGGCATGTCACGTAGCGCTCCGCACTGAGGTCATCACAGGTTACCTCAGTCCCTGCATTGCACGCATCGCTCATGCTCTGGCACTGTGGGTCGTTCGGTGGCGCCGCGGGGCCGCATTCCCTCGCCAGCGTCCCATCCTCATTCATGTACGCAAACTCCGAGCCAATCCGTCTCAGCACGAAGAGGGCAGATTCCCTGCACTTGCTGAATCCGCTTACGTTGCCACTCATGCCCCCAAATTCCCTGTCGCAGAGGCGCGGCAGCGAGTCCGGGATGTCGTTCTGGATGCACATTCCGGCGTAATCCATGCAGGTCTCATGCGCCCTGCAGCTAATGTTTGAGATGCACACCCTGCCCACCGGGCACTGGCTGTCCGCAGCCCCGCCGCACATGGCGCGGCAGGCGCCCGTGTTCCCCGCGCCCGCGCTCGTGTCGCACGAAAAGTCCGCCGGGCATGGGGGCATTCCAGTGCCGCAGAGCCTTCCCTCGCCGAGCATGCAGGCTCCGCCCTGGCAGGCAAATCCCGCAGGGCATGGGTTCGACGCATCGCATAGCCTGCCTTGCGCAGGCTCGCAGCTCCCGCCCACGCATTCCGTTCCGTTGGCGCAGGTGGCATCCGAACTGCAAAGGCGCCTGCAGGCGCCAGCCGCATCAGGGTAGTCGCCGGGCAGCTCGCACCGCGAGCCTTCGGGACAGTCCCTGCCATCCGGGCCGCCGCACATGTCGCCCCCTACCTTGCACGCGCCCGTGGAGTTTGCCGTTGCGTTGCATGCAAACCCGGCCGGGCAGTTGTAGCTGAAGGCAGTGCAGCTTATTGCGAGCGAGCAGGACGCGTTGGTGAAGCACCCGTCCGCGCCGCGGGACGAAACCATCGCACCCCCGCCCGAGGAGCACGCAAGCAGGTCGTCGCTGCCTGGCGCAGTGAAGTTCGGGCAGGAGGCTGCGCCTCCGGTCGCGTTCGCGATGCAGGCGCTGAACTCCGGGTTGCTCCTCCACGCGCACGTCTCATTCACGCAGCCGCACGTGGTTTTCGAGTAGCATTCATACTGCGGCTTCCAAATGCATTCCGACGGCACATCCTCCGCAGCGGGCATGCACCACTGGCTGGAGCAGCCTGCCACCTTGCAGTCCGTGTCGGAAACGCATTCTGCCGAAGGGCTTACATCAATGGGGATTACGGCGCCCGCGGGGCCGACGCACTGCACCTCAGTTATGCAGCAGGTCTGGTTGTCCCTCACATATGTTGCGTTGCCGCCGTTGAGCTCGCAGCTCTGGTTGAAGAGTGCGCTTGGCGCAGAATACTCGGCGCAGTTCGGCCCGTTCTGCGCGGGATTCGTGGGGCATTCGAGCGGCGTCGGCGTCCCGCCGCCCCCCCCTCCGCCTCCTGGGCAGCCCGAAAGGAGCAGCGCGGCGACAGCAAGCGCGACAAACAGAAATGCGTTGTTTCCCATTATCTCACCTCACTCCGGCTCGCAAACTCCTCCCGCATCGGGATAGCTGCCCTCGAGCCTGCACTTGAAGCCCGCAGGACATTGCAGCCCGCCAATCCCTCCGCAGAAAATCCTCCCGCTGCTCTGCATGCAGTCCCTGAAGCGCGGGTTCTCGTCCCACGCGCACGTGCCATTCACGCAAGCGCAGTCCGTCAGATGGTAGCATGAGTATTCCGAGCGCCATTCGCACGTGGTTATGACATCGTGGTCTGCGCAAATTTGCCCGGAGCATCCCGTCGCCATGCACGGATGGGTGGGGCCACACTCGCCGCCGACGGAATGGTTGAGCTCAATCGTGCTGCCGTTCTCATCGGCGCAGAACATCTGCCCGCTCGGGCAGCAGCCCCAGAAGTCCCTTCCGGGAGATGCGGGATGGCCCCCTGCTCCCAAGCAGGCATTGTCCCAATCAGGCAGCCGGAAATCGGGGCAGAGTGTGGGTGTGCTAATGCAGATTAGTTGGCCGCTTGGGCCGAACTTGGGGTAGGTGCCTGAAAGATAAACGAGAAGGATGGCAAGGGCTATGATGAATGCGGCGTAGATGAGGAATGTTGTTCGCATCTTGAACATCTACTTCTTCCAGTGGATGCATTGGACTGGGCAGGAATCTATCGCCTGCTGTATCTCATCCTCGCCCGCGCCGTTGGCGTTCACGACCTTTGACTTGCCGTCGTCCTGAAGCTGGAAGACGTTTGGGCATAGGGCGACGCACGTGCCGCAGCCTATGCACACTTCCCTGTCAATGTAAGGCTCCTTCGCCATCCCAAACACCCCGCATCATTTCTTTGCCGCTTTATTTAAATCCCTTAGCAGCGCCTTCGCCTTCTCCTTTGAGAGCCCATGCGCCGCCGCGCCCTGCTCGACCGTTTCCGATGCGGCCACGTGGCAGCCGATGCAGTGCAGGCCGTATTTCAGCATCACCGGAATCGTACCGGGGTATCCGGTGATGACTTCCCCGAGCGTCATGCTTCCGGTGATAAGCGCTTTCTTCGCCAAGGCACCACCTACTGCGGCGCGACGAGCCAGATGTATCGCTCGCCTGGCGTCGCGGTTATCACGACCCGCTTGGTTTCCTGCGGGATTGGCCTCCCGGCCGGATAGAAGTAAATCAGCTTTGTAATCTCGCCCGAGCTCGCATCCAGCGTGATCGTGCCGTTAAGGATGTAATCCTTGTCCGAGGTATAGCAGTCGCCGGGCGGGATTGCTGCAGTCATGTTCAGCCCGAGGCTTGAGTCTATTATGTTCACCTGGGTGGGCGAGAAGCGCGCGCTTCCCTCGGGGTAGTCGAACCTCAGTATGACCTTTAGGGCTAGCCAGTCATGGTATGTCCCGTTCTGGTCACATGAGCGCCTGAACAGCGCGTCAACGTCCATCGAGAGGTTGCTCTTCGCCTTCGCCCAACTGCCCCTGCTGTATGCCGGGCAGTCGTTGTCCGTCATGTAGTCGCACCCCTGCGGGCAGCAGAAGTCGCCATTCATGCACGTCTTGTTCCTTTGTGTGCATGCCGCGGAGCAGGTGTTCGGATTATCACAGACGTAATTGATGCACGCGTTATGGCCAGTAATGCACTGTGTGTTACTCGTGCAGGCCGCCGTTTTGCAGACTGCATTGCAGCAGAGTTCGCCGCCCGAGCAGCCGCAGTCCGCTGGGCAGCTGTCACAGGTCTCATTCGCCTCGCACACTCCGTTTCCGCAGCATGGGACCTTCGGCCTGGTCACGCAGGCGCCTCCGGAGCACGCCTTTTCCGTGCAGTTGCCGATGTCGCCGCTGCACCCTGGCTGCGGCCCTATGAGGCTGTCGTGCGAGCACTGAAAATCAGTTACGGCGCTGCAGATATCCGCCGTGCACGGGTTGCCGTCGCTGCAGTTCGCCGGGCACTGGTGCTCGGCCTGAGTGGGCGTTTCCACCGCCGTAGGGGTCGGCATAACGGAGGGCGTGGGAGTAGGCGTGGGCGTCGGCTGCAGCCACGGGAGCGTGCAACCGGACAGGAATAGGGCAGCGGCGAACGCCGCGATGATTATTACTGCGCGCAATTTTCTCACCGAAGTAGATTGGGGCCGCTTTTTTAAAAGGCTACCCGAATTCTACTCGAATTCGCCCAGCCGCTTCTGCCCCTTCTCCTGCCCCAGCCCTGCAAGCCTCACTCCTACGAGGCGGACTGGCCTTCCACCCTCGAGAAATGGAATCGCGAGCTCGTGCACGAGCTTCTTCAGTTCTTCAAGGCTCCCGCACGGCTTTCTCAGCTGCCTCGCCTTCGTGTGCGTTTCGAAGCCCGTGAAGCGGATGACTATTCCTACGTTTCGAAACGAAACGCCGCCTGCCTGCGCCCTCGCGAAAACGTCCTCCGCCAATTCGTCAAGCTTTGCGTAGATTTCCGTCTCGTCGCTTGTGTCCTTCTCGAACGTGCGCTGGTTGCCGATGGACTTTGCCTCCCACGTCTCGACGAGCGGGCTCTCGTCGATTCCCTGCGCCGTGAGCCTGAGCTGCGGCCCCATCTTCCCGAACCTTTCGAAAAGCAGGGTTGGGTCCGCTTCCGCGAGCTCGCCGACCAGCTCTATACCGATTGCCTTCAGCGCCTCCTCGGTCTTCGGCCCAATCCAGATGAGCCTGCGCACCGGAAGGGGGGAGAGGAATTTGCGGACTTCCGCGGGCTTCACCAGCGTGAGCCCGCCGGGCTTTTTGAAGTCGCTCGCAACTTTTGCAACCAGCTTGTTCGGCCCGACGCCGATTGAGCAGCTAATCCCCAGCTTCACCGTGATTTCCTGCTTTATCTCCTCGGCAATTTTTTTCGCCTCGCTGAAGTCGCTCGCCTTGCCGGTGAGTTCGAGAAATGCCTCATCAATTCCCCATGACTCGAATTTCACGGCGTGGCTGCGGAGCAGCTGCATTATTTCCCCGGAAATTTTCAGGTAGAGCTCGAAATTCACGGGGAGGAAAATGCACTGCGGGCAGAGCTTATATGCCTGCGAGATGGGAATTCCGGAGCGGACGCCGAACTTTCTCGCCGCGTAAGAAGAGGTACTGACGACCCCGCGTCCCTTGCCGCCTTTCGGGTCCGCGCCGACGACAACGGGCTTGCCAGCAAGCTCCGGCCTCTCCGTTATCTCGCAGGCAACGAAGAACTGGTCCATGTCAACGTGGAGGACTATGCGCTGCATTTGCTCACGCCTTAAAGTTGTAGGCAAGCGGTTTTAAACCTAAACTGAGCGGAAATCGCATGGCACACGATAAGCTGAGGGAGAACGGGAAGGGCCCGACGGACGTTTTTAAAGATAAGGCCCTGAGGACCGACGCGCCTGCGCTTTCTGGAATCGGCGACCTGATGGGCGGCAGCTCTGCCCTTGCGGTGAACGCGAAAATAATCGAGCTCCAGAAGCAGGGGCACCCGATAATCAACTGCACCATCGGCGACCTTGGCGGCGAGGGGATAGCCACGCCGAGGGCGATAATAGCGGCGACAGCATCGGCGCTCGCGATGGGGAAAACGCGCTACACTCCTATACAGGGGATACCTGAGCTGCGCGAGGCCATCGCCAAGCAGTTCGCCGAGAACGAGGGCGTGAATTACGACCCGAATACCGAGATATTGACTTCGACGGGCGGGAGGACGCCCATATTCCTCGCAATCTGGGCGCTATGCAAGCAGAACGAATCCGTTATCGTGCCCACGCCCGCCTTCATCGCGTATGAGCAGCTCATCAACCTCTGCAGGGTCGGCTGCCACAGGGTGGACACGAAGCAGAGCGGATACAAGCTCACGCCCGAGGCGTTTGAGAAGGCGATATTGGACGCGGAGAATGCGTGGAGGCCGGCGAAGATGCTCATAATAAACACCCCGGGCAACCCCACGGGCGTCGTCTATTCCAGGCAGGAGCTGAAGCCCCTGATGGAAATCGCCCTCGAGAACGGGATTGTGGTCATGTATGACCAGATGTACAAGACGTTCATATTCAACGGCGAGAAGCACTTCAACGTCGCGGCGTTCAACGATGCCGCGAAGAACTGGACCGTGGTCATAGACGGCCTTTCGAAATCATGCGCCATGACGGGCTTGCGACTGGGATACGCGCTCGGCAACAAGACTATCATAGCGGAGATGGCGAAGGTGCAGGGAATGGCCATCGGGCACTCGCCTTCGGTAGTGCAGTGGGGCGGGCTTGAGGCGTTCAACGGCGCAACACTGGGCGACGAGAAGAGCCTGTTCGACGAGTTCAAGAAGAGGCGGGACTTCGTCCTATCCCGGCTCGGGAAGATGCGCGAGGAATTCGGAGTGAGCCATGCTCATCTGGACGGCGGATTCTACGCGTTGGTCAATTTCCCGCTCGTCGGAAAAACCTACAGGAACGGTGACGGGAAGGAGATTGGGATAAAGGGGGCGAAAGACGTTGCAAGCTTCCTCGTTTCGGAGGCGCAGGTTGCCGTGATTCCCGTCACGGAATTCAGCTACCCGGATGAGGACGGAGCGGTGAGGATTTCCTACGGCGCGGTCGATGTCAAGCAGCTGGGCGAGGCGTTTGACCGCATAGAGACGGTGCTGCGGAAAGTCGCCTGAGCCGCCTACTGCTTTAAATCTGGCGGGGAAAATTTGGGGACGTGGCGGATTTTGCAGCACGGCTTTCGGCAGCCAGGGAACTCCCGGAGATTTTCGAGCTCGTGAAGGACGGCGTGCTCAAGGCGACCGGCAAGCACCGCGCAGGGCTTATGCTGGGCCTTGCGGAGATGGGGCTGGGCCGGGGATTCTGGATAGGCGCATTCTACGGCGTCGGCACGAACATGATTATAATGAATGAGACCGCGCTCAGGATTGTGAAGAAGACGAGGCCGAAGCTTTCGAATGTCTATTCGTTCGTAATACTGATGCACGAGTATTTGCACAGCCTCGGAAACCTGGAGGAGGCGAACACGCGCGCGGAAACGGTGGATGTCTGCGTTGCGCTATTCGGTGAGGGGCATCTTGTTACGGAGATGGCGCGCGACACAGGGAAGTTCTTCCCTGAACTTCGCTATGCCAGCGTCTATGCTTCGCCAATGCCGGGCCTTGCTGAGAAGATGCACTTCGTGAAGGGCTTTGACCAGGGAAGCGTGGACTACATCCGCTGACTACTTCTTCGGATTGGAGACGTTGATGCTCACGCCGCCCGGAGTCGCCCGAACCGTCAGGTCGATGTTCGAGCTGCCCATCATGTCCTGCAGTTCCTCGAGGGTGTAGGAGCCGATGTCGGGCCTGGGCTTTCTCTCCTTTATCTCATCGCGCTTTGCGAGGAGCTTCTCCAGCCGCAGGGCGTCTGCCTTCAGGGAGATGCGCTTCTGCCCCGGTATTTCGGAGGCGAAAACATCCGAAAGCTCGAAGCTCGTCATCGGCTTCTGCGTGAGCTTCGCCTGGTAGATGAACGGGAGCACGCGCTCGAACTCGCTCATGACTTCGGAGATGACCATGCTCGTCTCGTTCTTCCCGCCGCCGACCACGAACTCGCCATCGCCTATGTAGCCAACGAACCCCTTCCTCGCGTCCCACTCCGAGACCTTGTCCTGGAGGATTTGGGAGACGAGGCGGATGACTGCCATCGCATCGGGCTTTCCATATACGGAGGAGAAGTCGTCTAGCCTCTCCACGCGGAGGTTGCTTATTTCGAAGTCGCCGTCTGCGAGCGCATGCTCGATTTCGCGCGAGAGTCTTTCCGTGTCCGGAAGGTCGACGAGCGGGTCGAAGCGCTTTCCTTTTTTCCTCAGGAAAATGTTCACGAGCGCGCGCAGCACCTTGGGCTCGAATGGCTTCTTCACGTAATAATCCGCGCCGCAGCGGATTCCCTGGAAGCGGTTGCGCCGCTCGTCCGCGGCGGAGACGATTATCACGATTGCCTTCTGCAGCTCGGGGTCCTTCTTTATGTCCTGGCAGATTTCAAGGCCGTTCGGCCCGGGAAGCATCAGGTCGAGAAGGACGAGGTCCGGGCGGAAATCCTTCACCATGCGGAATCCCTCGTTGCCGTCGTAGGCCTGCGCTATCTCATAGCCCTTGCCCAGGCTCGCCTTCATCAGGTTGTTTATGTTCCGGTCGTCCTCCACAATAAGGACTTTGCGGATGGCATCCTTCTGGAGCGGGTACCACGTGACCACGTTCCCGACGTCGCGCCTTTCGATTGCGCCGTTCTCGGCAAGGGCGGAGAGCGCGGCCTTCAGTTCGGACGAATTTGCCTCTGCCTTCGATGCAAGCTCCTTCTCGCTTATGCCGTCATGCTGCCCATCTATGAGCTGGAATACCCTCGATTCGAGATTCAATGCGTCGTGCTCGTCGCCCATGCCAATCGCCCCAATCTATATTAACGGGCCCATATAAATCAGTTTGGGCGACGGTTGATGAAGGCTGAGGCCAAGGCTGGCGACGTTATTCCTCTTGTTGGCGAGATTGCGGCAGGCGCATCCAAGGCGAAAAACGTGCGCGAGCTTCTCGCCGCGCTCGAGCCCCTGCAGAAGCACGGGGGCTGCGGGTTCGTTTCCCTCGTAGTTGCGGATGGAGGGAGGGCGAAGTCCTACGAAGCGGGGGCGGAGGGCGACGGGAGCGAGATGGCGCTCACGGGAAGCTCGGTTGGCAGGGTGATTGCGGGCGGGAAGCCCTATGTGGAGAACGCCATCACGAAATATTCAAGCTTTTACGAAGAGCGGAGGCTCGCGGGCGACGGCTACGGGGCATATGCGTGCCTTCCGCTCCCGTCGGAGAGCGGGCCGCTCGGCGCGCTCTGCCTTGCGAAGAAAGGCGACGGGTTCAGGCAGGGCGAGCTCGCCCAGTTCTCGCTCATCTCGGAGATAACCGCGCTCGCGCTCTCCCGCATCTCCCTTTGGCAGATGGCTGCAGAAGCGCAGGCGATATCCGATGCGCTCCTTGCGAAGGCCGCCGATGTCGTCTTCATAATAGATGCGGATGCGGGGAAGGTGATGGGCGCGAACAGGGGCGCGGAAGTGGCAAGTGGCTACTCGCGCGAGGAGCTGGCGGGCGTGCCGCTGAAGGCGCTTTTCGAGGACTTCGACCCCGCGCAGCCCAGGGACGGAATGCTCACGCTGCGGAGGAAGAACGGGGGCTCGCGCTTCCTCGAGCTGAGGTGCGGCAGGGCGGATGCCGGGGGGAGGCGCGCAGTCGTGCTCTCGGGCTCAGACGTAACGGAAAGCATGGTGGAGGCGGGGAACTACCGGGATATTGTGGAGAGCATACCGGACATAATGTTCGCGCTGGACGCGGATGGCATAATAACCTCGGTAAATGATGAGGTGACGAACGCGCTCGGAAGGGACAAGCCCTCGCTCATTGGCGCGCCTCTCGGAAGCATAGTGAGCGAGGCGGACTACAAGGCGCTCGGGAATGCCATCCAGGACCTCCGCCTGGGCTCGAAGACTGTCCATGGCCTGGCGCTGAGGCTTCTCACGAAGGACGGGGAGGCGCGGTGGTTCGAGCTGAGCGGCAGGGCGCGCTACGACCCGAAGGGGAGGCTCGTGAAGATAACGGGCGTGCTCAGGGACGTGCACGAGACACGGAGGGCGGCGGAGAACCAGCAGCTCATTGCGGACATGATGACGAACGTCACGATTGCAGTGCTGGTCACGGACAAGATGGGGCTGGTGCAGTTCATGAACAAGGGCGCGGAGGCGCTCTTCGGCTATTCGGGGAGCGAGCTCAAGGAGAGGGATGTGCGCGAGCTTTACCCCGAGGAGAGGAAGGCCGAGCTTGACATGCTCATACGCACGCTGAACGAGAGGGGGAAGGCCGCGGACTTCGAGACGGTGCGCATCAAGAAGGGCGGGGAGGAGATTCCGGTCAGGATATCTCCGAGTGTCATAATGGAGGAGGGGAAGGTCTCCGGCTACCTTGAGATAATAAAGGATTTGCGGGAGCAGAAGGAGCTGCAGGAGGCGTCGAAGAAAAGGCAGGAGCTGGAGGAGCGGGCGCGCACGCTGAAGGAGATAAGCGAAGCGAGGTCCGTCTTCGTCTCGAGCGTTTCCCACGAGCTGAGGACGCCGCTCACGAACATCCACGGGTATTCCGCGCTCCTTTCCGACGGGATGGCGGGGAAGCTCAACGACGAGCAGATGGAATACGTGAAGGTCATCCATTCGGAGACGGACAGGCTCACGAAGCTCATCAACGACCTTCTCGACCTCTCGCGCATGGAGAGGGGCAAGTTCAGGCTGAACCCCACGCTGTTCGACCTGCGGGATTTGGTGGAGAAGTGCTCATGCGCTGCGATGGCAGAGAAGAAAGGCCTTTATGTCCGCTGGGAGATTCCGCCCGACCTGCCGGATATATACGGCGACTCGGGAAGGATTGCGCGGGTGCTCATCAACCTCATCTCCAACGCAATCAAGTTCACGGAGAAGGGAGGCGTGGCAATCACGGTCACGCAGAAGAGCAGGAGCTTCATACAAGTGGACGTCGCGGACACCGGGCCGGGGATTTCGGAGGAGGACCAGAGGAAGCTATTCAAGCCCTTCTCGCAGATTCCGCGCGCTGACGGCGAGAAGAAGGAGGGGACTGGGCTTGGCCTCGCCATCTCGAAGGAGATCGTCCGCCTGCACAACGGCAAGATTTGGGTCGAGTCGGTGCCGGGCGAGGGCGCGAAATTCTCCTTCACCCTGAGGACCACTCCGAAGAAGCAGAGAGTGAAGAAGGAGGAAGACGGCCCCGGTACGCAGCCTGCGGAGGCGCAGCAGGCGGAAGAGGCGGCTGCCCAGGCTGAAAAGTAGTTTTATAAGCACCCCCAATTGGAAGTGGTATCATGAAGTGGGCTTTACTTCTCGCGCTGCTGCTTGCCGCGCAATTCGCGCTCGCTGGCTTCAACGACATGGTATTCTCTTCGCCGCAGGCCAACGGGCAGTTCCACCAGGGCGACTACCTGAACTTCACCCTCGTCCTCAACAACACGGGAATCCTGGACGGCGGAGCGGTGTATGTGGCGAACGTGACGCTCGGGCCTGAGCTGTGCATCAACAACGGCGTGCCCATCACGATTCCCGGCGCGATAGTGTGCACCGAAACGGCCCAGGACACGAGCTGCGCGCAGCGCTTCGTCCGCGCGTTCCGCGCGAACGTGTTCAACTTCACGAACGTGAGCACGGTGGAGGGGTGCAACAGCGGAAGGTACAAATTGCATTTCACGGTGAGCGGCACGAGCGAGGTGGGGAACGGTGGGACGTTCAGCACGGTGCCCAAGACCAAGACGCAGGAATTCGAGATGGATTTTGTGGGGCAGCTCGCTTGCGGCGACGGAATCTGCACCACGTGGAAGGGCGAGAACTGCACGCGGTGCCCCCAGGACTGCGGAAGGTGCCCGGAGTGCGCACCGGGTGCGAAGGCGTGCGTGAACGACTCGGCCGCGGAGTGCGACGCGCGCGGCTTCTGGCAGATGACGGAGTTTTGCGTTGCCGGCTGCCACCTCGTGAATGAAACGCCGCAGTGCCTGGAGCCGTGCATCGACGGCACGAAGACGTGCACATCGGAGGACGTGCTTGCGGTGTGCGTGGCGAAGAGGTGGGAGAACCGCACGTGCCCCTACGGGTGCATATTCGACGACTGCAAGGGGAACTGCGACGTCGCAGGGTGCGCGGACAGGTGCATGGGCGGGGTGCTGTATTCGCAGGGGACCTGCGACCACGTGCGCGGCGTGTGCGGCTACGCGAAGAACGAGACGTGCGGCCAGGGGTGCAATGAGGACGGAAGCGGCTGCGCGGGACAGGGGGGCGGAGGTGGAGGAGGGGCTGACCTCATGCTCATAATCGGCGCGGTGGTCGTGGTTGTGCTTGCCGCAGTCGCCTATTTCAAGTTCGCAAGGAAGAAAAAGGAGGAGCCGCCGCCCCTGCAGGAATTTAAACCACCGTTCTGAAATCCAGTCGTGAAGACGGCTCACGGACTGAACTGGAAGGCTGCGGCTGCGCTGTTCGCCCTACTCGTGCTTTCGCTGGTTCTCCCGGGGATATTCGCACCCATCGCCGCAATCGCCTTCCTCTATGTGCTGCCGGGCTATCTCCTAGTAAAGATACTTGGCGTGAAGCTTGAGCCCCTGGAGGCGTTTGCCATCTCGCTCCTTGGCTCGGTCATGCTGTCCGCATTTGCAATCTACTGGCTCAGCCTCCTGCTCGGATATTCTACGGCGACGTTCGCGCTCTTCTTCGCCATCGTTTCAGCGGCATCGCTCTTCGTGCGCGAAATGCCCTCATTCTCCGTACCGAAGGGCGTGCTGCTTCCGCTTGGCGCTGCGGCAGCATCCGGCCTCATCGTCTTCATCATACTGCAGCTGACGCTCTGGGCCCCCTCAGCGAACGGCGTGATAACCGGCGCCTGGAACTACGGCGACTACTTCCTCCACGTTTCCGTGATGCAGAGCGTGAACCACGGAAACTTTCCGCCGCAGGAGCCCATCTACGCCGGCGAGCCGCTCCGCTACCACTGGTTCATAGACCTGCACACCGCAATCGTCTCGAAACTGCTCGAGATTTTCCCCAGCTTCCCGTCAAGGGTTGATTCGGCGCTGGGAGTGGCGCTCTTCTCGCTCCTCTCATATCTCGTTGCGCTCCATTTCACGAAGGATAGGAGAGCCTCGCTGCTCTGCGCGCTGCTAGTTGTCTTCGGGGGCGGATTCGGCTACCTGCGCCTTTGGGACGCGACGGGCACGGCGCCGCTCACGCAACTGCTGAGCAGCGACGCGTTCGACAACAAGGGCGACTTCTTCCAGGTGCCGTCCATGCTCCCGGGATTCCTGCTTGTGCAGAGGCCGCTAACTATGGGCCTTCCTGCGCTCGCAGCCGTCCTTCTGCTAGTAGCGACGGGCTACCCGCAGGATAAGCGCCGCCTCGCGCTTGCCGGAATAATCCTCGGGGTGATGGCGCCGTTCCAGTATTATGCGTTCCTCTCCGCGGCGCTGCTTGCCGCGCTCTACTTCGCTTACCACTATGCGGCAAAAAGAAAGACTGGCGACCTGAAGAACGCACTGCTCTTCGTCGTTCTGCCTTCGGCAATCCTGGCTGCGCCCTTCCTTCTTGACGCGCTGGGCAGGGCTGGCGGGATGACGCACGTCGCGCTGTTCTGGCTTGCGCCCGTGTTCGCAGGCGCTCCGAAAAGCGACCCGGTGGCTTTCGCGAAATTCTTCCTAGGGAATCTCGGGTTCAATTTCCTCATCGACAATGCGCTCGCGTTCGTGAAATTCTACATCGGGAACCTCGGGCTGCCGCTTCTCCTCGCGGTCCCGGGTTACTTCCTCCTAAGGCAGAAGGGGAAGTCCTTCCTCCCGCTCGGAATCCTGCTCATCTTCCTCATACCGAGCCTATTCACGTTCTCGAACACGCAGTGGGACATGGCAAAATTCTTCATGTGCGAGTGGCTCCTTATCTGCATACTCGCCGGAGTTGCGCTCGCGAGGCTGCCGGACTGGCTGGTGCCCCTACTGCTTCTCTTCTGCTGCCTTTCCCCGATTCTGGCGTCGGTCTTTTACCTAACTTCGGGCTGGACAGGCCTTTCGAACGACGAGATTGCAGCGGGGCAGTGGATTCTCGGCAACACGCCCGAGCGCTCCGTGTTCGCTTCATCCGCCGCGCACAACACGCCCATTGATTCGGTGGGCGGCCGCCTGCGCGTCCTCGGCTACCACTGGTGGGTTACGAACTATGGACTTGACTTCGATTCGAGATACAACGATCTGAGGCAGCTCTACTGCGGCCCAAGGGAAAACGCCGCCTCCCTGATGAGGAAGTACAACGCCACTTACGCCTACGTGAGCGGAAGCGAGGTGCAGGAATGGGGATGCACGCCCGACTTCAATGTCACGGGCTTCACGCTGGAATATTCATCGCAGTCGATACGCATCTATAGGCTTGGCGGGTGATTGGAATGGGATTTGAGCTTTTCACTTACGTAATATTTGCGCTCGTTGCCGCTTGCATGGGCTTCCTTCCCGGCTATGTGATTGCGCGGAGCCTCACGAAACTGAAGGACGAGGAGCTCGCAATGGCGAGCTTCGCGACAAGCGTATTCCTCATCGCGATGAGCGAGTTCGCCGCCTACCTCCTCAACGCGGATGCGGGGCTGTTCAATATCGTTGCAATTCTCGCGGTTATCGTGGTTGGCGGCGCATATCTGTTCTTCTCCGGGAAGACGACGCTCGCAATCAGGCCGCACCCCGTTTATGCAGTGGTGCTCCTTGCGTTCGTGGCAGTCCTCTTCCTACAGACGTCCGTCCCGGCATATACCGGCGCATACTGGTATGGCGACTGGTGGATGCACTACGAGCTGGGAAGTTTCTACGCCAACCATGATCCGCTGGACACGACCTGGTTCCCGCAGCATTACACCCCCACGTCGCGCACACCGCTCTTCGACATTGCGGGCGGATTCTTCCTCACGCTTTTCTCGCGCGACTTCTGGGCATTCCAGATAAGCGCGAGCATGGTCAGCGCGGCGTTCCTGCTCCCGCTCTTCCTCATGACGCGCAGGCTCTTCTCGGAGCGCGCGGCGTGGCTCGCCCTACTGCTCGCCATGCTTTCGCCAATGGTGCTGACGAATGAGATGTACACGTGGCCGAAATGCCTGCTTACGTTCTTCGTGCTAGCGACAATCTATTACTACCTTGAGCTGAGGGAGCAGATTTCGGAAAGGCGGATAAGCGGGAATGCGCTTGCGGCCGTGGCGTTCTACGCTGCGCTCGCCTACATGACGCACCAGACCGCGCTCTTCTACCTCGCCACGATTGCGCTTGACGCGCTCATCCTCTACGCGCTCTCCATCCGGAAGCAGGGGCTGGGAATCCGCGTCCGGCTGGGGCAGCTGGGGCTTGCGCTCCTCCTCTTCCTCCTCGTCATCGCGCCGTGGCACCTCTGGGCCTTCTCGACATACGGAGTGCAGAAGACGCTGAGCAGCTCGCCCGCAATCAACGATGCGTTCACGAGCAAGGACTGGCTATACGACCACGGGATGAACGCGCTCGCCTCGGTCCTGCCCGTGTTCCAGCACGAGTGGTACACGAGGTGGTTCAGCACGCCGCAGGACTTCATCAAGGCGGTGACGTGCCCGAATTTTGAGTGCAAGGCCGCGCTCTACAGCGTCACGATAAGGTATTGGTTCGACACCATACCCGGCGGCCTCACGCTCAGCGTCACGTTCGCGCTACTGGGAATGCTTGCATACAGAATTTGGAAGGGCGGGCTCGGGCTGCACTACACCACGAACACGTTCCTCGCGCTCATCCCGATTGTGGCGCTGCTGCTCGGGGGCGTGACTGCGCCGATGCTGGACACGAAGGGATGGGGAAGCCCGTTCTTCCTCCCCGCGGTCGCCCTGCTCATCGGCGTTGCCGGGGCCGGGCTCGCGGCGCTCGGGAAGTGGGCGCTGGCGCTCGTGCTCACCGGGAGCGCAATCGAGTTCATCCTTGTGAAGGTCTCGCACCTCTACCTTGTCGCCGCGAATGTCCTGGAGAAATTCGAGGGGTGGAACGTATCGCTGAAGGCGGACAACAACCTTAAGCTGGCATACGACTTTCTCGGAGGGCAGAGGCTACTGCTCATACTCTTCGCAATAGTCGTCTATGCATACGTGCTGCAGCTCCTCATCGCACGCGGTAGATTTCCCAATGCCGGCCGTCGGGCTCCGCGTCGTAGACCTTCTCGAAGAGCGGTGAGGACTCGAAGAACCCCTCGTTGAGGCCTGCCCCGAACTCGCTGGTTTCGAACGGCCCCACGACCACGTAGTTGATTCCGTATTTCGCTATCACGGCGCTCGTGTTCTCCGCGCCTGAATAGACTGCGCGCACGTCATCCTGCCTCGCACCGTAGTCGTATCCGTGCGGGCCGACCCAGGCTGCCAGCCCCTCCACTATCCTCCTTCCGGTGAGCGTGGGCAGTGGGTCAGTGTGCCCGGTCCCGGTCAGGAACACGGACCTAGGCGGAGTGTTGTTGAGCACCCATTCAGCTAGCGCGAAATGGCCCTTCTCGAATGGCGCATACCTCACTACCCAATCGTCGAGTTGCATCATTATGCCCGTGAAGGTAGCAAGGAGGACCAGCACCGCGACTGCCGCTGCGGCGAGCTTTCCCCTCCGCGCGACCATTGCGAGGAGGTCGGCGGCGTAGAGCGCGCTCACAACGTAGAAAGCGACGAAGAGCTTGTAGTTGTCGAACTCGAACCAGCTGAACTGGATTATGTTGCCGAGCGCGAAGATGGAGAGCGCACCCGCGTAGAAGAGCTGCTTCTTCCGGTCCGAGAGCGCGAAGCCGAGGAGGAACAGCGGGAGGAACAGGCCGAGGTTGCGAATCCAGAAGATGAGCGCCTCGGGGACGTCATATGCCTCCCAGAGGAGGTTCAGCTTCGGGTAGCCGGAGCTTTCGCCGAGCGAGATGAAGAGCACCGCGGGCGCGGCGAGCAGGCACGCGGGCACGAAGAAGAGGAGCAGGTCCCTAATCTTTTCGCGGGAGAAGATGATTATTGTGAAGAACGCAGTGAGCATGAGCGCGATGAACATGTGCGCGTTCATGAGCACGGAGAGGCCAGTTATCACCCCGCACGAAAGCGCCACGCGGGGGTCAATAGCGAGCCTCTTCTTCTCGAATATCCCGTAGTAATCAACCAGGACCAATAGGATTCCGGCGAATACGGCGAGGCCCGCGAGTAGCGTGCGCTGCGCCTGGAACGCGGTCTCCGCGATGTTGCCGAAGATGTAGCCGAGCTTGTTCTGGCTGTAGTATTCGTGCGCGTTTGCCGACCATTTCTCGAGGCTCTGGCCGTTCTGGTATGACTCCATGAAGAGCCACCCGCCGCTGAAGAAGATGAGCACCACCGCAATCACGCCGGCCCAGCGCGAGCCGGAGAACCTCCTCGCGAGCGAGTAGGCGAGCGTGAGGAAGCTTGCGAGCGCGAACGAGGCGGGGACGACCACCGCTGCCGCCATCCCGAACCCGCCCGTAATCAGGGAGGCGGAGAAGAAGTCGAAGAAGAAGTGGTATTTCAGCAGCGCGCCCGAGTAGACCGGCTCTTCGGGCGGGAAGTTCGCGCTGAACGCAAAGCTGTTGATGAGCCTAAGGTGGTACATCAGGTCGCCGAAGCTGTTCTTCGCCACCATGAGTTTCTCGCCGTCGAGCTGGTTGTGCGCGATGGAGAGCGTCGAGAGGAACAGGATGGCGATGGCAAAGACCACGTCCCACGTCGCGAACTCCCAATCCGCGCGGAACTTCCTGCGCGTGGCGAACACGGCGCACGCAGCAACCAGAATCCACGCAATGCTGCCCCACACCATCCCGAGCAGCCAGGAGAGGAGGAAGGTGGCCGGCGCGGCGAGCGCGAGGCCGAAGACGAAAGAAAGGCTGAGCATCTCCACCCCGGAGAGCTTAAGCTTCAGCCAGGAAACGAGCGAGAAGCCTGCCAGGAACACAGCAGCGAGGTAAAGGAGAGCGAGCAGCATGCTAGCCCCTCCTGTAATATAGGTAGACGGTCGCGCCCGGCCTCAGGTCGTAACTCTCAGGCCCGGCATACTGCGAACGCAGCTCCTCCTTTATCTCCGAGAAGTCGTTCTTGCTGCTTATGATTATGGGCGCGGTCTGGTCGGGCACGCTCCTGCCGAACCACGCGGCCCGCTTGTAGTCCCTCATGCTCCAGGGGAGCGGCCAGTAGTCAGTGGAGACCACGGAAATCTCCGTATTCGTCCCGTCCATCCGCGCGCTGAGGTTCTCCACCTTCTGCACGAGCACCTTGTAGCTGTCCACGCCCGAAACGTAGACGAGTGCGATGTTCCCGTCCGCGTATTTCACGTAGGTGATGTCCCACGCGACTAGGGTCGAGAGCGCGAGCAGCGGAACAATCACGAGAAATGGGAGAAGCTTCTGCCTGCCGTGCAATGAATTGACCAGGGCATCTATCCCGATTCCCGCAACGAGCGCCATGGGCAGGAGCATGTGCGGATCGAGCCACGGCGTCTTGTATTGTATGTAGGAGAAGATTACGATTGTCGAGACGGCCCACCACGCGCACCACCTCGCGAACGAATTCCTGAGCGAGAAGAGCACCACCGCAACGCTCAGGAAGAGGATTGCCTGCTCATAATGGGTGAAGAGGTCGTAATAGTAGTAGAAGGGCTTGAAGTGCCCCTCCCACGTGGATGAGCGCTCCAGCCAGAACGTGAGCCCTTTCGTAATCCCGTTCCAGACCTCGCCGGGGTCGGTGAACATCGTGGAGAAGACGAAAGCATAGACGATGGCGAATATTAGTATGGAAATCACCACCCAGACGATGAAGTCTGGGCTGTATAGCAGCTTTTTTTCGTCTTCGTGCATCTTCGCGAACTTCACGCCCTTGTCCGTGATGAATGCCCAGAGAATCTCGACTGCGAAGAAGGTGGCCCCGCTGAAGACGAAGATGAATGCCGTTTCCTTCGTCGTGAATAGAAGCGCGAGGTCCGCGGCGCCAAGGTAGAGCCAGAGGCTCTTCCGCTCCTCCCAGAACTTGAACGCGCACACCACCGCTGCTAGTGTGAAGAAGATGAAGAAGTTGTCCATGTATGCGCGCTGCGCGTAATAGACCATGGACGGCGAGACTGCGAGAAGCGCGCCAGCCGTGAGCGTCCCCGCATCGCCGAGCTTCTTCCTCAGCGGAAGGAGCAGGAGTATGGTCCCGAGGTTGAACAGGCACTCTGGCGCCCTGAGCGTGAAGTCGCTGGCGCCGAAAATCTTGAACATCCACGCACCGAACAGGTATTCGAACGGGCCGTGGTAGTCCGGGTTGTAGCCGTAGGAGGCGCCACACGCTCTCGCCCACTCAAGCGGGTTGCCGAGGATGTCCCGGTTCAGGCATGCGTCCAGGATGTTCATCTTGAACCAGCCTATCACGCCCTCGTCGTGGTGCATGGGCCGGTTCGTGATGTCGTAGAAGCGCAGGTAGAAGCCTGTGAGCAGGACTAGGGCGAAGAGCACCCAGAATAGCCTTTTGTCCATGGGAATGAATGGAAAAGAAGTAAATAAAAAGGAAAAGGGAAGAACGCGCTTATGCGTTCTTCATCTTAGCTTCGCAAACGTAGCCGGCGTCGTCGATGTAGTAGAGGTATCCAGACTTCTTGTCCACCTTCTCGCTGCCGACTCTCTTCTTGCTGCCTCTCTTGTTCGCCTTCATCGGCGTCCTCCAGACATACCCGTCCTTGCCGACGTAGTAGAGGTAGCCGTTTTCCCTTGATATCCTTTCAGAGCCAATTCTCCTTCCCATCTTAACACCTCCATGTTTTCCGTCAGGAAAACCAGACTTGCTGACGGTATTGACGGCGGGCATTAATAAACCTTTCCTTTTTTACGACGTAAAAAGCATCGCTTTACGACGGACACGCCGGAAATCAGCGGTATTTTATCTCGAAGCGGGCGAACTCCGCCTTGAACTCTTCCCACTCCGCGTCTACGCCGGATACGACGGCGGCGGGAGGGCCGCGGCGGAGCCACGCAAGCAACGCCTCCAGCTTCTCCCTTTCGCCCTCGGCGACGACTTCCACGCCTCCGCCGCTCGTGTTCATCACCCAGCCCGTGAGCCCAAGCTCGCGGGCCTTCTCCTCCGTGTGGGCCCTGAAGAATACGCCCTGCACGTCGCCCCTGACGGTTGCGTGCAGCCGGGTCGTGGGCAAAATCACACCTCAGCGCGACGCCTTGAGCGCCTTGGCATACCAGGTTAGCTCGTCAAGGAAGGACTTCACCCGCTTCCCGTATTGCGCGTCCTTTATTCCGCCCTTCTCGTCGAAGCTGTCCTTCACGTTGGGGAAGTAGAGCGCCTCCCTTATCGGCACCATGCGGAACTCCACGGAAATGAGCCGCAGCTGCTCCACCGCCCTCGCGCCTCCGAGGCCTCCGGCTGAAACGCCGCATATGCCTAGCGGCTTGCGCGCATATTGCCCGTAGAGCAGGTCCAGCGCCATTTTCAGCTCGCCGGGGTAGCCGTGGTTGTATTCGGGGGTGACAATTATCACGCCATCCGCCCTCGCTATCTTCGCGCCGAGCGCCTGCGCAAGCGGGGACGCGCCGGTGCTGTCCGTCGCTGGCGGCCTAAAGTCGCGCACGTCTATAATCTCGGTCTCCAGGCCGTAGTCCATGGCCGCCTTCAACATGTAGTTCGCGACCTTCTCGGACTGCCTTCCCTCGCGCGCGGTCCCCAGGATTATTGGAACGTACATCGCATCACCTGCCTTCGAATAGTCGAAGGCTGCAAATTTAAAAACTCCGCCTTGGCGCTTTCTGGTGGGTTCTCATGGAGGTTAAGGAACCAAGGATGTCCGCGGGAGGAGCCTGCGACAAGCTTCGCCCCACGGGGCGAAGGTGTCCCTTTGCGCCGAAGCGCAAAGAGGACGACCAAGGACACCATTGGTTCTTACTGGAAACCACCCCTTTCTCCCTGCTTTTAAACCATCCCGCCGAATCTTCGACGAAAGCAAACGATTAAAACCAGAGGCGGTGAAATATCTCCGCTAATTCTGGGGTGAACGAAATGGCAAAGGAAGGGAAGAAGGCGAAGGAACTCGAAGACCTCCCGGGTGTAGGGGAGACGACCGCGGAGAAGCTTAAGGCCTCGGGCTACGACTCGTTTGAGAAGATAGCGACGAGCTCGCCGCATGAGCTTGAGGAGGCTGCGGGGATAGGGGTGGAGACGGCGAAGAAGACGATAACCGCAGCGCGCGACGCGCTCGAGATGGGCTACGAGAGCGCGGATGCAGTCCTTGAGAGGCGTAAGGCCATAGGACGGATTACGACGGGCTCAAAGGAGCTGGATGCGCTTATTGGAGGAGGAGTGGAAACGCAGTCCATCACCGAGGCATTCGGGAAGTTTTCCTCTGGGAAAACGCAGCTTGGCTTCCAGCTTGCGGTGAACGTGCAAAAGCCGAAGGAGCAGGGTGGGCTCGGCGGAAGCGTGCTGTTTGTAGACAGCGAGTCAACCTTCCGCCCTGAGAGGGTAAAGCAGATGGCGGAGGCCGCCGGGATGGACGCGGACGCGGTGCTGAAGAACATACAGGTGGCGAAGGCGGTGAATTCCGACCACCAGATGCTTCTCATAGATAAGGCGGAGGAGCTCATCAAGGGGAACAACATCAGATTAATCGTCGTGGATTCGCTAACTTCGCATTTCAGGAGCGACTACGTGGGCAGGGCGGCGCTCGGCGAAAGGCAGCAGAAGCTGAACAAGCACATCCACGTGCTCCAGAGGCTTGCAGACACGTATAATCTTGCGGTGTATGTGACGAACCAGGTGATGGACAACCCTGGGATTCTTTTTGGGGACCCGACGACGCCGATTGGCGGCCACGTCCTTGCGCATGCGGCGACATACAGGCTGTACTTCCGCAAGGGAAAGGAGGAGAAAAGGGTGGCGAGGCTCGTTGATTCGCCTTCCATGCCTGAGGGAGAGTGCGTGTTCCGCGTCACGCCGGAAGGGCTGAAGGACTAGCTACCTGCTCTTCAGCTTCGGCTGGTTCAGCGCCCTAATTACTTCTTCCATTTTCACGAACTTAGCTCCGGCTTTCTTCATTTCCTCGAGTGCATTCTTCCCGTCGTCGGGCTTGATGTTTATTGCAGAAATCGCATCCGTCACGACGTAGGCCTGGATTCCGGCGCGCTGCAGCCCGAGAACTGCAAGTTTCACGCAATAGTCGGTCGCAACACCATAGACAACTGCGGCCTTCACTCCCTTTGCCTTAAGGACTGCTTCAGTATTCTGGTTGTCCCACACGTCATGAGCCTGCTTCTCGAAATAAATCTCGCCGTCATGCATCAGAATGCTTGCCATTTCACTCTTGTTGAGTGCCTTGTTCGGCACGTAGAGCGCGCTCTGCGGCTCCGTTTCCGGGACATGCCTCCAGCCATGGGTCAAGGGGAAGCAGTGGTCGTCGAACCTCCCGCCGTTCCTCTTCAGCTCGGGGTCCTTCTCGGTGTGGGAATCCACATCTCCGAAAATCCTCAGCCTCGCCTTGCGCGCGGCACCGAGGAGCTTCCCCCATTTTTCCGCAAGCTTCTCCGCTCCGGGGTTATAGACGTCCTTCCCAAGGTTCTTCCAGCAGAAATCCCGCTGGGTGTCCACATCGAAAAAGATGAGCCCTTTGCTTAATGCTGCAAGTTCCTCAGCCGCTGCCTCTCCCATAAGCTCGCCCCTTCTTCAGCTCCGATATGATTTTGCGCATTCCAGAACTTAAATCCACGGGGTATGGCCGGGCGATTTCAGGGATTTGCGGGGTCGAAGGACTAGCTCTTGACCAGAAGGACGGACGAGATTGTCTGGTCGCCTTTTGCATAGACTTTTGCGGCCTGCCCATATTTTCTGAAAAGCACGGGGTCAGTCGTCTCGTAAAAAACCTGCCTTATCCCATCGGAAGTCCTGCACACTATCCGCGTGCCGCTGCGGCATATTTTCCACAGCCGCCTCAGAATCTTGCCCTTTGGCTTTGCAAGGAGCGCTATCACTATGGCCGAGTACTGGTTGCTGGCAAGGGATTCGCCGTGCTCGTTGAATATGTGAATACCGCTGCTGCCGAGCCGCCTCGCCACGTCGATTGAGGTTATGGCTGCTTTTCGGTCGCGGTCGTAGCAGTCAACGTGGCAGCCGGCAAATTTATGGAGGAGGAGGGCGGTGATTGGCAATGGCCCGCTGCCGATGAACAGGACATTGTCGTCCCTGGAGATGTTTGCTAGCCTTATCTCATTTTTAACCAGCACCACGAAGCGCTGGTACAACTCATACTGGCTCAGACGCACCTTCTTGTCCGCAAGAAGATTGGAAACAAAATTGTATTCCAGATCCACTTCAAATTTCTCGTAGAATGACTGCAGGGCGGGCAATATCCGCTTCAATTCGCGCCGCTTGATTGCCTTTTCCTGCTCTTCCGAGCTAAGGCGGTCGTTCAGAAGGAGCCGCTCAAGTTTCCAGACGTTATTTCTGACGTTCTTCTTGCTGGATTTATTGCGCTGCAGACGGGAATGAATTTGTCTAATTTGGCCTAGTGCTTCTTCCGAAGTGTTAGCATGCATGATTGAATCAACTTTTATACACCACGTCTTTCTCATGCACCCTGCCAAGAACCTTCAGGCCGATGCTCTGCCCTTTCGTGGCGACGGGAACGACCAGCTTCTCAATCTGCATCGAGGCGACGACCTGTTCCACCTTACCGTGTGGCCCCTCAATTGAGATAATGTCACCGACCTTCAGCTCACCCGTGAGCTCGACTACCGCAACGGAGATTTTCGGGAAGAAGTGGGCGATTTTGCCGACCGCTTTTTTCTCCATGCTACCACCCCAAAGAGAGTTGCTTCCGGAGGGATATAAACCTATTTGCGAAGGATTCGGAGGCTGACGTCAAGCCAGGGCGTGGAGTGGGTGAGCCAGCCCATTGAGATTATGTCCGCACCGAGCTTCGCGAACTTTGGGAGATTCGCAGGAGTGATTCCGCCTGAAAGCTCCAGTTTCACCTTCTTCCGCAGGCCGGCGGACTTGAGGAGCCTCACCGATGCATCAATCTTCCGGGGCGTGAAGTTGTCGAGCATCACGATGTCTGCGCCGCAGCGTGCGGCTTCAAGGGCCTGCGCTGGCGTGCTCACCTCAATCTCGATTTTCATTCGCCTGCCAACACTTTTCCTCGCTGCGGCAACCGCTTCCTTCACGCTGCCGGCAAGGCGAAGGTGGCTCGACTTGATGAGAACCATGTCGTCAAGCCCCCACCTGTGGGACCATCCGCCGCCGAGAACGACGGCCTTCTTGTCCAGGTGCGGGAGGAGAGTCTTGCGCGTGGCGGCAATCTTCGCAGTGGAGTGCGCCCTGTGCAGAATTGCAACGGAGTAGGCGGTTGCAGTGGCGATGCCGCAGAGCCGGCCGAGGATGTTGAGCGCGGTGCGCTCGATGGCGAAAATCTTGCGTGCGTTTCCGCGGAGGGAGATGAGCGGGGTGTTGGCGGAGAAGCGGGAGCCGTCGCGGACTTTGGGGGTTGCGGAGATGCCAAACTTCTCGAAGAGCCAGCATGCCTCGCTTATTCCGGCTGCAGTGCCGGGCCGATGCGCAAGGATTTCGGCGGAAATTTGCGCGTCCTTGGGAATGGTGGAGTTGCTCGTGACGTCGCCATTTCCGACATCGTCCGCGACCATCTCAAGCAAAACTGCCTTCCACATTTCCAAACTATCACCTATATTGTGAGGTTCAGCATCCTCTCCGTGACGGTGCGCACCTTTTCCGCTATGCCCTTAGGGACAGTGACAACGGGCGATTTGCTCTTCAGGGCGTTATATGCCTTCTCAAGCGAATGCTTCTTCATCTGAACGCACACGGCAGTCTCAATCACGTAGAATTTCTTGCCTGGGTTCTCCTTCCGCAGCCGGTAGGCGAGCCCCTCCTCCGTGGCGACGATGAATTCCTTTGCTGGAAGCTCGCGCGCCTTCTCTGCCATGCCGTTCGTGCTCAGCACGAAGCCCGCCGAATCCTGGATGTCGGGATTGCATTCGGGGTGCGCAAGAAGAACTGCTTTTGGATGTTCCGTCTTCAGCAAATCCAGCTGCCACTTCTGGATGAGGTTCTTGTGCACGACGCAGTAGCCGTGCTCGGGAATTGGGATTATTTCCTTGTCCGGAACGCGCTTGGCAACGTAGTAGGCAAGGTTCTCATCGGGGCCGAAGAGAATCCGCTTGTTCGGGAGCGACTGGACAACGCGCACCGCGTTCGCGGAGGTGCAGAGGATGTCCGCCTCTGCCTTCGCTTCCGCGAGGGTGTTCACATAGAGGACGGTTGCGGCGCTGGGATGCTTTTTCTTCGCCTCAACTACCGCCTGCCTTGGAAGCATGCCAGCCATCGGGCAGCGTGAGTTGGGGTCGGGAATCAGGACAGTTTTTCCGGGGTTCAGCGCGGCTGCGGTTTCTGCCATGAAGTCCACGCCGCAAAAAAGTATGCACTGCGCCTTCGTGCGGTAGGCTTTCATCGCAAGGTCGAGCGAGTCGCCAACAAAATCAGCAACATCTTGGATTTCGGGCACTTGGTAGCTGTGAGCAAGTATGACTGCGTCCATCTCCTTCGCAAGGTCCCTGATTTTCGCCTGAAGCTGCGCATTGCCCATTTACGTCCCCACCTTAAGAGTGTCCGTGAGATTCCTGAGCAGCCTCACTGCGGAGAGGGCGGCGATGTAGCTCGTCTTCGGGTTTTCCGGGAAGGGGACGTTCTCTATCCGCGCGGTGAAGCTGCCGAAGTCGCCCTCGACCGAAAGCTCGTGAGTGTTTCGCTTGGTTTTCGGGTCCGCGATGACGACCACCTTCGTTTCAGCCTTTCCCAGCCCGGCAAGGCTGAGGGTGGCAGCAACGTTCACGTTCTGCGGGAAGCGCCGGACTGCCTCTGCCGCGCCGCCGGAGTAGATGACTTTGGGGGCCTTCAGATTCCCCTTCACGCCCAGCGAGGCAGGCGGCTTGCGCGTCGTGAGTGTCACGGACTTGAGCCGCCCGACGCGCGCGGCCTTGAGCGCATCAACCGCAAGAACTGCGCCGCTCGGCACGTAAATTGATGCGTTCGTGCCTTTCGCCGCGCTCACGAGGCGGCTGAGAAGCTCGTCGTCGAGGAGCGCGCCGACGCTCATAATTATGATGCTCTTGCCTGAGCTGAGGATTTTCACGCCGTATTGCCTCACTGCCTCCTGGGCGGCAGCCTCGATGACGAGGTCGAGCTTCTCTGAAAGGATCTCGCCGATTCCATCTGCAACATGCACGTGGTGGGAGAGGGTGGCGCGCAGGGATTCTGCATTCTTCCTGTCCGCGTCAAAGAGCGTGACGAGGCGGGCGTCCCCAGCCTCTCCCCTGTCCAGGGCCTTCGCAAGCACGGTTCCGATTGCGCCGCATCCGATGATGCCGACTTTGAGCATGTGGAATCAACTCCTCCTTATCACGAGCAGCAGAAGGAGAGGAAGCAGGAAAGCGGCTCCACACAGGGGCTTGGGTCCAGGAGCGGGCGTTGGGGACGGAGTCGCGAGTGGCGTTTCGCTGCAGGAAGCGCCGTCGCAGCCGTATGGGCAAGGGACGGAGCTGTAATAGGTGCACCTGCCGGAGGAGGGGTCGCATGCGCCGTGCGAGTAGGCCGTCCCTTCGTCGCACTTGTCAGGGCAGCTGATTCCGTAGCACATATCCGTGATGCAGGCGCTGTTCGCGCATGCGCGGGCGCAGGTCTGGTTCTGCCAGTCGCCGTTAACGCATTCCTGCAGCGTCATGTTGTCCGCGCACCGCTTGTCCCCCTCATCGCAGAAGCGCAGGCAGGAGGGGGTGTTGTTGAGCTCGCTGCAGCCGTGGGTGCACTGCTGGACGAGGCGGGTGTAGAAGCCGCCTGAGCATCCCATCACCGAGCCGTTCCTGCACGCCGTCGCGTTTCCGGAGCATTCGGGGCAGCGGCCGCAGTCCGCCTCGCAGGTCGTGCAGTTCTCGCTGGAAGCGCAGTACCTGTCCCCGCACGTGTCTGGGCCTATGAAGCGTATGATGCAGCCGGTCAGGTTCGACTCGCGGCCGCTGGACCACCTGCTTCCGTAATCGACGAACTCCGTGCTTCCATCGAGCGTGAAGTTGTAGGTGAGCTGGCCGTTGGGGCAGGAGGCATCCGTCGGGATGTTGGTAAAGCTGAACTGGTAGGTAGTCGAGGAGTTCCTATAGCGGATTCTGCATGACGGTTCCGTGGCCGGGCATATTATCACGCCTTCGGTGCTTACTGGCGTGCCACCATTTATGCATGGCGGGAGGTAGAGCGTTATGTTCAGGATGTCGGCAGCGTAGCCGTCCGTGTTGTTCAGGTTGCTGAGGTTGAGAGTTAGCAGATCGG
>CAIXRF010000028.1 GCA_903921825.1 uncultured Microcaldota archaeon | reverse complement strand
GGCTCGCCATCATCGCGGCGCTGCTCCTGCTCATCGCGGCCGCGGGCATAATCCTCTCCTACCAGTACCTCTACTACAAGAATTACTTCTACGACCTCACGCCCGACGGGCTTGTGGTGAGCAAGGGGGTGCTTGGAAGGTGGAAGATAACGGTGCCGCCGAACAAGGTGCAGGATGTCTACCTGGACCAGGACCTGCTCGACCGCATCCTCGGGCTCTATGACCTCCACCTCTCGACCGCGACAGAGGTCTCGCAGAGGGAGGCGCACATTGACGGCGTGGGCGCAGCGGACGCGCATGCGCTGCGCTCCATCCTCCTGGAGTGGCTCTCTGGGAAGAAGGGGGCTGCGGAAGGCGCTGCCATTGCGGCTCCGGCTGCCGGCGAAACGGTCTCGAAAATACCCATATCGCCAGCAGGGATGTGGATATACGTCATCACCAACGTGGTGGCCTTCTCAATAATGCTGCTTGTCATATTCCCGCCGCTCATCATACTCTTCCCGCTCGTGGCAGCCCTCGCATACCTTGAATTCTCAGCAAGGCGCTACGAGCTCAGGAAGGACGGCGTCTTCATCCGCACCGGTTTCTTCATCCCGAGAGAGAACATCTTCCTCTACCGCAACATACAGGATGTCGAGGTCTTCCAGTCGCTGCTGGAAAGGATTTTTGGGCTCAACACACTGATAGTGAAGACGATGACGGAGGCGAGCGCCGTGAAGGCCAACCTCCCGTACATCTCCGGGGAGGAGGCCGCAAGGGCGAGGGAGTACATAATCGGGCAGAGCAGGCGCGCCACGGCGGAGGCGCAGCAGGCCCAGGTTGCAAGGCGGGCGCCGGCGAAGGGGGCGCAGGCGAAGGCAGCAGCGCCGGAGGAGTTCCTGGGGTCCGCGCTCGTGAAGCCTTTCAGGATGAAGTTCTTCCGCGCCGCGAAATACGGCTACCTGTTCGACATTGCGGTCGGGCTGCTGGTGTTCATGGTGGCCGCAGCCGCAGCGGTTGCAGCGCTCCTGCTCGGGGGCGACAGCTACGTGCTTCTCCTGCTGTCAGGCGCAGGCGTGCTTATAGCCGTGCTCGTGATAGGCGCGATTGCGGGGACGTTCATCAATGCCGTCATCCAGGACATGTCCTACTCATACGCGGTCGCTGGCGACGTGGTCAGCGTCTCCATAAGGTTCCTGTCTACGACCGAGAGGCGCATCCCGTTCGCGAAGGTGCAGGACATAGAGAAGCACATCTCCTTCACGAACAGCTTCGCAGGGCTTGCAGATGTTGCGCTTGAGAGCGGGGCGAAGGAGGCCATCAGTGGCGGCAGGGGAAGAAGCAGAGTTTCATCAGGGACCGTGGCAAATGAGAAGATCCTGGCGCTCCTTAATGATGATGCGGAGCAGCTCAAGCTGATGTTTGCCAAGCGCATGGGCATTTCGCTGGAGGGAATTGGGACGAACCCGCTGATCGGGCGCCTTCCGCTTTCCGCAAGGAAGCCGATGAAGAAAGCAATCTATTTTGCAGTGCTCCCGATAATCGCCTTCCTGGTACTCCTCGCGATAGGCATATTCGTGAATTCGCCCCTGATGTATGGGATTGTAATCGCAGCTGGGATATTCGCAGCCATCGCAATCGGCGTAAAATACTGGTATGAGCGCGAGTACCTGAGGAAATACTTTTACGACCTGAACGATGACGTCCTCGTCATCAGGAAAGGGGTGTTCGGCTCGAGGGAACTGTCCATCCCATTCACGAAAATCCAGGAGGTTTTCATAAACCGGGACATCCTGGACCTGGTGTTCGGGCTTTACGATGTCTACGTTTCCACTGCAACCGGCCGCTCAATTTTGAACGCGCACCTGGACGGCCTTGAAGCGGGCAATGCGGAGAAGGCGGCGCTGCTCATTATTGAGAAAATAGCTGCATCCAAATAGCGGCTAATAGTACTTCAGCAATTCCCTTATTCCGTCCTCGAGCGAGAGCCTCGCCTTGAACCCGAGCTCCCTCTC
>CAIXRF010000027.1 GCA_903921825.1 uncultured Microcaldota archaeon | reverse complement strand
CCCTCTTCGCCACGGCGTAGAGGAACTCCGCCGTCTTTCTCGCATCCTTCGTGAAGAAGATGGAGATGCCGAAGTCAAGCATCAGGGAGGCGAGGGCGCCGAATATGGCTGGCCTGCTGACCCGCTCCTCAAACCTTTCACCCTCAATCACCAGGAGGGGCTTTTCGAATTGCTCGGAGAGCTCTTTTGCCTGCGAGAAGAGGCGGCCGTCTATTATGGATGCCTCGAAATCCTCCCTTCTCTTCCGCTCGACGCAAACCCGTTCAGAGAGCAGGAAGTCGCCAACAGGCAGCACGGCGGTCTTGACCTCGGCGCCCAGCTCCTGCAGGAACTCCGCTATCCGGCTTTTGGACTCGCGGTGGTCTATGAGGATTTCCGGCTTCTTTTCCATAACTTCCACTAGCGGATTTGCTGCACTAACTCTAAAAGGCTTTTGAGTTATTTCTTGCGCGACTGCCACGCGGCCCGGAAACCCAGGACGCCCATGATTGTAAGCCAGGCCGAGGCGACGAATATCCCCAGCTGGAGCACCCACAAGTTCTGGCTCGAGCCCGTAAGCGACAGCAGCAGCGCGGAATCCGTGCCTGAGATGAGCATGCCTGCGATTCCGACCAGGGTCATAACTGCGCCCGCGGCGATGAGCACAGTAGCTGGCGATGCCGTGCCACTCGTGTCCGTATGGATGTTCCGGGTTGCGGATGTTTCCTTCTGCACGGTCTGCGTGTGGAGCTTCTCAGCCGTGGTTCCTCCCCTGAACCAGCCGAAGAACCTGCCAAATGTGCCCTTCTCGCCAGTCTCTTCCGTCTTGTGCAGGCTGAAGAAAGGCTTCTTATCTTGCTGAGGCATTTCCCTCTGCTTCATCTCCATGTCACCCTGCTCATCTTGCTCAGAACTGATAAATAAGGCTTCTGGTAGGCTGCCTTGCCTGCACAATTTGGATGGCTTGCCTGCTTTTTTTCCCAAATCAGAGGCAGATTCTTCCTTATTTTGCAAATCTGAAAGGGGTGACCGTAAAGCTTTTAAATAGAATCATGATAGAATCATGATTGTTCAACAACAGTCATGCCAGCACGGTCGTGAGCGCAATGGCGGATAACCAAAGGGACGAGGATGTATATAAATCTAACGAAAGCTCCGTCGAACAGAGCTACGCCACGCTGAAGAAGGAGGCATCGGAGATAAAGAGCCGGGCAGTGGCGATTGCGGAGAAGCTCGACGATCCCCTGTTCCAGGGGGCGCTGCTCCACGCCATCGTGAACGAGAAGGAGAACACGAACAGGATATTGAAGAACATTTATGCTGAGCTGGAAAGGGCGCGCGGCCTCGAGGGGCGTGTGGCAAGGCTTGAAGAGAAGGAAGGCAAGGCGGCAGTTGTCACGGACGCGATTCCGCTCCCCGAGGCCGATGCGCGCATCATAGGCTTCATCCGCTCCGCCGGGAAGGCGTGCGCGGAGGATGTGCAGAAGAAGTTCGGGTACAAGGGAAAGAACGGCGCGAGCGCGAGGCTGAACCGCCTCTACATGCTCGGTGTCCTCACCAAGTCGCAAGTTGGAAGGAAAGTGTTGTATTTCGTCAGATGAAGGCAAGGCGACGAAAAGACGCGGATTCAGTATTCAGTGCGCATCGTCGGATGCGCACGGTGTTTATGCAGGGATGGCGGAATGGCCATCTACACCTCCCTCCGTTAATTCGGAGTAATTTGGCGCGGTCTCGACCACCTGCGCCCACCCCCTCCATCCCTGCTATCTTCTTCTAAAACGCAACTAGAGCAGCTCTGCCCTTTTGCGGAGCAGGATGGTGTTCTCGAACCTCGCGCCGAACTGCTTGAAATAGGCTGAAGGCTCTATGGCGAGCACGTTCCCTTGCCTCAGCGTGTGCCCGGAATCCTTCCTGAACGAGGGGTATTCATGCACGTCAAGGCCTATCCCGTGCCCGAGGGTGTGCGGCATTGGCGGCAGGCCCGCATCCCGGATTAGCTCAGCTGCGAATTCGGAAACGTCCTTGGCGGAGATTCCCGGGCGCAGGAATGCGAGGATTTCATCAAAGGCGAGCTGGAGCTTTTCGTAAGTTTTCTCCTGGCTTGGGTTTGGCTTGCCGATGAAGAAGCAGCGCGTGAAGTCCGCGCAGTAGCCATCCACTTTCGCGCCCCAGTCAATCAGGAGAATCTCGCCTTTCTTTACCTTTCCATTTCCGCTCTTTCCATGGGGAAAGCGCGCACTCCTTCCTGCGAGGATGAGCGGCTTGAACGAGGGCTCCGCACCGAGGGAATAGAGGATAGACTGGAGTTCCGAGCAGAGCTGCGCTTCGGTTTTTCCCGGCGAAATTTCCAGCTGCTTCAGCGCCTTCTGCGAGACTGCGCATGCGTGCCTGATTAGCGCGATTTCACCTTCCTCCTTTACTGAGCGCTGGAGAAGGAGCGATTCGGAAACGTCTATGAACTTCGCATTCGTGGCTTTGCGCAGGTTGTCGTGGAAGGAGGCAGAAACATCCGTTTTCGGCACGCCTATGCTTTTCGAGCCTTTGAGCATAGACGCGAGCTTCTTCCTGTATCCGCCCTGCTCGAACTTCACCGTCTCGCCTCGGAATTTCTCCTTCGCTAGTTCGTAGTTCATTGGGTTGCAGAGAAGAACAGGGGCGTGGCCGCGGCGCGCTATGAGCGTGGACCTGTCTATCTCGCATCCGGAGAAATAAAGGAAGTTGGAGTCCGTAGCAAAGACCGAGTCCCAGCTTGCGAGGAGCAGCGTGTCGACATCGGGGTTCAGCCTGAAGAAGCGCGCAAGGCGGTCCATGCTAAGCCCCTGCCTTCTTCGGTTTCGCAACGGACTGCACTACTGCCTTCTCGCCCTCGCCGCCATTGCCTCCCCTTGGCTGCAGCCGTATTCCAACGATGCGCGAGCCCTCGGCCGTCTTCGTCACGCCAAGCGCCACGTCCGCATCGGAAAGCACGACGTCGTTGTGCGTGACGACTATGAACTGCGACTGCGTGCCCTTGGCGAGCTGGCCCAGCAGGTTCGCGAGCTTGTGCGAGTTCTCCTTGTCCAGCGGCGCATCCGCCTCGTCGAGTATGTAGAAAGGAGCGGGCCGGTACATCTGGATGGAGAACACGAATAGCAACGCCATCAGCGCCTTCTCCCCTCCGCTCATCGACTCCAGGTATTTGTCCGCCTTCCGCTCGTCCTTCGCCTTTATACGCAGACCGCTCGCGAAGGGGTTCATGGGGTCCTCGAGCACGAACGTGGACTCCCCCTTGAATATGCGCGAGTAGAGCGTCTTGAAGTTCTCGTTCAGCTTGTGGAAGGTCTCCATGAAAATGTCCTTCTTCTTCGTGTCTATCTCGTCTATCATGTGCATGATTGCGAGCTTCTCTTCCACGAGCCTCGCTATCCTCACCCGTATGTCCTCGATGTCCTTCTTCTTCTCAACATAAATTTCCGGCGCCTTCAGATTGACGTTGCCGAGCGAGGCGAGGGCAAGCTCCAGCTCGTGGATTTTCGCCTCGAGGTCCTCCTTCTTCCCCTCGATGGGCTTCACGTCCGCGTAGTTGGCGAACTCGGCCTTCAGGTCCGCGAGCCTCGTCTCAAGTATGGTCTTCTGCGCCTCCATATCCGCAAGGTTCTTCACGTAGCGCTCGAAGCCGTGCGACTTCCTCCCCTTCTCCTTCGCCAGCTCGCCAATCTGGTCATCAAGGGAGTTGCGCTCCGCATATAGCTTCTCGAGCGCGCCGCTCACGCTCTTCAGCGCCTCCATCTTCTCGGCAAGGAGCTTGTTCTCTTCCGCAGCCTGCTTCTCCAGCGCCGCAACCTCCGCCTTCGTGGCGCCCGCATCCTTCTTCAGCGAGGACTGCTCGTCCGCGATGGAGGAGATGCGCTGCTTGAGGACGCCAATCTCCGCGCCTATCCCCGCAATCTTCGTCTCGAGCGCGCTCTTCGCGCCAATGAACCCGGAAATCTTCCTCTCCGCGGCGTCCATCTTCGTCTTCAGCTCGCCCTCCTTCCCGCTCTCGAGCTCGGTCTGCAGCGCGGAGGACTGCGGCTCAAGCGAGCTTATCTCGGCTTCAAGCCGCGCGAGCACAAGGCCGTGCTTCTGGAGCGCGGAGTCCGCGTCGCCGATTTGCGCCCGAATCTCCGCAATTCTCTTCGCGCCGGCCTCCCTCTCCTGCTTCGCCTTCTCGTCGCTTTCCGCAAGGTGCCTCAATTCTATCTCGATGGATTTCACCTTGACTTCCAGCTCGCCGCGCTCCTTCCGCTTCCTGCTCATCTCTTCGCGCACGGACAGGAGCGACTGGATGATGCCTTCCCTTTCCGCGTGGAGCTTCTCCGCCTCAGCGTGCAGCTTTTCCGCCTCGCCCCTCTCGCGCAGGGACGGCCCCTTCCGCATGAACGTCCCGCCCGTGAGCACGCCCGAGGACTCCATCAGGTCGCCTTCGCGCGTCACCATGCGGATTCTGCCGATGCCAATCCTCTTCCCCGCGTTTATGCTGTCGACGAGGAGCGTGTCGCCGAACACGTAGTGGTAGGCAGGGGCGAGCATGGGCGGGAACTCCACGAGGTCAATCACGAAGCCGTTCGACCCTTCCTTCTTCGCGAGCTGCCGCGCCTCCTCGCTCAGGGTGAAGGGCTTCTTGTCCAGCGGTATGAACGTGCAGCGGCCCACTTTTCTCTGCTTCAGGTAGTCTATGGCCTTCGCCGCCGTATCAACGTCATCGACTATCACGTAGTTGAAGCGCTGGCCCGCGCTCGCCTCGACCGCAACCGAGAGGTCTGCCGGGAACTTGCAGAGCTCGCCGACCGTTCCGTGCACGCCTTTCAGGAGCCCGCGGTCGCGCAGGTCAAGCACGGATGTAAGCGCCTGCTGCTCCGGAGAATCCTTCACTGCCGCGAGCTTCGCCGCGATGGAAGCGTATTGCTCCTTCGCGGATAGGAGCTTCCTATCGACCTCTGGGGACTTCCTGTTCAGCTCCTTCTCCTGCGAGAAGAGACGCTCAATCTCGCCTTCAAGCGAGGCAAGCTCCTGCGATGCTGCTTTCGCGTCCGCATCGAGCTCCTTACGCCTGGCCTCCCAGGTGGAGAGCGCCCCGGATGAGAGCTTCTCGATGTCGGCAGAAAGCGACTCCCTCCTCATCCTTGCCTTGTCAGCCTCAAGTTCGGCATCGCGCTTCTCATTGCGTTTCGTTTCAAGCGTTTTCGCAAGCTCCGCTGCCCTCTTCTTCAGGCCAGTATGGTGCTTCCCGAGCTCCTCAGCGCCCTTGGAAACGCTGTCCTTCTCCCCGGAAATGGCGGAGATGGACTTCTCGAGCTCGGCGGCCTGCGCCTTGAGCGCGTCCGCATCGGAGCCGAACTTCTTCATCCTCGTCCCCACTTCCTCCTTCTCGTCATCAAGGGCCTTCGCCCGCGACTTCACACGCTCGAGCTCCTTCTCCTTCTCTTTCACAGTAGCAACAGCGACGTTGATGGACGTCTGGAGGTCCTGCACCTCCTTCCCAATCCCCGTCTTCTCGCGCTCAGTCTTCTCGTTGATGGAGGTCACTGCCTTCGCCTTGCGCGCCTCAAGCTCGGCAATCTTCGCCTCCAGCTCCGCGGTCGCATTCCGCACCTCGTCCTCCTTTGCCTTCAGCTCCAGGTATTTCTCCGAAACCTTCGTGTGCTCCGCGTCTACGCGCGCGAGCTCCGAGTGGATGAGCGAGCCCTTCTGCACGCGCAGGGAGTCGCGCGCCTCGATGTATTTGAGCGCGTCGTTCTTCTCCTTCTCCAATTCGGTGAGGTAGCCCTCGCGCTCCTTGAGCACGATGCCGGCGTCATTAACCTTCGCCTCAACCTTGTCGAGCTCCTTGAGCGACTCGCTCTTCTTCTCCTCGAAGTCGGAGATTCCCGCGACCTGGTCTATTATCTCGCGGCGCTCCTTCGCGTTCATGTCTATGAAGCGCTGCACCTGCCCCTGCGGGATGACGTTGTGCCTTCCCTCGTCCAGGCCGTAGGGCCGCAGCATGTCCATTACCATTGTGCGCGTGGTGTGCCTGCCGTCCAGCTTGTAGACGCTTTTCCCGTCGCCCCGGATGAGCCGCTTAATCTCGTATTTCTTGTCGCCGTCGAGGAAAACGGTTATCTCGGCCTTCTCCGCACCGTTCGTGATGAGACCCGCTATGCAGTCGTTCTGCGCCCTGAGCGCCTTCAGGCTGAGTTCACCGAAGGCGAATCGCAGCGCGTCTACGACGTTCGATTTCCCGCTGCCGTTCGGCCCCGCAATGCAGATGACTCCCTTCGGTAGGGGTATGTCTGCAAAGCGGAACGACTTGAAGTTCCTCAGCTTTATCCTGCTGACAAACAACATCCATTTCCCCTGGTCGCTGGAAAGCTAGTATTGCCGCAGGGCATATAAAAGCCTTGACCTGCGGGCTATGGCGCCGGAGTAGAGAGCTGCCTCGGGCAACTTGCCGCAATGCGGAAGGCGCGCCTTAGGTGGGGCACGAGCCGCAGGAGACGCCGCAACTGCTGCTGCTACAGAGATTGCCGTCGTCATCAACCTGCGAATAGTCGCACTGTATCACATTTATTGCGTTGCCGCAGACATGGTTGTCCGCAAAGTGGTTCCCACTGGCAGCACCGCCAATGTGGATAGCCCCGCCCCAGGGGGGGCTGTTGCCGGTGATAGTGTTGCCGCTTATGATACAGTTGGTAGGATAGTCAAGGTAGATGCCAAAGTTATTGCTCGGGCCAAGGTCGTTGTTGGATATGGTCGCCCCAGTGGAATAGCTGCCGCTGATGGCCTGGTAAAATCCGCCCCTTATCGTACAGTGGCTTATGGAAATCCCGCTAAGAGAGCTTCCCAGGGAGATGCCATAGGTCCCTGTGCCTATGATTGCATTGTTGTAGCAGTCCAGCGCAACAGTATTGGCGCTTATGGTTATGCAGTTGCTGCTGCCGGAGTTAATATCCCCGCTGAGGTAGTAGCTGCCCGAACCGCTGATCGTGTATGGGCAATGGTCTATGAGCGTGCCGCTCGGGGTTGGTGAAGGCGTCGGAGTGGGCGTCGGAGTCGGGGTAGGCGTCGCGCACGCGCCGCAGGTTATGCTGCTCGCGCACTGGAGCGTGTCCGGGCCGCAGGTGTTCTCAAGCTCGTCGTTCTGCCCGCTGTCGCAGATGATGTTCTGGTCGTAGTCGTTGTCGCAGACATGGTTGTCCGTAAAGTTGTTGCCGCTGGAGGACTGGACAAAAATGCCGCGGTCAGAGTTCGACGTCACGGTGTTGTCTGTGAAGCTATTGTTGTTTGAACTGCCATCCAGTATGATCCCATTGTAATTGTTCTCATAGATATTGTTGCCCGTCAGGTCGCCGTTGCTTGAGGCGTAAAGGCTGATGCCATGCAGGTTCCCATGCGCAACGTTGTTCTCGATGGTGTTGCCGTCTCCGGTGGATTGCAGCACAATGCCATAACTGTTTGTATAGAGGGTATTGCCGGATATGTCGTTATTGGCGGCGCCATCGGTAAGCCCGATGCCATAATAGAAGTCATACACCAGGCAGCCTTGCACGGCCACATTGCTGACGCCGCTCATCACGACGCCGTAGTTGCCATACGTGCTTTGGCTTGGGCCTACGATGGAGTTGCCATCGCAGTTAAGCGTCACGTCGCTGGCGCTTATTGTTATGCACGTGCCAGTTGACTCGGGGATTTCCGCTGCGAGAGTGTAGCTGCCGGGAGCATTCAGCTCGCATGGGCAGGAGTTCACCTCATAGTCCAATGCGCATGGAGGGAGCGTGGGCACTGGGGTTGGCGTCGGAGTCTCAGTTCCCCCAGGCGTCGGTGTGGGCGTTACGCTTCCTTCGGGCGTCGGAGTTTCCGTTGGAGAACCTCCGGGAGTTGGCGTGGGAGTTCCGCTCGGAGGCGCCGTAGGAGTGCTCACCGCTCCCGGCTCACCCTCCACGTGGTAGCTCAAATCTCCGGTAATCTTGTGCGTTATTCCCGTCCTGTCATCAACGTAGGTGATGTAGAGGGTTCCGCGGTAGAACTCCCCTGCTGAGGGAAGGCTGCCGTCAGCCTTCTCGCAGTCCGGAAGAGTCGTGAGATTCTTGTGCTTGCCGCTCGTGACACGAATGTTCATGGAAACGTTCCTGAACGGGCCCGTCTCTTTGGCGGAACAGGCAATGTTCTTTATGACGATGTCGCCTCCTGTTGCCTGGCCCATGTCCAGTGATAGGACGCCTCCGTCCTTCACTGCGTAGCCGAAGCAGGACATGCCCTGCTGGAGCACGCATGAGTTGGGTGATGCGGTCTGGGGGTTGAAGACTCCAAGCATGAAGAGGACTGCGACCACGACGAGCATGATTAGGACTGCCCAGCCGTAGGTCATGAGAAACTCCATAGCTGATTGCCCACGCTTCATTCGCACCACCGCATGGGAAATTGCCGCCGTTTGTTTATAAGGTTTTCACAACTGAGTCGGCGTAGGGCTACTCAGGCAAACGGCCGCATGCGGAAGGCGCTCTGCCTTACGGTCACTATGATGCGACTATAGTGGGCATCCGGAATTGCATGTGACGCTGCCCGGGTCACCGCACACTGTCCCGGGGTAGGGCAGGCAGACATTCCCTCCGGAATCGGTCTGGCCGCCATCGCAGTGCCACCGTTCCCCGGCGGTCGAGCACACTGTGTTGGTTGCAAAAGTGTTGCCCGAGCCTCCCACAAGCCAGAAGCCGTTCATATTCCCATTCGCCGTGTTGTTCACGTAGTGGTTGTTGTTAGCATTCCATCCAACAATTCCTATCCACCAGTTGGTCACGTCGCAGTTCTCCACGGTGTTATCGTGCCGGCCATTGGCGATGTTCACGCCATGTATGTAGTTTGACGTGCCGGGTCCCGTGAGGGTGTGATGGTGGCAGTCGAGGGTCACGCTGTTCGCATCTATCACCACGCCTGCTGTTATGTAAATGCAGCCCGCGCAGTTGATGTCGCTGTTAATGTTCCAGGTGCCGCTGCTGCTGATGGTTCCGCCGCAGCCGTCGCAGACTCCGCCCGTGCATGAGCCGGCGCAGTTTGGCGTCGGAGTCGGAACTGGCGTTGGAGATGGCGTAGGCGTAGCTGGCGGGCAGCTGTAAAGCCAGTCTCCGCAGCCCACCTGGTAGTCGCACTCGTTGCTGCCAAGGTCGTTGTTCCCGTCCGCGGACACGCAGTAGAAGTCAAGGTCGTTGTCCGTGACGCTGTTGCCTGAAACGTTGTTGCTGTTCGAGCTGGAGAAATAAAGCCCGTAGTACGAGTTCTGGTGCGCGCCGTTGTCCGTGATGGTGTTGGTGTCCGAAATGTCAGCCAATATGCCAGTATAGCCACAGTTGGTCGCGTTGTTGCCTTCGATATTGTTGTGGGTGGCAACGCTGAGATGAATCCCGTTGTTGAAGCCGTCAACCGCGCAGTTGGTCACTGTCGCACCGCTTACGCCGTCCAGAAGTATCCCATCTCCGCCGCCCGTCCCTGAGAGCGAGTTGCCATGGCAGTCGAGCGAAACGTCGTCGGCAGTTATGGATATGCAGGTGTTAGATGTTTGGGGGATTTCCGGCGCGAGGGTGTAGCTGCCGGGCAGGTTGAGCTCGCATGGGCAGGAACTCACCTCGTAGCCCTCCGCGCATGGCGGAAGCGTCGGAACGGGCGTGGGCGTGGGGGGCGGCGCGGCATACCCCTTCGGTATCTTCCACAGCCCGTTGCTCTCGCCGCAGTCATTGTTTTCGGCCGCATAAACGAAATCCGCATCCGTGCCAACGTAGCAAGGCCAGGCGAGCCCGTACATCAGCACCTGCGGCGTGCCGCCGCTTGTGGAAACGCTCTCGACGCTGCCTGGGTTGGTGCATTCGCCGAAGTAGGCATAGCCGTTGTCAACAACGAGCATGTATGGCCGGTTCAGGCCGGATGCGAGCTCCGTGGCGCCGCCCCCATCCTTTGCTATCTTCATCAGCCTCCCGCCCGGGTCATACTCCACCGTGTAGACGTTTTCTCCGTCCTGCGCAAGTGAATTGGCGTCGCTGATGCCCGAGGCTAGGACAAGGGTGTCGCCGCTGCCGCTTTTTGCAACCCTAATCACCCTTCCTTCTCCCCCTCTTTCCGCAACGTAAACGTATGTGGAATCCACCACCACGCCATAGCCGTTCGACAAGTCGTCTTCGCCGCTCGAAATGTGAGTGATGCTACCTCCGCCTACCGGCACGCTGTAAAGGTTGCCGTCCGACACGTTGATGAAATATACGTTGCTTCCATCGCTCGCGGGGACACCCCTGACGGAGTCGGAGGCAAGCACAGTGTGCGACCCGCCGCCCTTCCCCTCCTGGTAGAGCAAGCTGTCCCATGTGCTGAGGTAAAGGCTTGATGCATCTTGGCTCATCTCTTGGAATCCAGTGCTGGAGGTGCTGTAGAGGGTTGTGGGCGAGCCGCCGTCAACCGGCACTTTGTCGATATAACTGCCACCAGAGCAGTTGTTGACCATAACGTAGGCGTAGGACTCGCCAACCGTCAGCGCCCAGAAGTAATCGGAGAATACTGCTATTTCGGTTGGAGTCGGGCTAGCACCCGGAGTGGGGGTGGGAGTTTCGCTTCCGCCTGGCGTAGGCGTGCTGACCACGCCTGGCGTGCCCTCCACATGGTAGCTCAGGTCGCCGGTGACCTTGTAAGGTATTCCAGTCCTTTCATCCATGTAAGTTATGATGAGGTTCCCGCGGTAGAACTCCCCTGTTGCGGGGTAGGTCCCGTCTGCCTTCTCGCACCGCGGAAGGGAAGTAATATTTTTGTGCCTGCCGCTCTGGACGGGGACATTCATGGATACGTTGCTGAATGGGCCGGTCTCCTTCGCGGAGCAGGCGATGCGCGTTATCACGATGTCATCGCCCGTTGCCTGGCCCAGGTCAAGCGAGAGCACTCCGCCGTCCCTCAGCGCATAGCCAAAGCAGGACATGCCCGCCTCCAGCATGCAGGCATTCGGCGATGCTGTCTGCGGGTTGAAAACGCCGAGCATGAAAAGGACTGCGACAACTACAAGCATTATCATGACTGCCCAGCCGTAGGTCATTAGAAACTCCATCGCGGACTGCCCGTGCAGTCCGCGAGCTATCGCCGAAGGCGATTCAATGGCTGATTGCGCGCGTTTGCTGGTCATTCATCCCACCTCTACGTGCATCCCAGATGGCACGTTACGCTGCTTGCGCATCCCGTCCCGGGGTAGGGCAGGCAGATGTTGCCTCCGCCATCGGTCTGCATGGCGGAGCAGTAGATGTTTCCACCGGGGTTCCCGCACGCCACGTTTCCGGTGAGGTTGGCGGTCGAGCCTCCGACGATGGCAATGCCATAGTTAGTGTTCGGGGTGACAGTGTTTGAAATCAGCTTCGCGCCGCTCGAGGCATTTACGCTGATTCCGTAAGCCGTGTTCGAGCTGACCATGTTGCCCTGCAGGATGGTGCCGTTGGACTCGAGGACGGATACGCCCCACCAGTTCGATGAGATGGTGTTCCCGGTCAGGTTGTTCCCATCCGCCAGGTAAATGTCAATCCCATAGCCGGTGTTTGACGTCACGATGTTCCCAATCAGCGTGTTGCCGCTTGGGGCGGATTGGATGTATATCCCGTGGTCGGGGTTCCCGCTGAAGATGTTATCCCTGACGACGTTGCCGCGCGAGCTTGCGATGCCCATGCCCGCGTAGTTGTTATCGCTCGCATTGTTGCCGGTGATGAGGCTGTCGTTCGTGTCGTCGAGGTCTATGCCGTCGGAGAAGCCAGTCAGGACACAGTTCTGCACGGTAACGTTGCGCACTCCGGCGAGGAGCACGCCAGAGCCGCCCGGCCCCCCGGAAAGCTCTAAGCCGTTGCAGTTCAGCGTCGTATCGTTGGCGAAGATGCGTATGCACGTGCCTCCTGCGGTGAGGTTGCGGATGAGCGCATACGAGTCGGATGCGGTGATGTCATACGGGCATCCGTCTATTATGTTCGGCCCCGTGAATGCGACCGTTGCCAGTGCGCTGAAGTTATCGCGCGAGGCGTTCATCTGCACTGCGGTGTGGTTCATGCCCGAGCCGAGGAAGACCGTCGCGGTCCCGTTCGCATCCGTGGTGTTCGCCGTATCTGAGAGCGAACCCTGCGTGGAGTTGCTGCTGAAATTCACGTCCAGCCCGGGCATTGGGTTGCCGAACTGGTCGTATAGCGTGGCGGTTATGCGCGACGCCTCAAGCCCGCCGGTCGCAATCGCGGGCGGGTCCGTGCCTATGATGATGGTGAAGAGCCGGGGGAGGCAGTCGGCAGGGCAGTTCTCGGCGTTCTCGCCGAGGTTGTCCTCGCACTCGCCGTTTCCGCACAGCTCCTGCGTGGAATAGGCTTCCGCCTGCGTGACTAGCTCGCCCGTGGCGGAGTGCTGCTGCGCCTGCGGAGTTGAGCAGTTGCGAGTGGCTGCGTAGTCGGGGTCGGTCTCGCAGTCCCGGTAAGTAAGCGCTATGGTCGCGCGCCTCATCTCTCCCTGCGCGGGCATTCTGGCCGTGGAAGTGATGTTGACGATGCAGGTGTATCCCCTGCCCTTCTTCACGATGGACGGCGCGCACGTGCCCGTGTAGTTCTGCTTCCCGATGCCGCCGAGGTTCTCCGCGCTTATGATTGCGCTTTCCTGCCCGAAGCCGATGTCGTAGCCGAGGCCGTTGCTGCCGGAGAGGAAAATCTGCAGGCCGCTATCGTTCTCAAGTATGGCGTATGAGGTGCAGGTTAGGCCGGGCTGCATGTCGCAGCTTCTGGGGACGTAGCGCGAGCTCTGGAAAACCCCATAGTAGTAGAGCACCGCAACGAACACCAGCATGACAAGTATCGCCCATCCGTAAGTAGTAAGGAACTCAATCGCAGACTGCGCACGAAAAGCCCTGCCCATAAGCACACCCCTCTGCGGATTAGTCGCACGGCGTGCTTATAAGGCTTTCCGGCTGCTAGCACGGGGTGCATGTGACCCCTGAGCAACTCTTGCTGGTGCAGGTGTTTCCGCTTCCGGAATGGTAGCAGTCGAGGCACCAGACGTCATTGGCAGGGTTGCTGCAGGCTACGTTGCTCGTAACGGTGTCGCTGCAGGAATTCAGGTAGAAGCCATACTGGCCGTTCGAGGTGGCGTTGTTGCCAGTCAGGGTGTTTGTGTGCGCATCGGTGTCTATCAGGATGCCTTGCTGGCCGTTCGAGCTGACGTTGTTGCTTACCAGCCTGTTGTTGTTTGTGGCGACGGCAAGATGGAACCCGCAGTTGGTGTTGGAGTTTGCCCTGTTGCTCGTGAAGTTGTTCTGGTAGCCCTGCGACAGGAATATCCCGCACATGTTGCTCGTGGCGTTGTTGCCGCTCGCGCTGGTATAGGTGCCAGCTGCGAGGTAGATTCCGTATGTGTTGTTCCTGAGCGTGTTGCTGGTGAGGTTGTTGTAGTTGGAGAGGTCTATCCCTATTCCGAAATTCGTGTTGAAGCCGGCAAAGCTGCCCGTGACGTTGTTGTAGTCGGAGGTGGAGAGGCGGATGCCGGTGTCGCTGTTCTGGCTCGCGTTGTCGTTCTGCAGGAGATTCCAGTATGCAGACGAAAGGTAGATTCCAAATTCGAAGTTGGTCAGCTTGCAGTTCCTGATTGTCGTGTGGTTCGCGCCGGCAAGGTAAATGCCGGTGGTGCCTGCCGTGCCTGGCCCTGTGATGTGCTTGTTGTTGCAGTCAAGGATGGAATTGCTGGCCGCAGGCAGGAGGGTTATGCAGGTGTCGGAGGAGGGCAGGTCGCTGTTGATGGAGTAGGTCCCGGAGGCGTCTATGGTGCATGGGCAGGAGCTGATTGTGCCTCCGCTGTAGCATGGGGTTGGCGTCGGGGATGGCGTGGGGCAGGCGGTCCCGCAGCTGACGCCCGAGCAGGCGAGGGCGGTGCAGGTGTTTTCTGTGCCTGACTGGCCCGAGTCGCAGTAGATGTTGCCGGAGGGGTTGTTGCACGCGGTGTTGCTGTTGAGGTTTTCGTTCGTGGAGCCTATTATCCGGATGCCGTAATTCCCGTTTGAGCTGAAATTGTTGCCTGTGATGGTGCTGTTGTTGGAGCTGGTGAAGTAGAGGCCCGAGCCTGCGCCGTTGGTGGCATTGTTGCTCGTGAAGTTGTTGCCGTTCGAGTTTTCGGCAATGAAGCCGTAATTCGTGCAGCCCGCCATGCTGTTGCTTGTGAAGCTGTTGTTGACCGACTGTTCCATGATATGGACGCCTTCGTAGCAGTTGCTGACGATGTTGTTCGTGACATCGTTGTTGTTCGCCTGGCCGTAAACGTAGATGCCCGCCCTGCCGTTGTAGCGCAGCGTGTTGCCGCTGACGAGGGTGTTCACGGAGGCGAAGCCGCTAGAGGATTTTGACAGCTGTATGCCGTCGTAGGTGTTCGAGTTGCAGGTGTTGTCCGTGATGTTGTTGCCGCGCCTTCCCTCCAAAATGATGCCCGCCCCGATGTTCGAGTCGCAGATGTTGTTGCTGATGGTGTTGTTGTCGCTCTGGCTGTGGAAGATGATGCCTCCGGAATAGCCCCAGGGGTCGTGCTGTTCAGCGCCGTTCTGGTTGCAGGTGTTGTACGTGATGATGTTGTTGCTCGTAGCGCGCCCACCAATCCCGAATTCGCCGTTCAGGTTGGCGGTGTTGTGCGTTATCGTGTTGCGTTCCGAATCGTCCCACAGCATTATGCCCGGGTCGCCGAAATGCGAAACGGTGTTGTAGGCAACGTAATCGTCGAAGGTGTAGTCCAGGAATATGCCGTAGCCGGCCCCGTCATCTCCGGTCACCGTGTTCCCGGTTACGCGGCAGTTGTTTGATGAAGAGAGCCATATGCCCGTGGCGTAATTTACTATGTTGTTCGTTATGTTGCTGTTGTCTACTCCGTCGAGTTCTATGTCCTCGGCATTGATGCCGCTGACGGTATTATCCGTTATCAAAATGTTGTTGCCGTTGGAGGCAAATATCCCATGATTAAAGTCGCTTATCCTGCAGTTCCTGATTGTCAGGTTGTTCACGCTGGTTGAGATTATGCCTTTTTTAACATAAGTTGTCTTGCCCGGCCCAATCAGCATATTGTTCTGGCAGTCGAGGGTCGAGTTGCTCGCCCCCGACGTGATGTTTATGCAGTCGCTGGAGGAGGTGAGCGTACCGGTAAGCCCATAGGCGCACGGGGTGGTGAGGCGCGAGCCGGCCGGCCAGTCTGCATTGGAATTGCACACCGTGATTGCGCAGACGGGCGGGGTTGGGGTCACCGTTGGAGTCGGGGTTGGCGTAGGCGTTGGCGTCACGGTAGGTGTGGGCGTCACTGTGGGTGTTGGAGTGGGCGTTGGCGTAGGCGTCGGTGTTGGAGTTGCTGTCCACTCTGGAGTTGGGGTGGGCGTACGCGGGGATGCGGTAACGTCGACATCCTCATACTTGAGCAGCACTTCTCCCACGGCCCTGTGGACAAACCCGCCGCTTGCTCCCTGGTATTCCACGAGTATCCTTCCCTTGTAGGCGTTCCCTGCCCTTCCCACTGCGGGCGCGCCGTGCTCGTCGTAGCACACCTGCAAGCCGTCCGTGACAACCGCGTGGTCGCCGTTGCCTATGAGGACCGGGCTTGCCAGCGCGTCGCTTGAACTGAGCGCGGCCGATTCCTCATTCGTGCACCTTATCTTGGTCACCCAGATGGCCTGCCCAGTCGCCTGGCCGAGGTCGAGCGCGTAATTGGCCGTGTTGTTGAGGATGTAGCTCCTGCACGTCAAATCCGACGGGAAGAAGCAGCTCTGCTGGAGCGGGGTCGTCGGGCGTATGAGCACGGCCCACACGAGTATGACTATCGCCACGAGCATTATCAGTATGGCCCAGCCATATGTTGTGAGGAACTCGATAGCGGACTGCGCACGAATTGTTTTCTTTTCCATAGTCAAACCCCCATAAGGCTTCCCCGCTCACATCGGGCAATCGGTGCAGGCAATGCTGCAGCCCGCCTGGTAGTAGCACCAGTTGCCGCCCCCGTTTATCTGCGCGTTGTTGCACCAGATGTCCTTGTAAGTATAGCTGTTGTAGCAGACATAGTCGTTCGTCAGATTGACAGTGTTCGTGCCGGTCGTCATGTTTATTCCGGTCGCAAATCCCGTGACGCTGCAGTTCTGGATGGTCATGTCCGCATTCGCGAGTATGCCCGTGCCATGCTGGCCCGTGTTTTTTACCCAGTATGAATTGCAGTCAAGCGTCGAGCCTTCGGTTCCCGCCGCGAAGGTAATGCAGGCACCGCTGCCGCCGCCGTTGCTTAGGTTGTGGTCCAAGTGGTAGCTTCCGGGCGTGCTGACTGTCGTCCAGCATGCGGTAATCTCACCGTCTGGCGCGGGCGTCACTATCGGTGTTGGCGTGGGCGTCGGGGATGGCGTGGGAGTCGGGGTGGGCGTCGGGCAGGTATCGGTGGGACAGCTGCAGACCCAGCTGCAGGCATCCTTATCGCTGCAGACGTTTCCGCCAAGGTCGTGGCTCGTGCCTGAGTAGTGGCAGTAGAAGTCATAGCCGCTGGAGGAATCTAGCGCAGTGTTGTCCGTAAAGTTGTTGTCATCGTAGTAGACGTCAAGCATGAAACCAATGCCATTATCGCTGACGTTGTTGTCCGAGAAGGTGTTGTTGGAAGCGCTTCCCATGGCAATGCCCGTGTTGCAATGGGTCGCGTTGTTGCCCGTGATGTTGTTCCAGTAGGCATCTCCCAGGCTGATGGAGCTTGTGCCAGGTCCGCACCACTCCGCGGAGTTGCCCACGATGTTGTTGTGGCTGGCTTCGGACAGCCATATGCTTCTGTTGTTGTAGCTAACGCTGTTGCCCGTCACGTTGTTCCAGTCGCTGCCCGAAGACAGTAAAATCGCCGCCGTCTGGCTCCCGGTTATGACGTTGTCCTCCACATCCGCGTGGCTCGCGGATAAGATGCCGATGCCGTAGTCAAACCTTGTCAGGTTGCAGTCCCTCACTGTCACCCGACTTGCTTCTATTGAGATTCCGGATTCGCCGTGCGGGATGACCTCGGGGCCGTAGATGAGGTGGTGGCCGCAGTCGAGGGTGGTGTCGCTGGCGCTTATCACTATGCAGTTGCCGCCTGGGGCCGGCAGGTCGCGGTTGAGCGTGTAGTCAGCTGCCACGTCGAGTTCGCACGGGCAGCTTCCCACCACCCCGCCCGGTGCGCAGGCCGGGAACGGAGGCGTGGTGCAGGATGCGGTCTGCGTAATCCCGGTGCAGCCCGAATTGGTATCGTAGATGTTGCCGCCCTGGTTGCCGGGCGTGGATTGGCAGCTGAAGTCGAAAACGTGGTTGGAGCATACCCTGTTGTTCGTGACGTTATTGTCGCCTAGAGCATCCGGTTCTGCCCGGACGCCATACCCGACGTTGGAAGTGATAGTGTTGCCCGTTATGTTGTGGCCGAAGTTCATGCCAGCCATGTAAATGCCGTTCTGGCTGTTAAAGCCGAAGTTGTTGCCGGTGACGTTGTCATTGGCACCATTAAGGACGAAGCCATTGCCACTGTTCAGGTTGGCAGTGTTGCCGGTGACGTTGGTGTCTTCACCGTCGACTAGCTGAATTCCGTCACCGAGGTTCGAATTTGCCGTGTTGCCGGTAAGCCTCATGTTGGCACTGTGACCCAGGAGGATGCCGATGCCCTGGTTCGAGCTGACATCGTTGTCGATGAAGCTCGTCCCGCTAGCGTATTCACCGTAAATGCCTACGCCGTTCGAGTTCGCTGTGTTATCCTCGAGTCTGTTGTTAAAGCCCGAGCTTAGAAGAATGCCCGCTTGGTCGTTTGCGCTGGCGTTGTTGCCCGTGATGTTGTTCCCGATCGCAGTGCCTTCGAGGAAGATGCCTGCCTCGTTGTTCGAATGCAGGGTGTTGCTTGCCACATTATTGCCGCCACCGCCGCCCAGGTAGATGCCGGACATGAAGTTGGTCACGTTGCAATTCGTCACCGTAATCCCGCTTGTCTGGTTAAGCCAAATGCCGTCGCCGGTGCCGTTGCCCGTAATCGTGTAGTCGTGGCAGTCAAGCGTGGCGCCATCTGCCCCGGAATTGACCGTTATGCACGTGCCCTGCGAGTCCAGGCCGCCAGTGAGCTGGTAAGTGCCGTAGGTGTCAATCGTGCATGGGCAATAATGCACCACGCCTCCCGAAGAGCAGGATGACGGGGGCGTTTCGGTGGGCGTCGGAGTCGGCGTTTCACTCGGCGCAGGAGTGGTGCCTGGAAGCCCGGTGTCAGTTTCGAGCTGCGTGACCACGTCCCCGTAGACTGAATGGGACGTGCCATTGG
>CAIXRF010000026.1 GCA_903921825.1 uncultured Microcaldota archaeon | reverse complement strand
TCCACCTTCACCTCTGTGGGGCTGGCAAGGTTCCAGGTCGCCTCATAGAACTCCAGCGGATATTCTGTGCAGATATCGAGCGCATGCACCTCATCATCCACCTCTTTCGGGTTGATTACAGTGGTCATGACCAGCGAGGCGTCCATCTGCCCTCCCCTCGCTGCGGGGAGGAACTTCTTGGAGAAGTTCATGAGCGCGTCGAGCAGGAGCATGGAGGCATCCTCGTCGCCGTCGCAATTCCTCCTCCGCGCTGAAATCATGTAGGGGTGCGCGTAGCCCACGTGCGCCTTCGTGAAGCCAATGATGCGCGCGAGCACCCCGCACGAGGTGTGGGGCGAAAGGGTGATGACTGCCTGCCCCAGCAAATCCTCCTTCTTCTCCGCCTTGTAGAATGGCGGCAGGCCGTAGAAGTATACGAGCAGGTCATCCACGAATTTGCTCACCCTGAGCAGGTATTCGGCCCCCCTCTCCGAGAGGAGCATGTCCTGCGACTTAAGCTCGCAGAGCTGGTCCTCGCTCGAAAGCTCCTTCCCGTCCGCATCCGTCGCGTAGCCAAGCTCGCGAAGCCTCTGCACCGGAACGCGGATTTCCTTAGGGTAGAAGTGCGTGAGGGGAGCATCGGTCGCATCAAAGCGGATGGTGCCGTCGCGGAACACGAACACCTTGTGCTTCGCGCGGAGCAGGCCTTTCTCGAGCGGCTCAGGGCTCTTCGTGGCGCTCACCAGGCCGATTACGCCCTTCACGTCATCCGGCATGACCTTCACGCGCGCGGCCGCGCTATCCATCAGGGAAACGAAGTCTATCCCGCGGGAGTCGAACTTCTGCGTCTGCACCTTGCACATGGGGCAGGTTTCCCTGTCCGTGGGGCGGCCGCACTTTTTGCACACGCTCTCCGGAATTGTCCTGCTTCCGCAGGTCTCGCACTTGTACCTAACCCCGACCGTCCCGCACTTCGGGCATTTGAGCCTGACGATTTCCACCTCAAGGCTCTTGCCCTCGAACCTCTGCTTCTCCTTGGAGATTTTGTAAGCTTTCATTATGCTCCGCACCTTGCCCCCCATGTTGCCTATCGGGAAGAGGAGGTGCGGCGCGGGCTTCATCAGCCTCTCCCTCGCCTTCTCGGGCCTGCCCATCCGTGAGCCCAGATAAGTGGGCGCCTTCTCCCTCAGCCTGAAGCCAGCTGCCTCGCTGATGAGCTGCATTATCGGCTTGTCCGGGGCAAATGCCTTGTCGAACCTCTCGGTTGAGAGCTTCCTGTTCGCCAGCATCCCCAGGCTCGAGAGGAGCGCAATTGCATTGTCCGGCTCGAGCACCAGTTCCTTCCCGTCCACCCTGTGCGGCACGCCCAGCGATTCAAGTATCACCTTCGCAGGCGCAGTCTCGATGCGGAACTCCTTGAGCCTGAACCAGTCGTATGCCAGCTTTCCGCCAGCGAGCCAGGCCGCCAGGTCCTTCGCCTCCTGGGCGGAAATGTCGTGCCAGAAATACGTGAATCTCGGCGCAAGCGGCACCCCGTAATTGGCGCAGAGCTTTATTGCGTCGTCGGCAGAAATAATCTTTGCATCCACCTTCGGGGCCGCGCCTCCCTTCTCCTTCGCGGCCTTCTCCAGCTCCTTCAGCCACACCTCATCGCAGTAGCCCGTGGGCATGAGCGGGTGGTTCGACTTGTAGAAGTCGCCGAACGTTATGAGCATGTCGCCGAGGAAAAGTATCTTCGCCACCTGCCCCTCAAGTTTCCTCGCCTCCTCAATCGAATTCACCTGGAGCACTGAGCCGTCCCGCAGCTTCACAATCGGGCCGTCTATGGAATCGCACGGCGTCACGATGCAGCCCTTGCCGGGCCTTTCCATCTTCAGCTGCGTGCCGATGGCCGGAAACTCGTCAAGCAGCACCATCGCCGCAGGGTGGATTGCCTTCGCGGCAATCCCGGTCATCCTCGTCCTTCCATACCTGAGGCGGAAGCCGCCCTTCTCGCCGGGGTAGGAAAAGATTGGCCTGCCTGCGACGAGCTCGTCAAGGAAGCGGTCGGTCGGCTTTATCTCCACCTTCCCCTCCTTCTTCCCGACCTTCACGAGCGATTCCAGCCAGCCCCAGTTCAGCCCAACCTTCTTCGTGTACTTCAGAACTTTGCTGGCCTTCTGCGCAATTCCCTCCGCAATCACGAGCGCAATCCCGCCGCGCACCTTGTCCGTCTCCACCCGCTCCAGCCCCTTGTGCACCGCCACCTCGAGCTTTTTCTCCGTTGGGTCGCCGTCTATGCACACCGGGCAGTTCCTCACTATAGTCTTTATCTCCTCCTCAGTTGGCTTGTACTGCAGCCTCGCAGCCATCGCATCGTAGAGGTATATCTCCTCCACATACCTCTCAAGCTCCGAATCCGTGGGCCTGAAGTCCGCAATCCCAAACTGCTTCCTCGCGTAGTCCGCGAGCACGACGCTCAGCGCAGCCACCGTCCCTCCCGCAGCCCTGATTGGGCCGGCGTAATAGACGGAAAGGTATTCGCTGCCGTCCGGGTTCTGCCTTATCTTAATCTTCGAAATCCCCTCCGTGGGCGCAACGAGCACGCCCTCGGTCAATATCCCCACGCCCGTCCGCACGGCCTGGTCTATCGCCTTCTCCCTGTCGTCTATTCCGTACTGCGCCCTCCTGTCTATTATCTCCTTCACGATGTCGAATGCAAGTATATCCCTGGGCTTCTCCGCCTCGAGCTCCCTTATCCTCGCCGCTATCCCCTTCGGTCCCACGATGCCCTCGACCCTCCCTGCGATGTCTTCGGCCGGGATTATCTCCACGAAGGGCTCGGGGTCCAGCCCCTTCGCGCGCGCCTCCTTTGCTACGCTCATCGCGCGCTCCAGTTCCGCAGTCAGGGTCGCGAAGTACTCCTCCATACCCTCACATCACCGGGGCGGCCTGCGCCGCCGGCTCGTTGAAATCCACCACGCTTATCTGCCCCCGCTTCATGTCATAAACCGGCAGCAGGCAGGGCGAGGGCACATGGCCCTGCTTCACCTGGAAGTCCGTCCGCGCCTGCCACGTCCCCGAATTCACCACAATGGTCCCCTTGTATTTCTCGTAGCCGTTCTTGTGCACGTGGCCCATGTGCAGGATGTCCGGCACGTCCTCAATCACCATGTAATCCTTCGACTCTGGGACGATAGGGTTGTCGCCGAAGAGCGGCGAAAGATTCCTTCTCCTCAGAAGCTCGACCATCGGCTTCTCAGGGTAGGTGTAGCTCATCCCCGGAAGCCCCGCGATTATGGAGTCGAGGCTCGTGCCGTGGTAGATGAGCGCCTTCAGCCCCTCCATCTCCACCATGGACGGGCTTCCCACCAGGTGGAAGTCCCTCCCGAACATCACCGCCTCGGCAATTTCATCGGATAGCGCGGGCTGGGGGTCCGCCCTCCTCACCGCATCGTGGTTCCCCGGCGCGATTATCACTTCGATGTAGTCCGGAACCGACTGCATCAGCTTCGCGAACATCCTGTACTGCTCGAATATGTCCCTCACGACGAGCTCCCTCTCCTGCCTTGGGTAGATGCCGATGCCGTCAACTACGTCCCCGCCAACCACTATGTATTTCACCTTTCCCGCGAGCTCCCTCTCCTTCTCGCCGCCCGCGCCGTTCAGCCAGCCTATGAACGCGCTGAACCTTTCCTCGAGGAACAGCTTGCTTCCCACGTGCAGGTCGGACAGGAACGCGACGCCAAGCTCCTCCTCAATCGTTGTCGCGGCCTTCACCGGAATGTCGGGCCAGAACACTTCGCTCGCAATCACGAACGGCCCGCTTATCTTCCCTGAGATTGCGACGGCCTCGTCAAGCAGGAGGTTCTTCGCGGCCTCGAAGCACCGCCTCTCCTGCTCGTTCCGCCCCTTTCCCACCCACACCTTTGCGATTCCCTCCTCGTCCTCCAGCTCAATCAGCAAATCTTCCTTCCTCGTCGTCCTTTTGCTGCTCACTAGGCCCACGAGCTGCACTTCCCTTCCAGCGGGCAGGTTGGCGAGCACTTTGGTGCTCATCACCCCGCTTCCGTTCCCCCTCGCCTCGAGCATCTTTTTCGTGCGGTGCAGCCTGTCCCTGAAGAACGTGACGAAGTCCTCCACCCTTCCTGCGCATTTCGACTTGCCCGTCACATCGCTCTTGTCAAAAAACCTCAGCTTGGGCTCGTACTCCTTCGCGAGCGGCTTGAAGTCCGGCGCCCTGACAACCTCTACAGGCATCGGAATCTTCGCGGTCTCCTTCGTTTCCAGGAGCTCCTGGACGAGCGTCTTCTCAATCACAAATAGGTTTCTTTCCGCGCCCACCTTCAGCAGCCTGTCCGCAAGCTCCGCAGGGCTGTCCGACCCTTTGATGAACTCGAGCGCGTCCGGCGCGATGGCTAGCCCTGCTTCTGCAAACTTCCTAACAAGCTCTTCCTCGACCACTTTCTTCGCCGTGATGCTCCCTAGCAAGGGAGCGGAATTGAATGTGAATAGTTTTGCCGCACTTGTTTAAATACCTGAACTTCGCGGGATTGGCCGGTGGTCGCTTATGCCGAAGGAGGGGACTGAAGTTACCCGGCAAACAGCCGTTAAGGTTGCCGCGGATGTAAGCAAATTGCTGAATGAAAGAGAGGGGCGTTTATCCGATAAACTTCCCAAATGGGCGACCTTTGAAGGGCCACACAGCTATGTACGATACACCCTGGTGGAGGAGACCCTCAAGATAGTGCTAGAAGAGAACCCAAACCAGAATCAAATGTGGTGGGAGATGCTCGGATCGCCTGGAAAGGTGATAAGGGAAACAATTAAGCCGGAACTCTGCGAGAAGGCGCAGATAGGCTCCTGCGAAGACGTATTACTTACACGAATGATGTTCGCCGCCGCAACCGACGACCAGCTGCGGAAGATTCTCTCCGCTGGCGGTTCCCGCGTAGGACTGGCGGTCAGCCTGGCAACCGATAGCCAGATATGCAGAGTGCTTCGCCTAGCTACCGACGAACAGATACAAGAGATGCTTTCCATAGAGTCCAACGGATTAATGAATATCATCGGCGCTGCAACCGAACGCCAGATACGGAGAATGCTCCAGGTCGCAACCGACGACCAGATGCGTAAGATGATTGGCCCCGGCTATCAGGTTCACGTGCAGAAGATTATTGGCGCAGCAGAAGATTACCACATACGGAGAATGCTGGACGCTGCGGAGCACGCTAAAGGTACCTACCCGGTAATATTCGATCTACTCAATCGCGTAACCGACGAGCAGGTTGAGAAGATATTGCATGCAGAAAACCGCGCCGACGGAGATGCGCGGATAGCACGCATACTCCGAAATGCTCCAAGCGAGAGGCTCGCCTTAGTTTGCGAACTCCTCATGGAAAAGGAAGGTATGGCCGAGGAGAAACTGCTTGAGCTGGCGGGCCAGGACAAGTTCAGAGGGATGGTTGCTGCAATCTTGAGGAAAGGGCTGGAGACGGATCTGGAGCAGCATGCGACTACCAAGCTCAAGAAAGAGTACCTTCGGCTGCAGAATGTCATTGAGAATGAGCCTGAATCCGCACTGACGAAGGAGAAGTTAGAGATTCTTGAAGAGGGGTATAGCGCTGCCCGCAAGGAATTTGAACGTCTAAAGCAGTGGGATGAAGCACGGACGAAGCAGGGATGAAGCACATCCGCGTTTAAGCCAGTAATCGCTCACTCCCTAATTGATTCGAGCGCGCTCAAAATAGTCCATATCTGCGTCCTGGCGTGCGCTGGCATGTTTATATCGTTGGAAACCTCGTCAAGCATGTAGACAGCAGTGCTCGTCCTCTGGATTATCTCGTCATTCGTGAGCAGCTTCTCCTTCGCGTCATTCACCGTCTTCCTCACGTTCTTCGGGATGGAGGTGTCCCTAATCACGATTTCCATAAGCTCCGCAATCTGCCTTATTTTTGCCTCGTCCTCCTCTTTCTTCGCCATCCTATCACCTTTGCAATCGCAAGCGGGCCCGGTGGGATTTTCGGCGCCAGCCGAAAGTGCCTCGACTTTCAGGCGGGCGCATTTGAACCCACGGCCTACAGCTTAGAAGGCTTACGGGAGGGTTCAACCGCTCTTGCCGCGCTATCCAGGCTGCGCCACGGGCCCGTTGTGCTATTATTGCGGAAACGCGTATTAAAAGAGTTGGCTTGCGCCCTCTCCGAACCGCGGACCCTACATCCTTTCCGGTGCCTCTATTCCGAGGAGCCGCAGCCCGCTCCCCACAACCATCTTGTAGCACGAAACCAATTTCAGCCTCGCCGCCTTAACTTCAGGCTTCTCCGCCTGGAGCACCGGGCAATTCTGATAGAACCTGCTGAATGCGTTCGAAAGGTCGAGCAAATATTCGGCAACGATGTGCGGCGAATATTCCCGCGCAGCCGCTTCAACAACGCTGGGGAATGCCGCGAGCTGCTTGACGAGCCGCTTCTCATCAGGCGAGGAAAGTGCGGAGTAGCTGACTTCGCCAACCGCTTCTCCCGCCTTCTCAAGTATGCGCGCGGCCCGCGCATGCGAATATTGCACGTATGGCGCGGTATCGCCCTCAAACTGGAGCGCCTCCTCCCACTTGAATATGATTTTCTT
>CAIXRF010000025.1 GCA_903921825.1 uncultured Microcaldota archaeon | reverse complement strand
CGACACCGAGGGACTCAGCAAATTTGAGGACCTTCTCGCTTGTGAGCTCCTTGAATGCGCCTGTCTTGCCCAGCGCGGGGATGTACCCCATCTCGATTCCTTCCCCTGACTCTATGAATTTGAAGAACCTCTCGCTTGCGAGCTCGGCGACTGCTTTCTTCTCACCCAGGAGGCCGAAATACCACCCCGCCGCATTACTTTCCATTGACCCTATGACCTTGCCTCCGCTCAAAACCCTGTCGTCGGTCAGCTCGGCGAACGCATTATTCTCGTTCATGTGCCAGAGGTAGGAGTAGGCATTAGACCCTATCTCCTCTGCGAACTTGACGATTTTCTCCAGCTTTGCGGACCTCTCGGATTCGGTTGCAAGCTCCGCGTTCAGGTAGGAGACTATGCGCTTGCCTATCCCTTCGGCTCCCGAAGGCTTGAATTTTTCCAGGCGCGCCAGCAGCTCCTCTGCCTTCGGCTTCCTGGCCTCGGGCTTCTCAGCCTCGCGCTTCGGCTGCTTCAGGGTTCCGTTCGCCATTGCGCCACCGCTAAGGATTGCTCAAGAGGTATATTAAAGGCTTGCTGCCCGCCGTGGAAGCAGCCTTATATATTTCTACGGGGCGAAATTAGGCGTGAAGCAGAAGAGCAAGGGCGAGCAGCCGCCGCATGATGCGATTTTGAAGCAGGCGCCAAACAAGGAAGATGAGAAGGCCCCAGCCGAGGCGCTGCGGGAGAAGACGAAGGCCTGCGTCTACTTCAACTTCATGGATTCGGAGAGCATGGTGAAGTCTTTCCAAGCCGTGAGGGACGCGAAAATCGAGCATTTCTTCATTCTGAATGCGGCAGACAAGGTCCATGGGAAGGGGGCACTGCTGAAGGCCCTCGTCGAGTGCGGCGTGGATATTATTGACGACCCATACCCAATCGTGAGGTGGACATACCTAAAGAGCACGAAGAAGGATATGAACAAGGCCGAGGAGAGGACCGGGCAGAGGCTTGAGGAGAACAAGCCGAAAGATTCGCATTCCTTCACCCAGGCGGCTGAGGCTGCGAAGCGCAGGGTGAAGGCGAAGGTGAGGTATTACGAGGAGGAGGAGACGGAGAAGATTGCGCTCATAGCAAGGAAGATAGGCGAGTCGCGCAGGCTAGAGGAGTTTGAAAGGAAGGGGGGGAAGCTATCGAAGAAGGAGGAGCTGGAATGCAGGAAGATTTTGGCGAACTTCTGGGCCTCCCACTGCCTTTCAATCCTTGACATGCTGGTGAGCATGAAGAAGGCCACACTCCCGGAGGTCATAATGTCAAACCAGGCCGAGTTCTCCGAGACAATGCACAAGGCCATAAATTCCTTCGCAAAGTCGGATGAGAAGCTGCAGGAGAATCCTGAGGTATCCAAGGCTGCGAAGGCGATGCTGGGCGACATCATGCGCACGATGGACAAGGCCGGCGCCTGCATCGCGGGCCTGCGCAAGAATTATTCCCCATCCCTTGTCGGCGACTTCTACCTCCGCCTCGGGGAGATGGAGACCAGCCTTTACAGCCTGCTGAACCTGAAGAAGGAGCATGTTGGGCTGGAGAAGTTCGAGGAGGAGCTCCTAAAGCGCTTCGAGAAGGTTATTGGGGAGGAGAAGGTGCTCGGGAAGATCGGGATCGAAGCGCAGCCGTATTCCCTCAGGCTTTACACGGATTTCAAGTCCGAGCTCAAGGAGAAGCTCGGGATCGATGTTTCCTTCGACTTCCCGGGGGATGAGATTGAGAAGGAGCCGGTCCTTCCGCTCGAGTTCCAGCTCGCCCGCCACTATGGCCGGTGGGAGGAGAACGGCGACAAGGAGGCGGAGCTTGCCGCAAGGATTGCGCTCGCCTCCAAAATTCTTTGGGAGGAGGGCAAGATATACAATTACGAGACTGAGATGGCTGCCGTGAAGCTGATAGGGCAGCTCGGGGCGAAAGAGTGCGAGGCGTTCTACAACGCAAAACTTTCCAAGGACCAGCTCTGGAAGGCGGTCGGACGCTACAGGGCTTTCAAGACTGCGCTTAGCATTGGGGATTACATTGACACTGAGGAGTACATGGCAAGGGCATGCGTTGACGCGAAGCCCGGGGAGCTTGCGGGCGCGGTGAAGATATACCCGGGCCTACTGGACTCGGTCGCCGGCGACATCCTGGAGAGGAAAGGGATTAAGGTCCTTGTTGACGTGCCGGAAAACCGCTACCCGCGCAGGGATTTGTACCTGAAGAAAGAAGATTACGACGCGCTTGTTGCGCACCTGAAGGCTGAGTTCAAATCATCGAAAGGCGATGCAGTGCCGAAGGCGCTCGTGATTGCGCTTAAGGGAGAGGAGAATGCTGAGCTGGTGGGCAGGCTCAGGCTCGTGCGCGAGCTGGGGATGGAGTTCAGCGAATCCTACCTCTCGATGCCGAAGGAGGAGTTCGAGAAGATGGGGCTTGAGGAGCAGAGGAAGCGCGCTGAGCTGAAGGCGGATTTCATCAACTGGTTTTCAAAGCCAAAGCACCGTGACGACCCGGCGCTCGCCTATCTGCGCAGGTTCATATTTGCCGAAGTTCCGCAAGCCGACGAGAAGCGCGAAACAGATAAGATTGCGGTAAGGATAATGCAGTCGTTCGAGGGCTCCTGGGAGCCGAAGAAGCCGGCAGGGAAGTTCATGGAGCAGCTTGAGGCCGCGCTCGCAGCGAACCCGGAGAAGGAGAAGGCCGTAATCAGCGCATTCTTGAAGGCGAAGCTGGTTATCGGGATTTACCATCTAGAGGAGCGGATTGCAAAGTTTACAACTGAGGAATGGGATAGCTATGGCGGGGGCCTTGAGGTGGAGCGGGTTGCAGAGCTCGCAGGCAAATATGGCGACGTGCTGCTGTGCGCAACGAATCCCAAGGGGGGAGTGCCTTTCAGGGCCATTGCCGATGACGTGAAAGGGAATCTGCCGAACCTTGGCGCGATGCTGGGCAAGATGCCTTTCGAGTGGGAAGCAACCTTCCTCGCAGAGATGGAAATGGCGGATTTCAACGCTGCAAGGCAGGAGAAGATTCTGCTGCTCAGGGAGTCGAATGTTGATGTTGATGCGGACAGGAAGCTGATTGAGAGAGTTATTGAAGGGAAGCAGGTTGAGGCGAAGCCGAAGGTTGAGCTTGTGGAGGTGCCTGCGCCTGCGAAGGAGGAGACGGTGCCTGCACCGACTAAGGAGGAGAAGGTGGAGCTTGCTGTCCATACTGAATCCGCAAAGCTCAGGATGGAGCTCAACTCGAGGCTCGCACAGTGCGAGGCGATGAAGCTGTTCAGGCAGGGCGAGGAGGCGGCGTTCAGGGCGCCGAGCCTGAAGCCGCTCGAGACTTTCTATAAGAGAAGGGACATTGAGAGGCTGAAGAAGGAGCTGCGCGACCCTGATGCCGTGAGGCTCAGGCTTCTTGAGATGAGGCAGCGTGGAGAGGAGTAGGGCTTTTTTAACCGCGGCTGGAAAATCAGGTTGGTGGTCGAGATGCGCGCAACTTGCCTATGCATTATGATTCTCTGCGCTGCCCTGCTGCTGGGATGCACCGAGGGAACGCCGCAGCCAACGCCTACCCCGACGCCCGCGCCTCCGACACCGACTGCCACACCAACCCCCACGCCCACGCCGACTGCGACTCCTGGGCCTGAATGCGAAAGTGATGCGGACTGCGTGCCTGCGCAGTGCTGCCACCCGATGTCGTGCGTTGCGCGGAGCCAAGCGCCGAACTGCAGCGGGGTGGCCTGCACGATGGTATGCATGCCCGGGACCATGGACTGCGGGGGAGGAAGGTGCATCTGCTTCAATGGAACGTGCGGCGTCAGCTCAGTGCCAACGCCAACTCCGGCACCCACGCCAATCCCAACCCAGACTCCTGCGCCCTTCAGGCCGTGCAGGGAGACTGATTCAAGGATAGATTTCACGCATAGGGGGACGGCGCTGGGGGAATACAACGGGAGGATGGGCATGTGGGAGGACATCTGCAGCTGGAACGGCAATGAGACGGTCCTGCGCGAATATTACTGCGTTGACAGCGAGAGGAGCATTGATGTGAATTACACGGAGCACCCCTGCGTGTTCCAGTGCTACCAGGGGGCCTGCGATGACGACTGCGTGTGCAGCGGCGGAGGCCCGGAGGTCTGCGGTGTCGACAACCGCACCTACAGGAACGACTGCTTCGCCAGG
>CAIXRF010000024.1 GCA_903921825.1 uncultured Microcaldota archaeon | reverse complement strand
GGACCATCGCTACTCCGAGCCAGCCTTCGCTTTTTGAGAAGGTGATTTTCGGGTTCGTGAGGAACTGCTCCTGCTCTGTTCCTTTCGTGAGGAGCTCAGCAAACTGGTCGGTAATTGGACGCCGCGCAATTGGGATGACGGCGATGGTTATGTTCGGAGGTTTTTTCTTTTCCATGCATTTCACCTAAGAGCAGAGATGGATCTTTGGGGCATCGTGGGCTTCCCGTTCGCCTTGTCCTCCTCTGCAGCCGCCTCCCCCGCCAACTGCTGGAGCGTTTCGGCGGATGTTAGGAGCTTCTTCAGGGCAGTAGCTGGCTTTCCGGTTGAATATTCAGGCACCTGGAGCAGCCCATCCAGCTCGCGCTTCCACTTGTCCGAGTTCATGCTTATGCTGGACGAGCTGGCTTTCAGCTGCTCCTTGAGGGTATCGCTCAGGTTCAGGAAGACCCAGACGTCCATGGGCAGGATTTTGCCCTTCGAAGGCGGCCAGTCCTCGGAAAGGCGGCCGCGGGTCCTCTTCGGAGTGTCAATAAGGGGGCGCAGGGAGCCGTCAATGAGATTCACGAATTTGCCCAGCTCAGTTTCGAGCTGCATCCTGGCTGCCGTGGGCTTCTCCATCATCTTGTTCATGCGCTCACTTCGCGTCCGCATGGATGACGACGTCCGCGGTGTTCTTCAGCGCTGCGGAGAAGAAGGGCTCCGCGCCGATGACGATAGTTTCCTTGCCGAGCTCCTTCGCCTTCATGAGCACGGGCCGGAAGTCTATGTCGCGCGTCATGAGCGCAATAATGTGGATGTGTGGGTTGTAGACCTGTGCCATCGCGTCGATGGCCATCGCTATGTCCACGTCGCCGGTGGTGATGACGGGCTCGTAGCCCTGGTTCGTCATCGCCTCAATCAGCTTGTCCGACGCGTACTGGTTCAGGAAGACCTTGGAAACTTTAATCCTGCCGTATTTCTCCACCTTCTTCCGCACGCCGTCCAAATCGAGGTTCATGTCCCTGCGTATGACGTTAGGGCCGTCGACTAGGAGGGCGATGTTCTTCGCCGGAGGCTCGTGCTTCTTCCTCGGGATGAGGGACTTCAGCTGCTCTACAACGGTCACAAAAACTACCTACAAATGCAAACCGAAAAACGCCTTCGCGTTCTCCGCAGTGTATTTTATGGCGTCTTCGATTGATATGCCTTTCGCAGCGGCGATGAGCTCCGCCGCCTTGGCCGCGTCCGAGGGAGTCTTGGCGACGTAGGGGGCGTCGGACTCGGTGAGGAGGAGGTTGAGCGGAATCTCCGAAAGGAGGCGCTCCCTCGTTTTGGAGCGAACGGGAGGGGTGGTGAACAGGAAGCCGGCCTCCGCGGCTTTCCGGGCAATTTCTGGCGTCCCAGAGAAGAAATGGAGGACTACGCGCTCTGCGCTGCGCGAAAGGAGGAATTCCACGGCTTCCTTCTCTGCCTTCCTGGAGTGTATGACGAGCGGAAGCTTTTTCTCGAGGGCGAAGTCGAGCTGCGCAGCGAAGCTGGAGTATTCCCTGTCAATCTGCTCCTTCTTCGTGGGCCAGTGGAAGTCGAGGCCGATTTCGCCTATTGCGACGCAGCGGGAGGCGTTGGACTTGATGAAATCGAATGCGGACTGGAACTGCTCAGGCGACAAATCCATCGCAACCGAGGGCGCGATGCCGATGCACGGGAAGGCGAAGTTGGGGAAGCGGGAGGAGATTTCCAGGCATTTTTCGTTGGCTTCGTGTGTGTAGCCCGAGGTGATTACTGCGATGCAGCCGGAGGATTTTGCCTGCGCGATTGTTGAGGCAACGTCGGGAAACCTGTCCAGGTGGCAGTGGGAATCGATGAACTCCATGGACGGGTTTAAAAACAAGTTCGTTAAAAACTAGTAGGTTTTCATCTCCTAATTCAGAGGTGGCGTAATGACTGAGGTTGAGCACGGTTCAATGAAGGAGCTTAAGGACGGGAAGTACGTGATGATAGACGGCTTCCCGTGCAGGGTAGTCGGGATAGAGGTGAGCGCGCCTGGTAAGCACGGCGCTGCGAAGATGAGGGTCACGGCAATGGGAATCTTTGATGGGACGAAGAGGACGCTGCTCAAGCCGAGCGACGCGGACATAGAAATCCCAATCATCGAGAAGAAGAGGG
>CAIXRF010000023.1 GCA_903921825.1 uncultured Microcaldota archaeon | reverse complement strand
TCACCTCCAGCGCGGTCAATGACGGGGTAGGCTCAGAAAAGCTTTCCGGGAGGAATCTTACGCTCGACAAGTATGCCGTCGGGCTCAAGGATTTCTCCGCGAAGCAAAACGCCCCGTTCGCCAATCAGTTCCATCCCCTCCTCGACGTGTGGGCGAAGAACAAAAAGCCCCATGCGGCGTATTCAGACATGACCTGGATGGCTTTCGTGGGAAAGAAGGAAGACATTCCTGAGAGGTATGCGAAGGCGTTCAAAGTCCAGACGGAAGCGGTGCAGAAAGTGCTGGATTACATCAACGGCGAGATGAAGGCGGGGAAGCCGCTGATACCCTGGGAGATAGACAAGGTTGCGCGCTCCTGGATTGTGCAGCACGGCTACCCTGAATACCCGCACGGCACAGGCCACAACATGGTGACGCAGAACGTGCATGGGCCCGGAGTGAGGCTGTGGAAAAACATCGCCCAGCCGCTTGCCTTGCGCTCGCTTTACACGGTCGAGCCCGGAATCTACAACGAGTCATTTGGGGCGAGGACGGAGCTGGACATTTACCTCGACCCGGAGAAGGGCGCGGTGATAACGACGCGTGCCCAGAACGAGATTGCCTGTCTGTACTGATTACGCCTCCTTAGGCTTCCACTCGAAAATGCCTGTCTCGCCCATCTTGCCCAATATCACCTTCTCGAATTCTATGGGCTGGACGGTCTTCAGCAGGTCGAGCGCATTGCTCAGCTTCGTTTCGCTTTCCGAGATTAGCTCGAACAGGGGCTGGCCCTTCTTCACCTTGTCCCCGCTCTCCACGTGCAGTAGCATGCCTGAGCCTTTCAGCTTCGGCGCGCCTGCCGCCCTCGCAAGCCTGTTCACTATTTTGTTGTCGACGAGGTGGATGCGGCCGTCCGCTTCGGCTTTCACCTCGTAGCGGTATTGGCCGATGGGCAGGTCGTCAACCTTCACCTTCGGGTTCCCGCCCTGCTCCTCTATTATCTGCAGCATCTTCTCGTAGGCCTTCCCGCTGCCGAGTAGCCCCATCGCAACGTCGTAGCCCTTGCCAGCCTCAACCTTCCCGCAGAGCTCGAGGACCGCGCCTGCGAGCTTGCACGACTTCTCCGTGAGGTCCGCCGGCCCCTTGCCCTGCAGCGCATTGAGGACGTCCCTGCATTCTAGCGCGGGCCCTATCCCCTCTCCGACCGGGTCCCTGCCGTAGGTGATGAAGACCTCGGACTTCATGCCGAGCCTTCCGCTTATGTCTATGAACATCCGCGCGAGCTCGTTCGCCGCGTCCATGCTCTCTATCTTCGCGCCCCTTCCCACGGGTATGTCTATCACGACGTATTCCGCGCCCACGCTCTTCTTCTTCGCGAGCACGGAGGCGACCATCACACCCATCGGGTCCAGCCGCAGGGGATGACGTATCCTTATGAGCAGGTCGTCCGCGGAGGCTAGGTTCATCGCCCCACCCCACACCACGCAGCCGTGCGTCTTCCTGACTATCCGGCGCATCTCCTCCAATTCGAAGGTAACGTTCGCGAGGACTTCCATCGTGTCCGCGGTCCCGGATGCGCTCGTGATGGAGCGCGAGCTCGTCTTCGGTATGTAGAGGCCGGCGGCTGCGATTATGGGCACGAGCACCATCGTGGTCCTGTTGCCCGCGACGCCGCCAGTGCAGTGCTTGTCCACTATGGGGTGCTCGTCCAGCTTCAGCGTGTCCCCGGAATTCACTATCGCCTTCGTGAGCGAAACGGTCTCGTCGCTGTTCAGCCCCCTTATGTAGAACGAGGTCATGAGGGAGGCGAGCTCCACCTCGCTGAGCTGGTTGTCCATCAGCTCGCCCACAATCGTATTCACTTCTTTCTCATTCAGGTAGCTGCCGTCCATCTTTTTCCGTATCAGCTCGATGGAATGCGGGGGAACGGCGTGCCTGACGAAGACCGCCTCATCGCGCTTTGTGCCGAGCGCCTGGCTCGAATCCAGGAAGAGCCCTATCTCCCCGCGCCTCACGAGGGTGCTGCTCAGGTCCAGTATGCACACTAGCTCCTTTCCCTCGTGCTCGACGCGCACGCGGTCCGCCGCGAACAGGTCATGCTCGTGCGCCTCGTCCTCGTTCAGCACGACTATGTCTATCCCCGTGCTTATGTCAAAGAGCCTTGCCTTCAGCGACAGCGGCTTCTCGGGCGATTCCGCGGGGCCGGGCCTCACATCCTCAACCATAATTTCACTCCTTACTCGAGGCTGAATTCCTCCATTGCCATTACCAGCAGCGACTGCGGGGAGACCACGCCCTTCTCCGTCACGTAGGCGGATATGTGCTTGGCGCTGGTCCTGTCGAATGCGGGGTTCCTTATCTTCACCTTCGGGAACTCCTTCGGGTCCGCTACCTCCTTCGGCTCGCGCTCCTCAATTTCCGTAATCCTGCCGAAGAGCGTGAGCGGGTCGAACTTGTAGAGCTCGGCGCAGCAAAGGAAGGGAACGTCGGCATCGTAGGCTATCTGCGCGACCGTAGCCGTCCCTATCTTGTTGATGAGGTCGCCCGTGGAGAGGACGGAGTCCGCGCCCACGAGCACCATCGTCGCCTCCCTGATTACGCTTCCCACCGCGGAATCAACCACAAGAGTGGTCGGAATGCCGATGCCGCTCAGCTCCTTCGCCGTGATTCGCCCCTGGAACTTCGGCCTCGCCTCAAGGCAGATGGCGCTCGGGTTCTTGCCCAAATCGAATGCCCTCTTCAGCACTCCGATAACCGTGCTGGAGTGGCAGTGCGTGAGTATGACTGCGTTCTTCGGAATCTCGTTCGCGCCGAACTCCGCAATCTTCGCCGAGTTCGAGTTTAGGCGGTTCAGGAGCGCCTTCTCCTCCTGGCGCAGGATGGCCTTCAGCTCCTTCAGGTCCTTAGCCTTGTATTTCCCCATCTCCACGAACAGGAAGCGCAGCGAGTTCCTGAGCATGGGCTCCGTGGGCCTCGCCCTTGCAAGCGCGTCCGCCGCGACGAGCATGTCGCTCTTCAGCTCCGGAATCGTATTCGCGTCGCTCTCCTCCGCCTGGAGCGCCATCGCCCTTATCGCGGCCTGGGCGACGTTCCTCGCGCCCTGCACCTTCAGGGACTTGATTTCCCTGCAGATTTTCTCCACGTTTGCCGAGAGCAAATGAACACCCGGCAACCCTTTGCTTCGGGAATATATTTAAACTGCGGCTTGTGAAAGCGATGATAAGGTGGTTGCACTATGGTAGCCAGGCGCGGTCAATCGGCGATGGAATTCCTGATGACATACGGGTGGGCAGTCATGATAATGCTCGTCGTCGTCGCCGTGCTGTTCATGCTCGGCGTGTTCAATCCGCAGAACGCGGCGCCGAACTCGTGCGTCCTGCCATCGGGGCTGTCCTGCTTCGGCTACGCCGTCAGCGACGGGGGCGTGCTCTGGCTGGACGTTGGGCAGGCGACGGGCGATGACATCACAATCAACGCAATAGGGTGCTCCGCGAAAGAGACTGACCCCACCATCATCCCCCTAACCAACGCGTACATAGCGAGCGGCAGGCACGTGAACCTCACCGGGCTCCCGAGGTGCGAGAATGCGGTGGGGGCGAGTTCCCCTTATCCCGCCGAAGGGCAGTATTACCGGGGGAACATCATCATAATCTACACGGAGCAGAAGACGGGAATAGCGCACCGCATCATCGGCGACATAGCCTACAGGGTTGGGGCTGCGGGCTTCGGAAGCTGAGCGCGGGACGGGGCAGCGCCACAATGAATATAAACAGGAGGCGTCAAAAAGAAGCCGTTGGACAACCCCTATTGCGGGGTAGTTTGAAGTTGGTGCGATGCCGGAAAACGAACTCGCTGCTATAGACACGATTTCGAAGGACGACCAGGAGCTCCTTAAGTTCATAGAGGCAAGCAAGCCGAACATCTACGTGATAGGCTGCGGAGGCAGCGGCTGCAACACCCTGGGCCGCCTCTACGAGATAGGCGTGCACGGCGCGAAAATCATCGCGATGAACACGGATGCGCAGCACCTCGTCAAGATGAGGGCGGACAGGAAAATACTGCTTGGGAAGCAGCTCACGAAGGGGATGGGCGCGGGCTCGAACCCGGAAGTGGGCGAGGCGGCCGCGAACGAGAGCAAGACGGAAATACAAAAGGTGCTTGGCGATGCGCAGCTCGCGTTCGTGACGTGCGGCCTGGGCGGCGGCACTGGGACGGGAAGCGCGCACATCGTCGCGGAGAATGCGAAGAGCGCTGGCGCGCTCACAGTGGCAATCGTTACGCTTCCATTCGCCTCCGAGGGCAGGCAGCGCTGGAAGAACGCGGTGGGCGGCCTGGCGAAGCTGAAGAGGCAGGCCGATACCGTGATTGTGATTCCGAATGACAAGCTCCTTGCCATCGTCCCGGACCTGCCGCTGAACACGGCGTTCAAGGTCGCCGATGAAGTCTTGGCGAACGCGGCCAAGGGCATCGCCGAGTTGGTGACGAAGAGCGGACTCGTGAACCTCGACCTCGCTGACCTGAGGACGGTGCTCAAGGACGCGGGATGCGCAATGATAGGCGTTGGCGAATCGGGCATAAACGCGAAGCCGAACGAGAGGGCAGTCACCGCCATCGAGAACGCGCTGAGCTCGCCGCTGCTCGAGACTGAGATTGGCGAGGCGAACAGGGCGCTCATCAACGTGACGGGCGGCGCGGACATGACGTTGCGCGAGGCGGAGCTGATGGTTGAGGAGGTTTCGAAGCGCATATCTCCGGACTCGCACATAATATGGGGCGCGAGGATAGAACCCGACATGCAGAAGAGCGCCATAAAGGTGCTCGTCGTAATCGCAGGGGCGAAGCTGCCGCAGTACGAGAAGATGGACGTGGTCGCGCCCCAGCCAGAGTCCGCGGAGATTGAGCTGGACACGATGCTTTAGGTGAGGCCATGAATGAGATTGACAAGGTTCGCGATTTCGTGCAGCACGCTTTGAGGGTGCTGAACATCTCCTACCACCCCACGCAGGAGGAGTTCAACACGACGGCGAAGATAACTGGGCTGGGGATGGTACTCATAGGAGTGATAGGCTACCTGATAACGCTTGTGTTCGGAGTTATAGACAAACTGGGATGATTGGATGATATTCGTTTACAGGGTTACCGCCGGGCAGGAAAAGGTCGTTGCGGACGTCCTTCACAACAAAATAAGGAAGGAGAAGATTCCGCTTTACGCAATCGCCTTCATGGACACGCTGAAAGGCTACCTGATGGTGGAGGCGGCGGACGAGGTGGCTGCAAGGCAGGCCGCGATGCGCATCCCGCACATAAAGGGGGTGCTGAAGAGGCCGATGACGATGGGCGATATAGAGACGCTCATCGCGACGAAGGCGGCCGGCGTGCAGCTCAAGAAGGGAGACATCGTCGAGCTTGTGAGCGGGCCGTTCAAGGGCGAGAAGGCCCGCGTGATAAAGATTGACGAAGGTAAGGAGGAGTGCACGGTGGAGCTGATGGAGGTCGCCGTGCCAATTCCAGTCACGATAAAAATGAACACGCTCCGCGTCTACCAGAAGGCGGAGGACGTGAACTAGGTGGTTGAATGAAAATCACGATACAGGCACTCGTAGAGGGAGGAAAGGCCACGGCAGGTCCGCCGCTCGGCCCGGCGCTCGGCCCGCTAGGGGTGAACATCGGGCAGATAATAGGCGCCATCAACGAGAAGACGAAGGCATACGCGGGCCTCAGCGTCCCGGTGAAAGTCACCGTGGACAAGGACACGAAATCCTTCGACGTCGAAGTGGGCTCGCCGCCCGTAAGCGCGCTCCTGAAGAAGGAGCTTGGAGTGGAGAAGGGCGCGAAGGTGAAGGGCGAAGTGGTCGGCAACCTGACGCTGGAGCAGGTCGTGAAGGTCGCGAAGATGAAGGCGCCAGGCAGCTTGGCGAAGAGCCTGAAGGCTGCGGTGAACGAGGTGCTCGGGACGTGCGTGAGCGCGGGCATCACTGTCGAGGGCAAGGACGCGCGCGAGATTATCAAGGAGATAGGCGCAGGCAAGCACGACAAGATGCTCGGGTGAGGCGATGAAGGCCATCTGGATTGCACTGCTGCTCGCATTGATTGTGCTTCCGCTGTGCGCCTTCGCCCAGAACCAGACTGACATTTCGAAGACGCGGGTCGTGAAGTGGCAGTTCAGGACGTCCGATTTCGTAGACTCCTCGCCGGCAGTGGTGAATGACGTTGTATACGTGGGCTCAGCCGACGGCAACGTCTATGCGTTTGACGCGTCCACCGGCCACGAGCTGTGGAGGTTCGCGACGGGCGGGGCCGTTGAGTCGTCGCCCGAATATTACGAGGGGCTCGTGATAGTGGGCTCAAACGACAACATAACTTATGGTCTCAATGCCACCACGGGCGCGAAGGCCTGGCAGTTCAACACGAGCGGGAAGGTTTATTCCTCCCCGACCACCGCGGGAAGGAGCGTGTATTTCGGCTCGAGTGACGGCAGCGTCTATGCGCTTGACGCCGCGAGCGGAACTTACCAATGGAGCTTCCACACCGGCGACAAGGTATACTCCTCCGCGGCCATCGTTGGGGGAATCCTCTACATCGGCTCTTTCGACAGCATGCTTTACGCGCTCAATTCCACGACCGGGCAAAAGCTGTGGGACTACCAGTCCGGAGGCCCCATCTTCGCCTCGCCCAAGGTCGCGAACAACATCGCCTACTTCGGCTCGTTCGACAGCAAATTCTACGCATTGAATGCGCTGAATGGCACGAAGCTCTGGGAGTTCACAACGGGCGACAAGATAACCGCCTCGCCGGAAGTGGGGAGGGGCGCCGTATGGGTCGGCTCCACTGATGGAAAGCTTTACGCGCTCAACTCGTTCAACGGGCAGCGCCTCTGGACTTTCGCTGCGGGCGGCGCGGTCGAGTCCAGTCCGTATTACAGCGCGCGCACGAACATCCTATACTTCGGCTCCGACGACAACAGCACGTATGCGCTCAACCCCGCGGACGGCTCGGTCGTGTGGAGATATCCTACTGCGAACTGGGTCGTTTCCACGCCAGCATACTACAAGGGGATGCTCTACTTCGGCTCCTATGACAAGAACTTCTACGCGGTCTCGGCCATCGTGAGCAACATCGCATATCCCATGAGCGGACAGGAGGTCAACGGGACGACGATGGCAGTCAGCGGCTCGGCGTTCGCGGACGCGGGCGTGAGGGTCGTCGAGGTGAAGCTCAACACCGAATCCGCATGGCACACCGCGACGGGGACGACGAACTGGACATACACCTATGGGATAGCGAACACGCCACAGGCAACTTACATACTCAGCGTGAGGGCGACGGACAACAACGGGGACATCGAGCCGGAGCCCCTCAGGCAGGTGGCGTTCTACAAGGGGTCGCAGGAACCGTTCCAGACGCCCATGGTAGTCACCTTCCCCGCGAAACTGCGCCCCGGCGACTACGTGAGCATAGTGGTGAAGGACGACAAGGGGAACCCCGTGCCTTTCGTGAAGATTGAGATGGAGGGCGAAACCTACTACGGCGATTCGCAGGGTGTCGTGGACAAGGACCAGAGCGGCGGCCCCATCGTCATAAAGAAGCAGGAGGGCGAAGTGGCATTCACGGTCACGAAGAGCGACTACTACCTCGCGCAGGGGCAGAGGCTCGCAATCACAATCTACAAGGAGGACTACACAGTCTACATCGGGCTTGCGGCGCTAGTCGTGATTGCAGCCGTCGTATATTACATCTGGAAAAAGCGCAATACGCCCACATACCTTTAAATTACTTTTCCGGCATAAGCAGAAGAGCTTATTTTCCCGTCGCACTGCTGCGGAGCAGGAGGGGAAGATAACGGACAGGATGAGAACATGGATAAGGAGCAGATAAAGTCCGCCATACTGACCGCGCTCTCCGAGAAGGGAACGCGCAAGTTCACCCAGACAGTGGACCTTGGGATTAATTTCAGGAACATAGACTTCAACAAGCAGGAGAACCGCCTGAACCTCGAGGTGGCGCTGCCGAAGGGCAAGGGCAGGGAGCAGAAGGTAGTCGTTTTCGCCGACGGGCAGCTCGCGCTCGATGCGAAGAACGCGAACGTTGACCTGATAATTTCCGGCGATGAAATCCCCGGGCTGGCAGCCGACCAGGCGCGCCTGAGGTCGCTGCTCGACCACGAGTTCCTCGCCGCGCCAAACCTGATGACGGTCGTCGGCAAGCACCTGGGCCAGTACCTTGGAACCAGGGGCAGGCTGCCCAAGCCGCTCATGGGCGGAAGCGTGAAAGATCTCGTGGAAAGGGCGAAGAAGACCGTCCGTGTGCGGAGCAAGGGCAAGTTCCTGCCGGTGGTCCACGTTGCCGTCGGAACCGAAACGATGGCGCCCGAGGACATCGCGGATAACGTCGAGGCGGTGGTTGATAAGGTGAAGGCGAAGGTCGGCGAGCAGTGCATAAAGTCGGTCTACGTGAAGCTCACGATGGGAAGGCCCATCTACCTTGGCGCAAAGCAGGAGGCGCAGGCAGGTTGATGATTATGCCGACTAACATCTTCGGGCAGAAGAAGCTGAACGCGAAGTCCTTTAAGGCTAAGAAGATAGCGGAGATAGCGAAGCTCGCGAAGACGGCGAAGGTTATTGCAATCGCGGAGCTCCGGGACCTCCCGGACAAGCACCTCCAGTCCATGAGGAAGAGGCTGAGGGCGAATGCGACCGTCATCGTGGCGAAGAACACGCTCATCGAGCGCGGC
>CAIXRF010000022.1 GCA_903921825.1 uncultured Microcaldota archaeon | reverse complement strand
GCCGGCATCTTCTCCACCGCCCACTTATACTTCGCATATTTCGGGTTGCCAAGCTCCTCTTCGGGCAGGTAGATGGGCACGCGGCGGAAATTGATGTCCAGCATGCACTGGTTCACAAGCGAAAGGAACTCGTCAACGCGGCCGTCCATCTCGGCGCGCTTGAGCTTGGCATACTCGGCCCTGCCGAATATCCTGAAGAAGTAAGTTGCCTTCCCGCCTCCCTGCCCCACCGCCGCCTCCATTGCGACCGCGTTGCCGGGCTTCCCGGGCCCCGCCCCGTAAATGGGCACCATGAACCAGATGTAGCTGCTGCTCAGCCCGGGCATCGTGCCCTCCTTGAACCCGATGCACGCCTTCTCCACATTCCCGAGCGGCTTGAGGAACTCGTACCCTTCCAGCAGCTTGGCGTCCTTCAGCCGCTCCTCCAGCCTGTCCCACAGGCCCGGCACTGCCGCCTCGAGTTCCGACTTCTTCGCCGCCCTTCCCTCCTTCATCAGCGCCGCCGCCTTCCTCAGCTCCTGCACGCCCAGCTCCGGGACGAAGAGGTGTATCGCCTTCTGCGCCCTGAGCTGCACGTCGCCGTAAGCATTCGAAAGCGCGTCGGAAAAGGGCGTGAATGCGTCGCCGAGCATTGAAACTTCGAGCTCGCTCCCGCCCAGCGTGCGCACGGAAATCGCGTGCTTTCCCTCCGAAATCGACGAGATGCTGCTGTATGGCATGCGCACGTAGTCGCCTTTCTCCGGCATCACCACGAGCGCGGTTTCGTAGAGCCTGCACTCGCAGCTCCCGCCCCGCTTCGCGCCCCCGGTCTCCTTGAGCCCGAACTCGCACGCCACTTTGAGCTTCTGCTTCCCCTCGGCCATCAGCTGGTCGGAGACCGCGACCTCGCTCCTGAAGCCCGACAGGATGCGGACGAAGTCATCGTAGTTATAGCCAAGCCCTGAAAGCACCAGCACCTCGCCCTTTTCCGAAAGCTCCATCGTCACCCGGTAGCCCTGCGCTGAGACCTTCCCCATTATGTTATACGGGATGAGGACGGGGTCCCCGAAGCGCGGGGAAACGCTCACGCCCTCCTTGTCCAGCCGGACGCGGCATGCGCCTTTCTGCCTGCCCCCGCTGCCGCCCGCGAGCTCATACTCGCAGTCGAACTCAATTATCGCCTGCGTCCGCTTCGCTTTGCCCTTGAACGTGCCTGCCGTTTCGGCGGCCTTCCCCCTTGCGCCCGCCGCCGCGGTCCCCGCCTGCGCGGTGGCGGTGGTGATAAGCTTAGTGTAAGCTTCCATCATCTTGCGCGACGCTTCCTCAAGCCCTTCAGGTTTTTTTTCCGGCATCGTCCCGCCTTCGCCAATTTCCTTCGTCAGCGCACAGTCGGCCGTCTCCCTTCGAGCGGTGCGAAGCGGTAGAGGAACACTCCTACCGCAATTAGCATCCAGCCGATTATATAAAGCAGGTCCGCCGTTCCGACAGTATAGCCCTGCGCCAGCTTCAGGTAGCCTATGATGAGGTCCGCGGACAGCATGGCGAGGATCCCCTGCATGAAGAATACCCACGCCTTCTCAAGCCCGCTGCCAAAGAACGCAAATGCCAGGCCGATGACGAAGATGAGGGCTGCGAGGTCGAAGAATGGGATGAAGAAATAGCGCACCTTGTCATAGTTGCTGAGGCCGGACTGCATGATGCGCCAGTTGCAGACCGCCATCATCACCCCGACAAGAAGGAAGGCGATGAGCGCAACCAGCGCCGCCCTCCTCGGAATCATCAGCTCAAATTGCCTGAGCATGGCGAACACTGCTACAATCAGGATGACGGAACCAAGTGCCAGGAGGATCCCGCTAGCCGTCTTGTCCTTGTCGTAGGTTGCGGCGGAGAACTCCCCGATGGTGAGCAGGATGAAGCCTGCGAGGCCAAGCAGCCACAGCTTGCCGATGGGGCTCCTGCGGCCCATGAGCAGCGCGACGCGCGCGGTGACAAGGACCACAGTGACCATCGCGAGCAGCTTCATCACGTCGACCGCTATGGCAAGGTCGGGGCTCCCCTCCAGGACCGCGAAGATTGTCGCCGCGAATATTATCAGGAAAATTCCGGTTATCGCGCCAGCGTAGGTTATCTCCATTTTCTCAGCCCACCCTCAGCCTGTAGTCCATCACAGGCAGTATGTAACGTATGATCGGGTCGTCGGGAGGAATTAGGAAGACCATGTATACGCCGAGCTGCCTGAGGGCGAGCGTCAGCTCATGGACGAAGATGCCTATCTCCCTGTTGTCGTTGAACAGCGCGAGCGTGACGAACGAGCCGAAGACGAACACCACTTTCTCCGGCCGCGGGTTGGAGGACATGAGCCTGTCCGCGATGGAGACAATCTCCCGCTTCAGCTCAATCATGTCCCTCGGCGAGTCTATGTAGCTGCCGACGCGGTAGTTCGTCCCCACGTCTATGAACGATATCTTCGAGGTGTCGAGCCCGCCCTTCTTCAGGAGTTCAGTGTAGTATTTGCTGGGCCTCTCGAGCACGGGGAACACCCACCTGGTGTTGTTGCCGAGGAAAAACTCCCCCAGCGCCAGATAGACCTTTACCTCGTCTACAGCGCTAATCAGCATGACCGTCTCTATCATGTCCTTCTTCGCGAGCCCCTCCTGGAGCTGCATTTCCCAAGACTCCTTGCGGGCCATGAGGTGATAAGCCCGTGGCTTATTAAAAGCGTTTCTCCTAAGGGAATTCATGAACGAGGTCCGCAGGGATTACCTCCTCGACCGCCGCGTCATAGTCGCGGAGAACCGTGGGAGCAGGCCGCACGACTTCATCCAGGCGCCGCCCCCGCTGAAGGAGGGCAAGGCGGCCCGCACCTCCTGCGTCTTCTGCCCCGGGAAAGAGCGTCTCACTCCGCCGGAAACCGGCCGGATAGGTGCCAAGGGGAGCGGATGGCTCGTCCGCAGCTTCTACAACAAGTTCCCCGCAGTCTCCTCCGCCTTCCCCAAGGCGCAGGGCTCGCACGAAGTCATAGTTGAAACGCCGCACCATCACCTGCAGATGTCCCAGCTCCCGGTCCCGCAGATTGCGAGGGCGCTGCAGCTCTGCGCAACGCGGCAGAGGGAGCTGGAGTCCGGCAGGCGCACAAGATACGTCCTCATCTTCAAGAACCAGGGCGCGCCGGCGGGAACCTCGCTCATGCATTCGCACATGCAGCTCATCGCCACGCCGGACGCGCCCCCGCTCCTGAGCCGCGAGCTCGAGGCGTTTGCCAGGGCGAAGCGCAGGGGCGGCTGCCCGTTCTGCAGGGCGCTGAAGGCTGAGGAAGGCGGCCCGCGCCTGGTCGCGAAGGACAGGCATTTCATCGCATTCGCGCCGTTTGCGAGCAGGTCCGCATTCGAAGTGTGGCTGGTGCCGAGAAGGCACGTCCGCAGCCTCGCGATGCTGGATGCGGCGGAGCTCCGCTCCCTTGCCGGAATGCTGAAGCGCATCCTCTCCCGCCTTGACTCGCTCTTCAAATATCCATCCTTCAACTACTATCTCCATTCCGCCCCGGCCGGGGAGGACTTCCACTTCCACATCGAGCTTCTTCCGCGCCTCACGGTGTGGGCGGGCTTCGAGCTCGGGAGCGAGACCTACATCAACCCCGTCTCCCCGGAGAAGGCCGCGGCCGCGCTGCGCCACGGAAAGCATTATTAATTGCAGGAAGGCTAATTCATCTCGTGGAAAAAACCAGGCTGCTTGCTTTGCTGCTGGTCGTGGCGCTTGCCGCGCCATTCCTGCACGCGGGCCTGCCCGCCACCGGGGACGTTGTTCTCAGGCTGAAGGATGCGCAGCAGCGCCCCGTCGCCAATGCGACCGTGACGCTAGAATACACCTCCACCGACCCCATACTCGGCGAGTTGCACAAGACGGACGTCGTGGCCTCGGACGCCTTCGGCATCGCCCAGCAGACCATCGACGCGGACCTGAACACCCCTGTCAAGATTACCATAGAATACAACCTGCTGAGCGAGAGCATGGACTTGTCGGCATGGTCCGGGGGCACGGACAGGTTCGTCAACCTCGCCCTTTCGGATTTCAGCGTGAGGGTCATCGACAGCGACGGCAACCCTCTCAGCAACGTTCCATTGCGCGTGGCGACCGAGCGTGCGAACTTCACGGCAGCGGTGAACGCCACGGGCTACAGGATTTTCTCGCAATACTATAACGGCATCTCATACGACGTCTTCGCGGAATACGGCGCAAGTGATATCTCCGTGCAGCTGACTCCCGACGGCAAGCTGCACACAATCCAAGTTCCCACATACACAATAGAAGTGCGCACCTTCAACGAGCAGGGCCATTCCGTACTCTCCGAGATGAACCTCACCTACTCCGCAGTTGGCACCGTCACGAAAAGGACTGCGGGAATAGACGGGCTCTTCACGCAGATACCTGAGGGCAACGCCACCATAACGATAGGCCACAACAACCAGACCATCACCGACACTTTCTACGTGAACGCAAGCGTCATTCACTCATACACGTTCGACGAAACCGCGCCCACAATCTCGCGCCCATGGGTCATCCCAGAGAAGCCGGTCCCGGAGAACGAGGTGCAGGTAGCGGCGAACGTCACCGACGAGGGAATCTATGCCGCGGGCATGCCCCCGGTCGTGAATCTCATCCCGCCCGTCCTGCTGAACTATTCCCTTGACGGCATCAACTGGCAGACCGCGAACATGTTCCCCCAGCCTCCGGACAACCGGACCTACGTCGCAAGGCTCGCGGGCTTCCCCGCGAACTCGCTCGTGAGATACGTGGTGATTGCCCATGACAGCGCGAACAACTACGTCCTCTCGCCGCAATACACGTTCAACACATTCGTGAACGAAACCGGCGACCACAACGTTCCCGGGCCCGACATCCTGCAGATGCTCCTCCCCTATTGGTGGATTCCCGCAATCGCCATTCTCGCGGCCATCGCCTATTCCATAAAGAAGCGCTTCTTCTAGTTCAGAGCCACCGCCCTTGTCGGCTCGTCCTGCCCCTTGCTCCTGTCGAACCTGTAGAGGCGCGCATTCGCCGCATCCTTCAGCGTCTCGTCGTGCGTGATTACGAACACCTGCTCGACTATCTCCGGGAGCCTTTCGCGCAGCACCTCGACGAGGGCCCGTATCCCCTCCTCGTCAAGGTTGTGCGTCGGCTCGTCAAGCACCAGCCACTTGAGGTTGGGGACGAGCACCATCGCGAACGCAATCCTGAGCGCGAGCGCCGCGCACGCCCTCTCCCCGCCGCTCGCAATCCCCTCCACGGGCAGCCACCTGTCCGCGGCCCTGAGCTCGAGCGAGTAGTCCTCCTCCGAAGGCATCAGCCTGGCGCCAGTGTAGTCCTTGTAGGGATAGACTGCGGGCCAGAGCTCCCCCATCGTTTCATTTATTGCCTCCATCAGCTCGGTGCGCAAGAGCGCCTGCGTCTCCGAAACCGCAGTCTGCACTTTGCCCATCCTCTCCCCGACCTCCGAGACTGCCGCGGCTTCGGCCTTCACCTTCCCCGCCTCCCGGATGGCCGACTCGGCGAGTGCCAGCCTCTCGGCAGCGGCCTTCTCCTCCGCCTCCAGCACCCGCGCATCGCCCTCCAGCTTCGCTGCGGAGGTGCGCGCCGCCTCTGCCGCATTCCTCTTCCCGGAGTAAAGCTGCTCGTTGAACTTCAGGGAGGCAAGCCTCGTGGATGAGCGCACAATCCCCTCCTTCGCCTCCGCGCCCCTCTTCCTCACGCGCTCAAGCTCGCGCCACGCAGCCTCATCCTGCCGAAACGCCTCCGCCCTCTTCGTGAAGTTCGAGGCTTCGCGCTCCATCATCGCCCTCCTCTCTTCAAGCTCTTTCATTTTTCCCTGGACTGGCGCGAGCCTTTCCTGCGTCCCCTTTCCCGCTTCCAGCGCGGCCCCCAGCTCCGAAATCTTCTGCAGGCACGACTCCATCTCGCTGCGGAGCGGCGAAAGGCGCTCTTTCTCGGCCTTCGCGAAATTCCACTCCTTCCGCGCAGCCCCGACGCCCGCCTGCGCCTCCTCGAGCTGCGTCCTCTTCTTCGCCAGCAGCTCCCCTGCCTTCACCTCGCTCAGCGGCGACTCGCAAACGGGGCAGTTCTGGCCGCCCTTCCCGAGCGCGCCAATCTCCACGCCAAGGTCCGCAATCCTCCGCGCAAGCTCCGCCTCCTTGGCCCTCGCATTCGTAATCGCCTGCTCCAAGGCGGAGATTCTCTCCGCGGCCTGCGCCGCATTCCCCCCCTTCTCCAGCTCGCGCAGCCGCCTTTCGAACTCTGCCTTCTTCGCGGAATCTCTCTGCGCCTCGCGCATGAGCGCGCCGAGCTCTCCCGCCTCCCTGCTCACTGCGGAGATTCCCGCATCCGCCTTCCTCCGCTCCTCCTCCGCGGATTTGAGCGACTCGGAAAGTTTCGCAAGCTCCGCCTCGAGCGTGTCCAGCGAGGGCTTCCCCGCGCACGCGGCCTCCCTCTCCTTCGCCTCCGCATCGAGCCCCTCAAGCATTCCCTCAAGCTTCCCTTTCCTCTCCTTCTCGGAATCGAATTCCCGCTTCTGCCTCTCCAAATCCCCGAGCTCCTTCCCCGCATCGGAAGCGGCCGTTCTCGCCTTCGCAAGCGCGCCTGCCGCATCCTTCCTGCGCCTTCCGGCCTCTTCCGCGGCCTTCCTTGCCTCCCCCGTTTTCCTCTCCAGCTCGCCGGGGTTCATCTCCCGCAGGCGCGCCTCCTTTTCGCCGTGCATCTGCGCAAGCCTGTTGATTACCGTAGTGAGGTTTGCGCGCGCATTCCCAAACCCGTCTATGCCGAGCAACTCGTCAATCTGCCGCTTCCTGTCCCTCGGGTTCAGCAGCAGGAAATAGTCTATCCGGTTCTGCTCCGCGTAAATCGCCCTGCAGAAAACGTCATAGTCTATCTTCAGCGCATCCTCGATGAGCTCAGTCACCTTCTCCGGGTCGCTCATCACCAGCTTCCCGTCAACGCGCAGCTCCGCCTCGGGCGCGCCCTTCCTGCGGACTGTCCGCTTCACCGAATAATTCTTCCCTCCCCACTCGAACTCCAGCTCCACTTCCGCCTGCTCCTTCTGGGTGGGGCGGCTCATCACCACGTCGGCAAGCTTCACCCCCCTTTGCCCCGGGAACCTGCCGAACAGCGCGAAGGAAATTCCATCAAGCACGGCGCTCTTCCCAGCGCCCATTACCCCTACTAGGAGGTTCGTCCCTTTCCCGAACTCCAGCTCTGTGTCCTCGTGGCTCCTCCAGTTCCTCAGCCTGATGCGCTTTATCATCAAAACCAGCGGAGTTTTTATCCCGCCAACCCATAAATAACGCTATGCCCGCTCGCTTCGTCGCGGACGCGATGCTCAAGAAGCTCGCGCGCTGGATGCGCATCTTCGGAGTGGAAGTGGATTACTTGGACAAAGAGGACAACGAGATACTGAAGTTCCTTGCCGGCCATTCCGACTCCATCCTCCTCACGCAGGACGTACAGCTCAACGAGAGGGCGAAGGGCAGGAAGCTGAAATCGTTCCTCGTCCCAAGGGACGTCTCGACCGAGGAGCAGATTGCCGCGGTCTTCAGGGAGTTCGGCCTTTCGCTCAGCGATTTCCCCTCGAAAACGGTCTGCCCGGCCTGCAACGGCAAGCTCCTCACCGTGGGAGGGAAGGAGGTTGAGGGGAAGGTCCTGCCCGCGGTCCTCGCGCGCCACACGAAATTCTGGCTGTGCGCAAGGTGCGGGAAGGCCTACTGGGAGGGCACCCACTGGCGGAAGATTAACGAGGCAGCCGAAAGGGTTAATAGCCTCTTGCGAGCAAATTAGATGGGGTCTTTTACTTGGGTGCTGATGACGCAGTGGAGTGGTGCAACGAATGCGCAAAGCCTCTTAAATCCGAGGAAGTCTATCTCTGGAACGGCGAATGTTACTGCGTCGTGTGCATCAACATCGTGAGTGCCCGCGGCGGCGGATGGAGGGTCTGAGCATGGAGAATCCAGAGGTTCCCGCTTACAAGCTGATGTACCTTGACCAGGTCTTCCTTCTCACTTCCGCGCAGAAAGATGGGACGAAGCCACACGTGATTCCCCAGCTATGGACGATGCCCGTCTCTTTCAAGCCCCAGCGCATAGCAATTTCCGTTGCGAAGAGCCGCTACTCCCACCACCTCATAGAAACGACCAAGGAGTTCGTGCTCAACATCCCGAGCAACGAGATGGCGCCGAAGGTCTGGTCCTGCGCGCCGTCCGCGAACGGCGGCGACAAGTTCGCCAGGGCGAAACTCACAATCATGAAGGCGAAGAAGGTCAGCGCGCCCCTCATCAAGGAATGCCTGGGCGCGATAGAGTGTAAGGTGCTCGAGCAGATAGACGCAGCAGACCACTCCATCTTCGTAGCGGAGGTCGTCGCAACGCACAACTTCAAGGGCGGGAAGGTTCTCGTGAATGCGAGCGGGGACCACGACTTCGAGCTGACCAGCTCAGGCTACAAGCTAAAGACCACCGGCTCTGTTTCCGTAAAATAAGCCTAGGAGATAAGCGTCACGTCATCCGTCTGGACTTCGCTCACTCCGCTCACTTTCTTCAAATCCTCTTCCAATGTGCCTTCGCCCTGCTTGTCATCCCTTACGAAAATCACCTTGTAGGCGTTCAGCCCGCCGAAGACGGGCACGGGGATGATCTGCGTGGGCTTGAACTTCTCCCTGATTTCGTTAATCATCTTCTCCTGCACTTCCGGGCTCTCGGGAAAGACCTTCAGCGTGATGGCGACTCTTCCCATGAGAACACCTAAGGCCCCTCGCGCCCGCATTTGGGGCACTTGTAGGAGTTCACCGTTTCCCTGCACTGCTGGCAGCGGACAATTTTCGCCTCGCCGCATGCAGGGCAGGGGAATTCAACGAATTCCTTCGTCTGCCTTCCGCACGAATTGCAATTCCTCAAAGCCATCAAATACACCTTTCACGTCTGAGAAGCGTGAGGGATGAGTTTGCTCCGTGAAGATATATAAAGAAAACGCCACCCCAACACCCCGATGGCATCGGTGAGGCAGGTTCTTTCGGAGCTCAGGCGCCTGGAGAACCCAGTGAACATCGCAGGAATGGCGCGCTTCGGCATAACCCCCAAGCGCAACTACGGCATTTCAATGCCCAAGCTGCAGTCTATTGCCCGGCGGATCGGCAGGGACCACAAGCTCGCAATCGGGCTCTGGGCGTCCGGCATACGAGACGCGCGCATCATCGCAACACTCATCGCAGACCCAAAAGCCATCACTGAAAAGCAAGCTGACTCGTGGGCCAAGGGCATGGACTCGTGGGATGTGTGCGACTCCGCGTGCATGAGCGTCTTCTCATACTCTCCGTTCGCCTACCGCAAGGCGGTCCAGTGGCTACGCAGCAAGGATGAGTTCGTTAGGCGGGCAGGTCTATCCACTATCGCATTCCTCGGCGTACACGACAAGAAGGCCCCAGACGCTGATTTTGAGAGACTCCTCCCGCTAATTGCGAAGGCTGCGGAAGACGAGAGGAACTACGTGAAGAAGGCGGCCAACTGGGCCCTACGCACGATCGGCAAGCGCAACATCCGCCTGAACAAGAAGGCAATCGCAGTCGCCGCCAAACTCGCCAAATCCACTTCGAAGAGCGCGCGCTGGGTCGGCATTGACGCAATCCGCGAGCTCAAAAGCCCCAAAATTCAGGCAAGGCTGCGGAAGTAATTTATACCCAAGATGGGCAACTTCCCCCGAAGGTGCGTTCGGTGGCAAGGGATTCCCTTTGCATTGCGTGATTCTTCTTCTCTAGCATGCGCACCAGGTGATTCGGATGAAACATGACTCAATACTGGAAGCCATAGGCGACACGCCGCTCATCCGCCTGAGAAAAATCGGCAAGGAAACGGGCGCTGAGATTCTCGTAAAGCTCGAGCGATGCAACCCCAGCGGCTCGATAAAGGACAGGGTCGCCCTCGCCATGGTCGAGGATGCGGAGAAGAATGGCTTGCTCAAGCCCGGCTCAATAATAGTCGAGCCCACAAGCGGGAATACGGGGATAAGCCTTGCGATGGTCGCCGCAATAAAGGGCTACCGGACCGTCTTCACAATGCCCGAGTCAATGAGCATTGAGCGCAGGAAGATGATGAAGGCATACGGCGCAGAGATAATCCTCACTCCAGCGGCGGAAGGGCTCGCTGGCGCAGTTGCTGCGGCAAAGAAGTTCGCGCAGGAGAATGCGGGCGCCTTCTTTCCAAACCAATTCAGCAATCCCGTCAATCCGGAGATCCACAGCAGGACGACAGCGCAGGAGATTCTCAGGGATGCGGGAGGAACGATTGGTGCCTTCGCCGCAGGGATAGGCACAGGCGGGACTCTCACCGGCATCGCCAAAATCCTAAAGCGGGAAAACCCGGGCACAATCGTCGCAGGTGTGGAACCTGCGGGCTCGGCAATCTTAAGCGGCGGCACACACGGCCCACACAAGATTGAGGGAATAGGCGACGGCTTCGTGCCCGAAGTTCTTGACCTCTCGCTGATGGACCGCGTCATAGCAGTCAGCGACGGTGACGCCATCTCAACCGCGAGGAGGCTTGCGAAGGAGGAGGGGATTTTCGCAGGCATCTCTTCAGGCGCGAACGTGTGGGCATCGCTCCAGCTTGCTGTGGAACTTGGGGAGGGAAGCCGCATAGTCACGGTTGCCCCGGATTCAGGGGAACGCTACCTTAGCACGGGCTTAATTGAATACTAATATAACCCTTTAACTCACAAACCTTTCCGCTCGCCCCCGTAGGATAGCCTGGATAGACTGCGAGCTTGCGGAGCTTGAGACCTGGGTTCGAATCCCAGCGGGGGCGTTTCTTTCTTGGTGGGCTTATGCAATTGAAAGACGTTCTGGCAAATGAGAAGGCGGCCGTTGCGGCGCCGGCAGGCTCTGCCAGCCTGAAGCCCGCGCTCGCGAAGCTCGCCGAGTCGCTGGAGCAGCTCGACATCGGCTTCGCGCCCGATTTCGTCAAGCACATCCAGGGCCTCCAGGCAATCCCTCCATTCTACGGCGAAATCCCGCCGTTCCCCAAGAGGCCGGAGAATCCCTACGCAACCGCACCGGCCTCTGGCGACCTGCCCACCCACGACTCGGTTATAGAGTATGAGGACGATATGATGTTCTACAGGAAGGACTGTGCGGAGTTCGCAAAGGCACTCGCAAACGCGGTACGCGAATTCTCCGCAGGGGCGTGATTGCAATGATGCTTGGCGCGATGAACAACCCGAATAAATCGGTTGCGAAGGAGATAGCTAGGTTCGGCGAGCTGGGCTTCGACTATATAGACCTCACCGCAGAGGCGCCACAGGCTACGCCTGAACTCCTTCAGAAGCACGAAAAGCAAATCCAGGATGCGCTCTCCACCACGAAGCTGAAAGTCGTGGGCCACACGCCGTGGTTCATGGAAATCTCCCATCCCTATGAATCCATCCGCAAGGCCGTTCTAGCCGAAATGACGGCGTCCATCTCCGCCTGCGCGAGATTCGGCGCGGAAAAAGTCGGCATCCACCCCGACCCGATGGCCTTCATCCACCCAAGCAGGGACAAGTTCCTCTCCGTCTATTCCGATTCCGTTGCTGAGCTCAACTCGCACGCAAAGGACCTCGGCGTGACGCTGCTCATAGAAACCTACGAGGACAAATTCCTAAAGCCGGATGAGCTGGAGAAGATTTTCCTCCGCCTCCCCGACACAAGATTCACCCTTGACCTAGGGCACGCCTTCCTGAACGGAGGTGATGCCTCAATCGAGCGGAACATGAAGAGATTCGCAGACCGGCTGCTCCACGTGCACGCGAGCGACAACAACGGAAAGGAAGACCTCCACCTCCCGATTGGCGCAGGGAAGATAAACTGGGAGAAGGCGGTGAAAGCACTCAAAGCGGCAGGCTACGATGGCACTATAACTCTTGAAATCTTTTCCAACGACACGGAATACCTGCAGATAGGCAAGAGAAAGTTCGAGGAAATCTGGAGGAGCTGCTGATGGCGCGGAAGATTTTCTACGAGAACGCCTACGATTCAACCTGCACCGCAAAAGTGGTTGCCGTTGAAGGGAATGCAGTAATCCTCGACCAGACCGTCTTCTACGGGGAGAGCGGCGGTCAGCCCGGGGACACGGGGACGCTGAACGGCGTGAAAGTCCTGGGCGCGAAAGTCAGGGACGACGGCGAAATCCTTCACATCGTTGAAGACGCGTCGACGTTTGCGGCTGGCAATGACGTTTCGGGCCTTCTCGACTGGGAGCGTCGCCTGAGAATAATGCGGATTCACACCGCGCTCCACCTTGTCGGCGGAGTTGCGGAAACCGTTGCTGGTAAATGCCAATATGCCGGCTCCGGGATGAAGGACTCCGGCGAGGGGCACCTTGACATAATGGCAGAGAAGCGCATCGTGGGTGAGCTCGTGCAGCAGTTGGAAGCGAAGTGCAACGAGGTCATACGGAAGGGGGCGGAGGTCAAGTCGTGGTTTGACGAGCTGAAGAAGGATTACCGCCTCGTCCAGATAGACTCGCTTGCTCCAATCCCATGCGGCGGAACGCACGTGCGCAACATCTCCCAGATAGGCGCAATCAAACTGAGGCGCGAAAACGTGGGAAAAGGAAAAGACAGGATAATCGTCACGCTTTCTTCCTGATTATCCCCATCACTTCGTCCGGGTCGGCGCGCAGCCTCAGCTTCGCCATAACCACACCCACCGCCTTCTTTTTGTCCTGAACAAGTGCGAGTTCCTTCTCCACCGCTGCCTCCAGCTCCTTTCCGGAAAGCTTCGCGAGGCCGCCTTCGGCCACCAGCGCCGAAACCTTCGCATTCGGCTTGTTCGCAATGAGCTTCAGCACCTCGGGAACAGCTGACTTCACAAACAGGCCCTTCACAAATTCCCTGAACAGCTCGGCAAGCTTCTCGTCGCTGATTTTCTCCACCGCAACGCCTTCGCGCCTCAGGCTCACCATCGTCTCCTCAAGCGTAGTCGCGGCAAGGGTGGGGTCTGCCTTCGTTTCGGAAACAAGCCTCTCAAACAGCGCGAGATTCCTCGACCTCACCATCTTCTCAGCAAGCTCCGGGTTCAGCACCTTCTTCAGCCTTGCCAGCTTTACTTCTGGCATCTCGGGCAATTTCCGCCTCGCCTCAGAAACCATCCTTTCCGTAATCCTCACGGGCGCCAAATCTGTCTCAGGGTAGAGGCGCGCAGCACCAGGCATGGGCCTCATGTAGGAAGTTGAAACGCCATCAGGCAGGACCTTCCTGACTTCTTCTGGCACATTGCTCAGCGCTATCCTCGCCCTGCCAAATGCGGCAAGGAGCGCGGCCTCGGCGTTCCTCTTCTCAGCAGCAACGATTGCGAACGCATCTCCCTCAGAAACGCCGAGCCTCTTCCTCACTTCGTCAATCTCGCCATCGCTGAATGAATATTTCTTCAAGTCCTCATCCGAATGTATTATTCCGCCAACTCCAGATGCGGCTTTCGCGTAATCGCTCATCTCAGTCCCGAACCTCCTGTTCGGATAAAGCTCAGTCCCCAAAATTCCCGCGAACTTCTCCAATTTCACTGCGAGAATCGCTCCTTTCGCATCAAGCACCTTCCTGAGAAGTTTCGCCTGTGTCTTCGCAAAACCGTCAGAAACATCGGCAATTTTCGCCTCGCCCAATTTCGCCTTCCTCTTCTTCAGCTCCTCACGAATCGCAATCAACTTCTCCTGCCTCTTCGCCTCTGCCTCCACAATCTTCGGCAGCGCGGCAAGCTCCTGCGCTCCCTTAATCTCCACGCGCGCCCCGCCTTCCACGGAAACGTTCACGTCCTGCCGGATAGTCCCAAGGCCGCGCAGCACCTTACCCGTCGCCCTCAAAATGGAGCCAATCCTTTCCGCAGTCTCCCTCACATGCTCCGAATCAACCATATCCGGCGCAGTCGCAATCTCAACAAGCGGAATCCCCAGCCGGTCAAGCTTGTAATTGACCTTCCCCGCCTCCTCGCTTGAAACTATCCCCGAGCTCTCCTCCTCAAGGCAGATTATCTGGATTCCAACCTTTCCCCTGCTCGTCTCGACGAAGCCTCCGCGCGCAAGAAGGGAAGTCCTCTGGAAGCCGGAGGTATTGCTCCCGTCAACAACTGTCTTCCTCATTATCTGCAGCTCATCAACCGGCTTCGAATTTAGCATGAGCGAAACCTGGAGCGCAATCCCAAGCGCATCAAGGTTAAGATGATGCGGCGGTTCCTCATCCGTTTCCACAAGGCACGTTGATTCATCGTAGACTTGGTAGTGGTACCTCTTCCCCTTCAGGTATTCGAACTGCGCGGCGACATCAACTTCGCCCAGCTCGCTTGCGACAGGGTGCAGCCTCCTCACAACCTCCGAGTTTCCCATCTCCTCGTGGATTACGGAAGGGCACCTGCAGAAGAGCTTCAGCGAATCGAGCCTCTGGTGAATCTCAATGCCGCACTTCACTCCTCAATCACCTCGGACCTCTCGCCAATCTCACCCGCTGCATTCCTCTCCATCTCCTCCTTCACAGCCTTCATCTCCTTCGTGTGGCCGAGCACCCACATCAGCTTCACCATCGCAGTCTCAGGCAGCCAGTCGCAGTAATCGCCAATCACCCCGGCTTCCTTCGCGACAATCCCGTAGGCGTAGACGTTCATGTTCACCCTTCCGTAGAGCGTCTGCGGCGCCATCACGACGGGAATCCCTTTCGCAACAAGCTCCTTCACCGCGCCGAGGATGGGCGTCGCAAGATTGTCGCCATGCGGGTTCGCGGGGATGTGGCCGAGCCCGGTCCCGGCAAGCACTACCCCATCATAAACCTCGCCGAGCTTCTTTACGAATTCAGGAGTAATCCCCGGATGGACCTGGATCAGGCCCACCTTCGGGTTCATCCTGTCGTCGAGAGCGAGTTTTCTTTTCTTGTCGCGCTTCCTGTAGCCGGTGCGGAGGAGTTCAATCTTCTTCGCCGCATAATCTATTTTTGCGAGCGGCTTCACATTCATGCTCCTGAAAGCGTCGCGCCTGCTCGTGTGCATCTTCCTGACTCTCGTTCCCTGGTGCAGCAGGCAGTAATCGTCGTTGCTGCTCCCGTGCATGCACACCATCACTTCCGCGATATCCGATTTGGCAGCAAGGGCAGCGCACACCATGTTCATCTGGTTGTCCGAGCTTCCTCTATCGCTGCTCCTCTGCGCGCCCACCATCACGACCGGAACGGGCAAGTCCTTCAGCATGAACGACAGGGCCGCAGCGGTGTAGCCCATCGTGTCCGTCCCGTGCATCAGGATTACGCCATCGGCGCCTTCCTTAATCTCCTTCGCGACCTCCTTCGCAATCGCCTGCCAGTGCGCGGGTGCCATATCGCCTGAAAGGAGCGTGAAAAGCACCCTTGCCTTGAAGTTCGCGAGCCCCTTCAGCTCAGGGAAGGAGAGGAGAATCTCTTCCGGAGTGCTCGCCGGGAAGACGGCGCCAATCTTGTAATCAACCCGCGAGGCAATCGTGCCCCCGCACCCAAGTATGGATATGTTCGGCAGACCTTTCTCCACAGCAATCACCCCTTTCGCCGGCACTTGTTTGGCCGGCTTTCCCTTCCCAAGGAGCTCAACCTTCGCTCCAGCAAAATCCATGCCGATGTTGTAGCCGCTCTTCAGCTTCAGCACGAGGCAGTTCCTGTCGCCGAGGGACGAGCGCGGCATGAGCATGCCTTCCGTCCGCTCGCCGTCCTTCGCTATCGAAACCCTGTCGCCCGGCTCAGCGCCGATTTTTCTCAGCGCATCTGCAACCTTTTCGGAGTACAACCTCGCACCGAGAGGGGTTATGCTGCGAGGCTATATATTCCTGATTAATTTCACAGCGTGAACCTCTCGCCGGGGATTTTCGCGAACGGTGTTACGTCGCCTATGCGTTTTATTCCCGTAAGATAGCGCACGAGCCTCTCAACGCCGAAGCCCCCGCCCGCGCTCGGCACGAGCCAGCCCTTCCTCGCCATCTCCATGTAGGGCGCGAAGCTTTCCTCGCGCTGCCCCCTCTCCGCTATCTTCCGCTTGAGCACCTCGTATTCCCAGTCCCTCTCCCCTCCGCTGAGCGCCTCGCCGAAGCCCTCCGGGTAGAAGAGGTCGTAGTTGTGGTAGTAGCCCTTCCGCTCCGGGTCCTCCCGGTCGTAGAACTCCCTCTTGTGGTCCATCACCCAGAAAGGGGTGGGGACGGTTTCGGACAGCACCGCCTCGAACCCCTCGCCATGCCTCTTCCGCGCCTCGCTGGACTCAAAGCGGGGGAACGGCGCTTCCGGGACCTCCAGCCTCCTGCCAAGCAGCCCCAAATCCGCCTCCCTCTCCCGTTTCACTTCGGCTATCACGCTGCGCAGGAGCCGCTCCATAAGGCCCATAAACTCCCCTTTTCCCGCCCCCCTCACTTCAATATCCACCTGGGAGAACTCAATCAGGTGCCTTCCGCTTTCGCGCAAATGCTCCTTCTCCAGCCTAACGTTCGGCGAAACGATGTAGATTTTCGGCAGGTGCGGTGACGAAACGGCAATCTGCTTGTGCATTATCATGCTCTTCGTGAGCTCCAGCTCCTGCCCGGCGTAGCTCACCTTCGCCTCGTAGACCGAGTGGCACAGCGGGTCCGTCAACGGCGAGACCACCACTGGCATGAGCTGGACGAAGCCCTCCTCGTGCATGAACTCGCCCACCGCCCTGAGGGCGGTGCTCTGCACCCTGAGCGCCGCTGCCAGCCTCCCGCTTTGCAGCGCGTCCCTAACCCTTGCAACCCCTTCATCCATTTGTAACACCCCTTCCAGTTTGAACACTGAATCCCGGAAAAAATCCAATCGACGTAGCTTCCGCTGGCAGAAAGAATTAGCGCCTATTTCCGAGCCATGCCTTGCGCATGGCGCAGCTTGCCACTTTTGGACTATTTATACTTTCCCAAGAGATTCTCGTAAATAATCCAAACATTTAAATACAAGCAAGGAAAAATTCTGCCAGACAAAAAGTAGGCAAGGCGACCACAAGGCGACCAGTTTGGCAAAATTTCCGGAGGATGCGGCGGAGCGCGAGCTTTTGCGCGCCCTGCAGCAGAACTCCCAGCGCAGCCTGCGCGAGCTTTCGCGCGAGCTGGGCCTCCCCATCTCAACCGTCCATGAGAAGATAAAGCGGCTGGAGCGCGAGGGGCTGATTCGCGGTTACCGTGCCATCTTAGACGAGAAGAAGCTCGGCTTCACGGTCACGGGCTTCGTCCTCGTTTCCGTGAACTACATGAACGCGCCCAAAACAACGCAGGCGGAAATTGCGGAAAAGGCGGCGAAGCTTCCCAACGTCCAGGAGGTCCACATAATCGCCGGCGAGTGGGACTTCCTAGTGAAAGCGAAGGCGCGCAGCGTTGAGGAGCTCGGCAAACTGGTGACCGAGAAGCTGCGCAACATCCCCGGAGTGGAGAAGACGCTCTCCATAATCACCTACGAAACCGTGCGTGAGGATGCCCTGCTCTCGCTTTAGCTTTTATTTCTAACCTGCCAAAAACCGCCGATGCTGCCCTACACGCTCGCGGACGTGAAGCGTAAGATAGACGAGGCGGAAGCGCTGATAAAAGACGATTTTGAGAAGGGCGTCTTCATAACCTCCGACAATTACGGGAAGCTCCTCGCGGACATGCGGAAGGCGAAGGAAGCGCTCAGCTCCAGGGAAACCTACGGCGTGAAAATCCACATCGTCGTCAAGGACCTCGGCCTTTCGCTGGATGCAGCGAAGCGGGAAGTGGACGCAGAGGCGCATTTGGGCGTGTTCAAGTGCGTCAAAGACCTCCTCACGCAGCTCTCGCAAGACCATGCGCTGCCAGAGTACACGAGGAACAAGATACATCCGGAGCTGACAAGATTCATCCTGCGGGAAGTCCGGTTCGAGATGGTGCGGAACCCGCGCGCGTATGCCATCAGTGCGCGTGCCCTTGCGCCAGACTCCCAGCAGAAAATCTATGAGAAGCTTGAGAAAAATTACGGAATAGTCATTCCCAGGGTGGAGAGGGAAAAGGCACTTAGGTTCCTGCTCGTCAGGACGGGCTAGGCCTCCTCAGACCTAGCGCAACTTTTTCCGCTCGACGTCTCTCAGCTTTCTTACGGAGGTGAGATTGCTCGGGATTACCTCGCTGACATATGCTTCCCTTATCTCCCTGGTTACCTCACCCTCCTTTCCAGTCCCTACTGTTTTCCCATCCACACCCGTGATTGCGATGACGCCTGCTGCGGTTCCCGTCTCGAATATCTCCTTCGCCTGCAGCACGTCAGCCCTCGTCAAGAAGCCTTCCTGAACCTTGTAGCCCTGCTTTTCAGCCAGCTTTTCTATCGCGCCGCGAGTTATGCCTTTGAGGCAGTTGCACTTAAGGTCCGGCGTCTTGATAACATCCTCACAGATCAGGAAGACGTTCGCAGCGGATGCCTCGCTCAGGTATTCCCGGCGCACATATTTCTGCTCGTCTCCGTCCACGCTGGGCACCGGTTCAAAATGCCTTACGAACATGAGTGAGTCCTTGTAGCCGCTTGCCACAGCCAGCTTCTTAGCCATGGTGTTCGGTGAATAATCCAGCCACTTGAGGCTGTCCAGCTCCACCACCGCCCGGTCTATGCGCAGATGCGGGGTTTCCGCGTCCTTCATCGTTGCGACACTAAGGCCCTTTCTGTAGTCCTCCGCCCCGAACAAGCCTACCATCTCCATCGGACAGGAGTACGCGAAGACTACAGGGTCAGGGCACGGCGCCGTTATCCCGAGCTGTTCTCCGCCCCTTGTGATGACTGGGCGGATGTAGCCGTCCTTCTTCAGGTCGGTTTCCGCAGTTACTGTGAGGATTCGGTCGATAATCTCATCCTTGGAGTACGGCACCTTTATCTGCAGCAGTCCCGTGCCCTCAAAATACCTGTCGACGTGCTGCTTGAGGAAAAGGACATCGAGCGTCTGCGAGGATGCCGGGTTTTTGCCATAGTAGAAGTTGATTCCCTCGAAGATTCCTCCACCATAGAGCAGGCCATGGTCGAGGACGCTGATGGATGCGCCACGGTGCCTTGGGTCGTAGTATCTCTCGTTTCTGCCGCGGCATATCCATCCAGTCCGGTCGAAGTTGGGGTACCATTCGACGCTGGAAAGCCACACCAGCCCGGCGTTCTCAAGCTCATATAGCACAGACTGCTTTTTTTGTCCATCGACCGATTCCGTCATGCCGTCACCCCCTATTAGCGCGAGGTTCAGATATAAATAGACTCTACTCAAGCGGCTTCGAGACGTAGACTCCGTCGTCGCGGTAGCCCAGTTTCCTGTAGTAGGGCTTCACGCCAACCCCCGCCATCACAAGCAGCTTCCCCTTATCGAATTCCTCCAACGCGACTCTCTCCGCCTCGGCAAGAAGCTTCTCCCCAAATTTCCTGTGCTGCAGCTTCTTCCCTTTCGCTTCCTCGCCAATTCCCAGCGCCTCGCCATAGACGTGGAGCTCGCGCACAAGCGCTGTGCGGCCATCAATCTCCGGCCTGTGCGGCTTGTTAGGAATGCGCAGACGGAGGAAGCCGACAAGCGCGTCATGCTTCATCTCGTCGAAGGAGAGGAAAATCTCTTTCCCTCCGCTCGCATCATAATCAATCCGGTTCATCCTCACGCTCTTCCAGTCCGGCTCCAGCTTCTCCTTGTGCATTTTCAGCCCCAGCTCGCGGCAGCGTATGCACGCACAAGCTTTCCCATCCCTGCGCAATTCCGCGTCTATCATCTCGCGCAAATTCGAATTCTTCACCCCTGCGGCGATGAGATAAACAGGTATGTCGCGCTGGACGCGCATGATGCGGCACCAGCGCGGGATGAATTTCGTTGCCTCGGCCATCACTTTTGCGGCTTCCTCGGAAGAATAGGGCGTAATTTCCCCTTTCTTCCACCACTCGAACATCTCCGTCCCCGGCATCACCATGAACGGGTAGATTTTCAGCATGTCGGGCATGAACCTCCCGTCGGAAAAGAGCTGCCTGAACATTTCAACGTCCTTTTTCTCGTCGCTCAGCAAACCGGGCATCATGTGGTAGAGGACTTTCAGCGCGGAGTCCTTGCAAACCTGCGTCGCCTTCGCAACGTCGGCAACGGTGTGGCCGCGGTGAACGCGGCGATAGACCTCATCGCTCAAAGTCTGGACGCCAAGCTCAACTCTCGTCGCGCCCATCCGCAGCAGCTCATCCACCTCTTTCTCCTTGCACCAGTCCGGCCTCGTCTCAAAAGTGATGCCGATGGCGCGGTGGGACGCCTTCTCATTTAGTTTCAGCGCCTCCTGCAGAGTCTCCGCTTTCTTCCCGTTCATCGCATCCAGCGCCCGCCTCATGAATTCCTCCTGTTTCTTTTTCGGCTGCGCGTTGAACGTCCCGCCCATTATGATCAGTTCGCACTTCTCCGCCCTGTGGCCAATCGCCTCAAGCTGCTTGATTCTCGAGGCAGTCTGCCCGAAGGGGTCGTAATCGTTCTGTATCGCCCTGAGCGCAGCAGGCTCCTTCCCCGTATAGCTCTGTGCCGCGTTCTCGCCGCGCGGGCAGTAGGCGCATCTCCCGTGCGGGCAGCCGGCATTGCACATTATGGCAAGCGGCGAGACGCCTGAAATCGTCCTGACTTTCCTCTTCCGCAGCAAATCCACGAATTTTCTCCGCTGCCTTTTATCCAGCGCCTCAAGAATCTCCGAGTTGCGGAGCACGCTCTCCAGGGAATATTTCTCCCCAAGCTTCCGCTTCAGGCGCGCCAAACTGTCCGCATCGCGGACTTTTCCAGAGACCATCTTCCTCACGGTCTCCGCAACCGCCCTCTTCCTGCCCATCGTCTTGTTTTCTCAGGTAAGCCTTATATTGCTCAACAGAGGAAAAATCAACGAGTGGATCCTTATGGCAGCCAATCCTAACAAACTCCTCGTAAAGCCCGCGGAAAAGGGGCCGCGCGAACTGATACTAGAAGGTGACAATTTTGTTGCCTTGAAGAAATACTGGGACGCGGCAGGCGCATATGCCCGGGCGGCGGAGCTGGACAAGCAGAATCCAGACCCTTTCTTCAAGATGGCCCAGGCTCTTTTGGCGCTGGGCCCGGACTATTACAAGGACGCGGCAGTTGCTTTCAACCGGGCGGTCACGCTCTACAAGGCGGGAAACGCAGGGCAGGCCGAAAAGCCCTTGCCGGGCACGGAAAAGGAAGTGCAGGAATGGATAGGGAAGGGTGACGCGCTCTTGGCCAAGAACGAATACAAAGAGGCGGCAACCCTCTATGCGATGGCTGCGATGAAGGACTCAAGAAACGTGAAGGCATACCTTGGGCTCGGGAAGGCGCTACTGGCAATTGGCCATTACGACGATGCCGCGGTAGTCCTTGAAGCCGTGTACCTGCTTGAGCCGACCAACTCCAACGGCTACGACTGCGCAAAGGCGCTCCGCCTCGCCGGCAGGGAAGCCGATGCCAACAAGCTCCTTGCGGGGATGGCGCAGGCCGAAAGCGCCTAAGCAGCCAGGCATAACAACCCACGCTTTTTTATAGTTGGGGAGCGAAAAAATCATTGGTGAATTTTGATGGCAGCTCCTAGTGATACAATCTCAGTGAAATCCATCCCCGCCAAAAGCTTTGCTGATTTGGTGCGCGATGGCGACAAGCACCGCGCCATGGGCACAGCGGTGATGCTCGAGGCGGCAGTGAAAGCGTATAAGGAGGCGGCGGGGCTTGAGCCGCAGAACCCGAAGGCCTTCGAAGGGATGGGGAAGGCGCTTTTCATGCTGGACGATTATGCTGGCGCAGAAGACGCTTTCACGAAGGCCTATGCGCTCGAGAAGAGCACTTCGAACGCGCGAGAGCTCGCGAAGGCGCTCATCATGCTGGGGAAGGCGGAAGACGTCCGCAAGCTGTTCAAGAAAATAGGCGCTGACCCTGATGTCGCGCTTGCGCAGGCGACGACCGAGCTCATGCGCGACGGCAAGCGCGTGCCAGACGAACTGACGTGAGGTGGGAGCATGGTGACTACTGTGAAGGACGATGCGGGGAAGGCGCGCACCGATGCCATTGACAAAATCAAGGCGCTCGACTACACGGGCGCGCTAAAGTCCGCGCTGGACGCGTATGGTGCGAAAAGGAACGAGCAAAACCTCTCACTGGTCGTAGACTGCTTCCTACTGCGGAAAGAGGAGGGCAAGGCGCGCGCCTGGCTGAAGGAAAAGCAGCAGCTTGATGTCATAATCGACCCCCTCGAAAAGCAGCAGCCCGATGTCGTAATCGACGGCATCATCGAGCTTAGAAAGAAGGCGCTCGTTGAGAATTGGCACGGAAAAGTGGAGTCGCAGGAGCGCTAAAGGAGCCCTGAGAGGAGGCCGACGAGCCCGTATATCAGCTGCTCCAGCGCCGGGAAGATTAGCACGCCGTGAGTCGTCGCCTTCCAGTCCGTCACGAGGCTGCTCTTTGAGTCTACGACGACGCTCATGTCCTTGTGGATGAGGGGGCTGGAGAGCGACGTCACTTCTATGTTGAACACCTTCACGTTCTCCTCGTCAAGCACGACCTCGTAGGGGATTACGCGCTCGCTGCCGTAATTCACGAGCACGCTCTTCTTGAAGTTCCACGCAGGCAGGTCGCCCTCGTGCGCCTTTATCTCGAACGGGTCGCTCGCTGCGCCCGTGTTCCTTATCCTTATGTTGTACAGCGCAGGCTGCCCCACGCCAGTTTCCACCCTCGTCGGGTCCACGGATATCTCGAATACGTCCCGGCTCACGTTCACAACCACATAGAAGGTCATGTTTCCCAGGCCGTTGTAGTTCCCCTCGTCCACCGCGACAAGGGTGAGGTTGTACTGGCCATCATATGCATCCGGCGCTATCTTGATTTTCACTTTCATCGGGTTCTCGTAGTATGGGCTCGGCTCCACGAGCCAGCCGCTTGGCAGCTTCGTCGCCACAACCGTGTCCCAGCCGTCAGTGCAGTAGTCGTTCGGGCAGTTCCCTCCGTCAGTCCCCCTGTCCACCACGAGGTAGATGGTCTGGCCCGGCCCGGCGTTCCCGAGCTGCATGGAATTCCGCGCATAGAGCGTTTGCGATACGGGTTCCTTCACTGTCGCAAAGAGGGCGAATGAGACCGAAATGCATGCCAGGAGCATCAGCAGCAGCGCAAGCTTCTTCATGTCCCTGCTTTCACCGCCGTCCATATAAAAACGTTCCGCCAAAATCCTGGCAGGTGAAGGGATGCGCGCATTCATTGCAGTTGAGTTGAGCGAGGAACTGAGGGGCAGGCTTGCGGAGTTCGCCAAAGCCTTTGATTTCGCCGGGGTGAAGCCCGTCGAGACGGAGAACCTCCACATCACGCTCTTCTTCCTCGGCGAGATTGACGAGCGCACGCAGGGAAAGGTGGTGGATGCGATGCAGAAGGTTTCTGTTCCTCCGTTCAAGCTGAAGTGCAGCGGCGTCGGGGTCTTCCCGAACCCGAACTTCATCCGCGTGGTGTGGGCTGGATGTGAGAATGGAAGCCTGTCGAAGATTTACGAGCAGCTCTCGCCTGAAATGAGAAGGCTGCGCTACAAGATTGAGCCATTCCGCGCTCACGTGACGGTCGCGCGTGTTAAATCCCCCGAGGCGAAGGAAAAGGTGCAGAAGGCGCTCGGGAAGTTCGAGGGAGCGGACTTCGGGGCATGCGAGATTAAAAGCATCGCACTCAAGAAGAGCACATTGACGCCAACGGGACCGGTTTACGAGACGGTTTATGAGAAGAGGCTGTGAGGATGAAAAAAACCGATGCGATGGATGCGCTTTTCAGCCAGGTTGTCTCGAGGATTAAGCCCACCAAGCACGAGATTGCGGAGGAGAGAGCGCTCGTGCGCAGGATAGCGCAGAGGCTGCGCGACGCCATCCCGCCCGAGATAGGCATCGAGCTTGTGGGCTCCGTGGCGAAGGACACCCACCTGCGCGGCGACCGCGACATAGACATCTTCCTTCTCTTCCCGAAGGGCTGCTCGCACGAGGACCTAGTGAAAAAAGGCCTGGAATATGCGAAGATGGCGGTGAAGCCCGGCGAGAAATGGGCCATCGGCTACGCCGAGCACCCTTACCTGAAGGCAAGAATCGAGGGCAGCAGCGTCGAGATTGTCCCCTGCTTCAAGATAACCGACATAGCGGAGAGGGCGAGCTCCGCAGACCGCTCGCCCATGCACACCCGCTACGTGCTTGAGTTCCTCGATGAAAAGGGGATAGATGAAGTGAGGCTGCTGAAGGCATTCCTCAAGCGGCTCGGCGTTTATGGCGCAGAAGTGAAAGTGGAGGGCTTCTCCGGCTACCTCTGCGAGCTGCTCATAATCGAGGCGGGAAGCTTCAAACAGCTTCTCGAGGACGCGGCTGGCCGCTGGCACATGCCCGCCCTAGATCCGGAAGGCCACTACGGGCACGAGAAGGCGGTGCGCGCGAAGTTCCCGGACGCGCCGCTGGTCGTCATAGACCCCGTGGACCCGAACCGCAACGTCGCCGCCTCCG
>CAIXRF010000021.1 GCA_903921825.1 uncultured Microcaldota archaeon | reverse complement strand
ATGAGGCGGGGATTTGCCTGAAAATCGGTGCAGTTCATCGTTATGTTGGTGTTCGAAATCACCAGATACGTGGTGTTGATGAATGCGGCCCACTGGCTGAACTCCGTGCTTGGGAGCGCGAGCGTGGAGGGGATGGTGTCGTCGAATGTGATGTTCGTCTTGTTTGTCGCGTTTATGGGGTTGGATTCCGCCTGCAGGTCCAAATAATCCATCAGGTCCGTTGCAATGTCGTCCATTGCCTGCCCCGAATGGTCGGTGCCGCTGTAGTTCGACTGGCTCAGCTGGGCGCTCTCCCTGCTTGAGACATACATCCCCGCTTCTATTAGCAGGACGAAGAAAAGGGCCGCGAATATCACGGTGAAGATGAAGCCCCTCATGTGAAGCACGCTCCGAACCGCGCGTAAAGCTCCCTCTGCGCGCTGTCGCCCCTGGCAAGGAAGGACCGGTACGAGACCGCGAGATCCTCGCTGCACACGCAGCCCGTCTTGTTGACCTGCATCACCAGCGTCGAAGTGTCGTTCTCGTAAATCTGGATGTGGCCGCAGACCGAGGCGGGAAGATAGTCCATCGCCCCGGAAAGCTCGGTCGTGCTGCCTGATACCATGGCGCGCTCGAGCGTGCCGTTCTTCTCAAGGGAGGCAAGGAAATCCCTGCCCGTGCCCTCGAGTGCGCGCGAATTGTCCAGCGGGTTCTCGAACCTTGAGGCAAGGGAAAGCACTGAGACGGCTATGAACGTGGATATGATGAGCGCGAGCACCGAGTCGGTTGTGAGGATGAACGCCTTACTCACTCCATACCACCATCCTGAACCTGACGACCGGCCCGTTCAGCCGCGTGAAGCGCTCCGCCGAGATTGTGTGCGTGGAGTTGATGCCTTGGGAGGGGAACCGCGTGATTGACGCGAGGGCGGTCCCGTCCAGCGTCTCAACCGATGCGTTGTAGAAATAGGCGCCGCTGGAGAGCCCGAGTATTTGGAGCGAGGCGTTGTATTCCGCGCTCGTGTTCCCTATGGAGAAAAACGCGGCCACCTTCTCAGGGTCCAGCTCGCCCGGGCTGTTCGCGAGCCCGAGGCTCCTGGTTCCGCTCTCGGTTATCTGGGACTGCTCCCAGTTGGAAGGGTTGCCTGGGGTCCAGAGGAGGGAATCGGTTGCCGTCTGCGAAGCCTCCTGCAGCCCGGCGCGCAGGTCTGTCTCGTCCATCCTGTCGAGCATCGCCCGGTCTGTGAGCAGGAAAAGCGCGAGGATGAACATGAGCGCTGCCGAGGCGAGAAGCAGGTCGTATGAGAAAAGCTGGCCCCTCCTCATCCGACCACCGTTATCGTGCCGTTTATGTTCGTCATATTGAGGAGCCGGCTGCCGCTCCCTGGGATGAGCGTGAAGTTTATCCCGGTGACATTGCTTGTTGCCGTCCCTGCGCTCGCGATGCGGACGCTGTCCCCTGCCGGGTATAGCACAAGCACCTGCCTTCCGCGGATTGTGACGTTGTAGGGGAGGCTGTTCGGGAGGCTGTCGGGCAGCTGGGAGTGCGCGACTGAGCCGTTTCCTGCCAGCCACGCGTGGTCGATTGCGCGCGCAACATCCTCCGAGGCCCTCTGCGCCGCGAGCTGCGCCCCGAGGATGCGCGCGTTTTCCGAATTCTGCGCAGAGAGCTGGAACAGGAATAGGAAGATGATGAGCACGACTGACGCGATTACCATGAGGTCCATGCTCAGCTGTCCTTTCATCAATGGCTCACCTGGAAGGTCACCGAGCCCTGGCCTGCGCCGCTTATCAGTGCCTGGATGAGCCATGGCCCGTCAATGGCGGTGGACGGCGCGCAGTAGGCGCCGAGGTAGACTCCCGTGCCGTTGTTGGGGCTCAGCCCGGCCTGCTTCTGCCGCATGACGGCGATTGGGTCTGTGATGACTGAGTCGAACATGCCGTTGACAAGGCCGCTGGAGGAATTGTAGAGCCTGACGCGGTAATACACGGTCGCGTGGCCGGAGTATGAGCCCTTGCCCGTTGTCACGAAGGCGCTCGGAGCTGCCGGCAGCTGCATCACGAACGTGCTCGTGGTGTTCTTCTGCTGGTAGCACGCCTTGGAGCAGGTGACGTTGAAGTTGAAGGTCCCGTTGCTGGAGAAGCTGCGGTTGTAGTAGTATGGCGTGGAGGAGGTGTTGTAGGTCATGTTCGCCCATGCCGTCCAGGCGCCGGTGATGTTGAAGGAGATCTGGCAGACGCCGGTGGCATCTATTATGGTGCCGTTTGCAATTGTGTAGTTGGCGAAGAAGAATGTGTTGTCGCCGGGGTATTTCGTGGTGGTGTCCGTGTCATCCCAGACCACAAGAGTGGCCGGGCGCTCGGTGATGGTTGCGTTGCCGGTTGCGCTCCGGTTCTGGTAGCCGGTCTGGTTGCAGGTGGCGTTCCAGGCATAGGTGCCGCTGCACGTGAAGCCTGCGGTGTAATTGTACTGGAAGAGGGAGCGCGTGGCGTTCCATGTCATGTTCGTCCAGGCGGTCCAGTTGGTGCCATTGTAGATTGAGATCTGGCAGGTCGCGCCTGAGAGGGAGGCGTTGTTGGAGGACTTGGTGTAGTTCGCGAAGAAGGCGACCGCGTCGCCCGGGTATTTCGTCATGTTGGCGTAGGAAAGGTTCGCGTCAGTCTCGTCCCAGACGGAGAGGTTCGTGCCCGTTAAGGCGACCTGGACTGCGTTTGAGATCGCGCTGTTGTAGGATATGTTGGCAAGTGTCTTGTTGTCCAGCCCGCTGACGTTTCCTGTGAAATTTATGTAGCCGCCGCTCACGCCGCTGCTCGCGTTGTAGGTCCAAGTGAATGTGGCCCAGCCTCCCCCGGATATGTTGGCTATTGACGGAGAGGGGACTGTGAGCAGGGAAGCGGATGCTGTGCCGTTTATCACATTGACGGTAAGCACTGATGGGGTGACGTTTATGGCTGCCCTCTGCCCGTTGTTCGTAACGTTCATGGTGACGGTTATGTTATCGCCATCGTGAACAGTGCTTGGTGACGCTATGAGGGTCGCTGAGATGGACGCAGGGAAACGCACGGTCACGCCCCTTGGGCTAGTAGCTGAGCCGGTTGCCGGGCTGTTGGATGCGAAGTCCGCGCTCACGTTGTACGTGTTGTTCAGGACGCCCGTGACGGTGAAATTCACGACGATGTATGAGTTCTTTGCCAGTGCAGTTGTTGTGTAGGTGTTGATGTTTGACTGCAGGCCTGAGGAGGAGGTTGTGAGGTTGGTGTTCGGAGTGCAGGTGAGGGAGCCGCTGCAGTATCTCGGGAATACTGTGACCGGACCGCACGTGCCTGAGCCCGTGTTGCTGCAGGAGACGTTTATCTGCAGGGTGAAGGTCTGCCCGGCGTTTATGTCCGGGTCAGTGGCTGGCTGAAGAACGACTGCACTGGTGACCGGGAGCGCGGTGATCGCCACGTTGTTGGAAGTGGTGGAGGCTGAGCTGACCGGGCCGCCTGTTTTCGAGTCATTGCCTGCCGCGTTGCCTGTGAAATTAACATTTCCACCGCTTATTCCGCTAACCGCGGTGTAGGTCCAGGTGAACTGCTGCATCGCGCCACCCGCGATTGTCGCGCTTGCGGGAGACGGACCAGAGACATATGTTATGCTTGCCGTGCCGTTCGTAAGGTTTGTCAGGGCGGATGGGGCTGTCGTGTTAGCCGCCCGTTGCCCGGTGTTGGTGACGTTCATTGTGACTGTGATGGTGTCGCCGTTGTTCACGGAAACTGGCGCAGCGCCTATGACGCTGGTGAGAGCGGCAGGCGATTTGACTGAGACGCCCCTTGGGCTGGTCGCTGAGCCCGTTGTTGGGCTGTTGGAGGCGAAGTCCGCGCTGACATTGTAGGTGTTGTTCAGGACGCCTGTGACTGTGAAATTCACCAGGATGTATGAGTTCTTTGCAAGAGCTGCGGTTGTGTAGGTGTTGATGTTCGACTGAAGGCCCGATGAGCTGGTGGTGAGGTTGGTGTTTGGCGTGCAGGTGAGGGAGCCGCTGCAGTAT
>CAIXRF010000020.1 GCA_903921825.1 uncultured Microcaldota archaeon | reverse complement strand
TTCGCGGCTTTTTCGTCCCTGCAGAGCAGCGCGACGCGGCTCGGCGCGCTTTCGTCGGCAAGGACGTATCCGCTCTCCGTTGCGACGGCCTTCGCGAATTCGATAGTTTCGGAGTGGCTGGGCATGTGCGAAGGCGTGAGGCGCTTAATTGAGGAGCCTCTGTGCATATAGCTTTTCACTTCCACGTAATCGGGCTCCGCCTTCGCTATGAGCTTCGCATAGCTTTTCTCGCCGGACATGTTAATCCCTTTCACCATCGTCATCCTCACCACGCGCCTGCACGCAAGGCTGGAAAAAATCTCCAGCGAATCATTGAGCCGTTTCCACCCATCAGATACCAGCGGCGCGCAAATCTTCTGGTAGGTGGCTTCGTCTGGCGCTACGACGGAGATGTAGAGCTGGGTAGGAAGCGCATCCAGCGCAGCGAGCCTTTCCGGAAAAGTGCCGTTCGTCACTACGAAAGTTGTCAGCCCCCGTTTCCCGTACGCACCAATCAGCCCGCCGAGCAGTGGGTAGGCGAAGGGCTCGCCGCTCAGCGAGATTGCGGCGTGCCTCGGCTCGCGCGCTTCTTTCCACTTCACCTTGTCGGCTTTTGCCTCACCACCGAAGCCAGAGATGATTTCGCGCTGCGCGGCGATGCTTTCTTCTACGACGTCTGCCGGCTCGTCCGGGTCCGCAACCTCAATTTTGGAGAAATCTCCCGCCCTCCAGCAGAAGACGCAGTTGTGCGTGCATGCATCCGTTGCTGGTGTCATCTGGATGCAGCGGTGGCAGCGGATTCCGTAGAACTTCTCCTTGTAGCAGACGCCCTCGCCGTAGATAGATTTTTTCGTCCAGTGGCAGAGCTTTGCGGATGCGTTCTTTCCGAAGAGCTTGTAGCCCTGCCGCCTTAGGACCGTCTGCATCTCCTGGGTTATCATCGGGGAAATTCCGGCTGCGGAGGTTATAAAAGCAGGGCAGCCAAACTAGTTCCGGTGGTCAGATGAAACTTGCATATGTGTTTTTCGCGATAGCAGCTTCGTTGCTGCTGTTCGGCTGCTTTGGCATAGGTGGCAGCCCGCAGCCGACGCCCACTCCAACGCCTACAGCGACTCCGCTCGCAACGCCCACTCCGACCCAGACCCCCAGGCCAACTGCGACGCCTGAAGCATCGCTGGCCGCAACGCCTACTCCGGGGAGCCTGGCTGCGAGCGTGGAGATAATGGACTTCGAGTTTGCCCCGGATTCGCTCGCGGTCACAGTGGGAACTACGGTAACCTGGATTAACATGGGCTCCGCTGCGCACACGGTCACAAGCGAGACTGGCGAGCCGCTCAACTCCGAGCTTCTCTCGAACGGGCAGAGCTGGTCATACACGTTCACGGAGCCCGGCACGTACACGTATCATTGCCGGATTCACCGCATGATGACCGGGACGATAACCGTCACGCCCTAGCAGCCTCCTTCTTTTTATTCCCATTTTCCCCCAACCCTAGCGTGGCAGTCAAATTGACGTTCGACCGGGAGACCGGGGAGCTGCTCGTGTACGAGCCGGAATCCGTCTCCTCCCTGACGCACGGCTTCTACGGCGAGATGAGGAAAGGCGCAATCCGCCTCACGCCCGAAGAGGCGCTTTACCTGATAGACATACGGAACGGCTTCTGCACGGACACGGCGCTGAACGTGCTGAGGTTCAACGACGTGGCTGCGCATTTCGAGGCCCAGACTCCCAAACTGATGGCGCGCTACCACACGTATAAGGACTGGCGCGACAGGGGGCTTGTCGCACGCCCGATTGAGGAAGCGGAGGGGAAATACGGGAGGAACCCCATGAAGAAATACCCGCCGGGAAAGTTCTCCCCGCCGAAATACGCCGTGCAAGGCCTCTTCTTCCCGGAGGACTTGATGACCATCATCGATGAGGAAACGGTCGGGAAGGAGCTCTACTCCCGCTACTGGCTCGGGCAGTTCGGTTCATACAAGGCGGAGCAGCGCGGGAGGATAAGCAAGCTCGACGCCTACGAAACGCTTTTCATGATGAAGCACTGCGGCCTCGGCCTGAGGAACGCATCCAAATCCGACGTGGTGAAATGGGCGAAGAAAAGGAGGCCGGACTTCCCCGCCATGTACGAAGTCTATGAGGACTGGCGGATGCGCGGCTACGTGCTGAAGACTGGGTTCAAGTTCGGCACGCACTTCCGCCTCTACCTTCCGGGTGCGTCCCCGACGCGCGACGCGGATGAGTGGATTCATTCGAAGCACGTCATCCACGTTTTCCCGCGCCGGGCGAAGATGATTATCTCCGAGTGGGCGCGCGCAATCCGCGTCGCGCATTCCGTGAAGAAGACGTTCATCCTGGCAATCCCTGGGAGGAGCGGCAAGAAGAAGGCGAAGGTGAAGCTCGATTTTCTCCTATACCACCGGAAGCAGGGTGGGATTGAGACGCCGAAGGAGGACAAGCCGCACTTCGTGATGCTCTCCCTTTCGGAGGAGGAGTATATCGGCGGTGCGGAGCTTGCGGATGCGATTGAGCAGGCGAAGAAATTGGGGCTGGACTTGATTCTTGCGATTGCGGACAGGGAGACCAGCGTCACGTATTACCGCGTGAGGCGCATCGAGCTGCCTGGCTCTCCCTATGAGTATTACGAGATTTACTGGGAGCAGCCCTAAACCGACAATTCGATAACTGTATTACGAAAGCTATTTATATGCGCTGCCGTCAAAGCCCTATGCGAAACAATCCCGTTTCGAAGGTGGTTTTCGTGGGCAAATTCGTCATAGCAAGGCAGCTCGCGGGGAAGCTGATGGTCCTCAACGACGGAGAGGGCCTGGCCAGGCTCGTGGATGTCGTCGCGAATGAGGCGACCGGCAAAATCACGACCCTTCTCGCGGAGCCGAATCCGGACAGCGCGACCGCACGGCGGATGAAGAAGGAAGACGGCCTTCTGTCCATACCGTACAGCGCAGTCCTCGCCGTGAGCGACTACATAATACTCGACAAGAAAGCAATCGGCGCCTGAGCGGATTTTCTTTTTCCCTCCCTCTTTTAAAGCACCAATTTCCATAGCTGTTTAATGCCTACGCTCATCGCGGGCTGCGACGAAGCCGGGCGCGGCTGCGTGCTCGGACCGCTCGTAATCTGCATCGCGGTAGTTGAGAAGGAACGCGAGCCTGAGCTGAAGGCAATTGGCGCGAAGGATTCGAAACTTCTCTCCCCTTCTGCGCGCGAAAGGCTCTACAGCCAGGTGAAGGGCATTTGCGTCGAGGCGCGCTGCATCCACATAACCGCGAAGCAGCTGAACGACCTCATGAGGCGCCATTCGCTAAACGAGATTGAGGCGATGAAGATTGCCGAGCTCCTTTCCGAGATGACGCACCATCCGGAGAAGATTATCGCGGATTCGCCGGATACGGTGGCGAAGAGGTTCGAGCAGCGCATCAGGAAATACCTGAAGCGCGACCTCGAAATCCAGTCCGAGCACAAGGCGGACGTTAATTACCCTGTTGTGAGCGGCGCGTCTATCATCGCGAAGGTGGAGCGCGACGCGGCGATTGAGGGAATAAAGAAGGAGCTGGGCTACGATTTCGGGAGCGGCTACTCCAGCGACGAGAGGACGATTGAGTTCCTGAAGTCCAACATGCACGTCCCGGCTGTCCAGAAGTACGTGCGCATCAGATGGGAGACGGTCGAGAGGCTGAAGCAGAGGAAGCTCGGCGAATTCTGAGCCGCTTTTATATATCCGGACTTCGCGGCTTAAGGCATGGCGGGAGAAATGGGTGGCGTCGCGCACAAGAAGCCGCGTATCATCGCCCCAGTGGAGCCGATGGTGGAAAAGCCGACGGTCACGCTTGTTGAGCTGAAAAGCGGGAAAAGCGTTGCGGCCTTTTCGTTCGATGGAAGGAGTTATGACGTGCCCCGTCTTGAAGCGGGAGTTGCGAAGAACTCCGATGACACCGAGACGATTGCGGAGATAAACCGGGACCTGATTGTGGCTGCATTCGGGCGGCTTGACAATGCCATACTAGACAAGGGCTTGAAGAACCCCGAGGACGTTGTGCGCAAATATGTGGTGGATGGGAAAACGATAAACGTGCGGAAGCTTGAGTGGCTCAAGCTTGAGATGCTGAAGGAGATATCCGCCAACCAGGGAATCGGCGGCAATGCCATTACCCTTGAGATACCCGCGGACATCTGGGGCATTGAGAAGGATGGCGAGATAACCACGAGCCACGTCTTCGTTCCTCCATTTACGTGCACGGAATCGAACGTGGTTCCGCGCATGCTGGAGCTTCCGCTCAAGAAACTCGTGCTCAAGCCCGGGGAGAAGTTCGTGGGTAGATTCCACTCACATCCCGGGTATCACCTCGAACCGACCAACACGGACCTGAACGGCCTGATGCGCAGGCAGTCGTATCTGGTTGATAAGGTTGCGGACCTTGGCGTGAATGTAGACGGCGCCAATGCGCGCATTATTGACAAGCTGGCTCCTGCGACAAAGGAGTTCATGGAGCACGACTACGACTGGCGAATGAACATAATCGCGCCAGTTGGCAGGGACTGGCTGGTCTACCCGTACGACCCGGAGTTATATGACAGGGCGCGCAAGAATTCCACGCCAGAACTCGTGAACGAGGAGAGCAGGAAACGCGTGAAGCTGGTGCTCGACAGGATTGAGAAGTAGCTCAGATAAGGGAGCCGGCCCTGAGCAGGAACTCATTCACTCTTCCGGGCTCCACCTGCGCGCCCGCCGCAATGTTGTGCCCGCCGCCCGCACCTATGCCTTCAGTCGCTTTTGAAAGCATCTTCCCGAGATTGACTCCGTTTTCGCAAAGCTTCTTCGTCGCCCTTCCCGAAACCTTGACCTGCTTCTCCTCGTTCAGCGCGAGCGCGAGGATGGGCTTGTCGCGCGAGATTGCGCTGCTGTAGAGCATTCCTGCGACAACGCCGATGATTCCGTCATCAATAACGCTGCGGCCGTCAAGGAAGTGGAACGCGCCGAAATCCTCCACTGCCTCGCTCGCGAACTCCACCGCAGCGCGCAACTGCCTCCTGTGTAGGAGGAGGAGCGACTGCGCCTCCTGGACTGCTGCCGCATCTCCGAGGCACACGCCCACTCCGACCTCGGGCTTGTCATGCCGGCCGCACGCATTCAGGACTGTTGAAAACTCATTCGCATCGCTCAGCTCAGTCCCCTGCACTTCATCAGGGAAGTTGTAAGTTTCACCTACCAGACTGCGGATGGCCGGCTCGTCCACGCCCTTTGAATAGAGGTATGCGGCGAGGCCTGAAACTGCCTTCACCTTCTCCTCCCGCGGAAGCTCGTAATACTTCCGCCATTTGCCTTCCGCATCCTTCACCTCGATTCCAAGCTCCTCGAAGAACTGCGCACAATGCGCCTGCCTTCCCGTGAGCCCGGGGAGGTAAGGTTCTGTGCAATATTGAAGGAACCAGACGAGCGGCCTGCTCACCCTGCCGAAAAGCGTGAGGTCCTTTGAAACCACGACGTGCCCGTTCTTAACTCCTTCCTCTAGCATCCTCCTGTTCAATCCGATGAGCGGAAACTGCATGTCCGCCATCGCGCCCACAATCCCCAGCTTCACAAGCGAAGGGTCAACCTCCCTGAAGACGAAATAGGCGCAGCCTGCTGCGCTCAGCTCGCTCCCGCCATCGAAGCCGAAGAGGTGCGGGTTCGTCTGCAGAATCTTCGACTCCCTTGTCTGGTGGTGGTCGATGATTGCGATGTTTGCATCGAGCTTCTCCACGAAGTCCAGTTGCCCTCCCCCAAGGTCGGCAAGGATGATCTCCCGCCTTCCCTTCAGCTTTTGGATCTCCTCCTCGCCGAATTTCCTCGTCGTGAGGACCTCGAACTTCTTCCCCATCTTCCGCAGCGCCTTGGCGACAAGCCCGCCAGCTGCCAGCCCGTCCGCATCGTAGTGGTTCACGATGAGCGGCGATTCCATCAGCTCGATTTTCGCGCGCACTTCGTCGCATCTTTTCAGGAATTTCCCCAAGTCGGGCATCAAATCTGCTTTGCCGCCAATCTATAAATATCAGCCCGTGCCTAGTCAATGGCGTGGCAGCCATCCGTGACTATCTTCGCGCAATAGCCCCTCATCCAGTATTCTCGCTGCTCTGGCTGGTCGTCTGGTTTGAGAGCCTGGCGTTCACTTTTGTGGCTTTCGCTGCCGGGGCGCTAGGCAGTGGCGCAGCTGCGCTGCAGGTATGGCAGGGGCCCCTAGCGTGCCTCATCACCCCCTGGCTCAATGTCGCTGCTCTTTTATATGTGGGATGGAGGACTGAGCGGGTAATCAAAAACAGCGGTCCGCTCAACGCCCTGATTGCAGGGGCATTAGCTGCGATTGCGAACACGGCAGTTGCCATGCCGGCACTGCTCTTGCTGCATTTTTCCGGCAATGGTGTCGGCATCCTGGAGATGCTGACTATGGTTATGGGCGCCTCGTTCATGTTGGTTGGGGCGGTGCTGCTTGCGCCAATAGGGTTTGCCGCCGCGAGATTTACGAGGAGAGGACTATAAGTTGTAAGACTCCCCGTTCTTCGGGATGATTATCTCGAGGCCGGGCCTGCGCAGGTCGTCGGCAAGCTCAAGGGGCTTTTTTCCCTCGCCGTGGATTATGAAGATTTTCTTCAGCCCCTTCACGCTTCTTGCGAACTCGACCAGTTGCGCGTGGTCGGCGTGCGCCGAAAGGGAAATGTTCTCCACGCTCATCCGCACGCGGACGAGCTCCTCGTGGAAGCCTATCTCCTTCTCGCCCTCGAGGACGCGCCTGCCGAGCGTGCCAGCAGCTTGGTAGCCGACGAGAATCAGCTTGTTTTTCGGATCGCCGGCAAGCCTTTTGAAGTAGTCCATCACCGGGCCGCCCGTCATCATCCCGGAAGTTGTCACTATTATCGCAGGCCCTTCGCGGTAGACCTCCTTCCTGCTCTCGCTCGGCTCCCTGAACAGCGGGGACTTGAACGGGTCTTCCTCGCTCATCAGGATTCTCAGTTGTATCTCCCTGCGGCAGTCAATCACATTCTGCCGGTAGATGCGGTTCGCCTTCAGTATCATGCCGTCGATGTAAATCGGGACTTTTTCGAGCGCGCCTGAGCGCATGTAGGTCTCGAGGATGAACATAATCTCCTGCCCGCGTCCCACCGCAAATGAGGGGATGAGGACCTTACCTCCCTTTTTCAGGGTGGTTGAGATTGATTTTATGAGCGCCGCCCTCGCCTCCTTCACGGGCGTTATTTTGTCTGCTTTTCCGCCGTAGGTGGATTCGGTGATGAGCACGTCGGCTGTAAGCCCCTTCTCCGCGGGGTCGAGGAGGATTGTTTCGCGGAGGTTTATGTCTGCAGTGTAGAGCACGCGCTTCTGGCCTTTCACCAGGGTGGTTGCGCTGCCGAGAATGTGGCCTGCATTGTGGAACGAGAAGCTCATCCTGCCGGCGCGCACGACCTCGCCGTATCCGACCTGCTGGATGTGCTTCAGCGCCATCACGACGTCTTTCTCGCCAAAGTCGTGCTTCGCGGAGGGAAACTTGTGGCCCGCCTTCCTCTCCCTGGACTCCTTTATCTTCAGGTAATCGGTGAGGAGGAGCTGCGTCATGTCCCTCGTGGGCTTCGTCGCGAATATCTGCGCCCTGCAGCCCTTCCTGAACATGAATGGGAGGAAGCCGATGTGGTCAAGGTGGGTGTGTGAGATTGCAATCTTGCGCAGGGAGCGGATTCTCGCATCGGCGAGGAGCGGGTATTCCTCGCGCTCGCCTAGCTTCACGCCTGCGTCCAGAAGCAAGGCGTCGTTCCCGTCCTCGAGCAGGAAGCAGTTCCTGCCCACCTCGCCTGCACCGCCATAAAATGAAAGTTCCAACCAAGCACCTGCGCTCTTTTTATACGCACCGTCGTCAAAAACATCCTTATGGCAGTTTGCGCCCCCCTCTTTATAATACTCTACGGGCTCTTCCCATTCCCGGGAAAGAAGCCCCAGCCGCCAGCCGAGGCGCCGAAGCCCGGGCCTGAGGCGAAGGAGTGCGAGGACTGCGGTCCGTACAAGCGCAAGGTCGCACTTTACAAAAAGATAATCGACAGGTATAAGGTGCTCATAGAGGAGAGCGAGTACAAGTCCATCCCGGAGCTCCGCTCCCTCATAATGCCGGAGGACAAGGCGGTGCTGCAGGTGCGCGACGAGCTGATTGCCGGCTCGAGCCAATACTCATATGATAAGGACTTCCCGAAAGCGGCGGAGCGGGCGTATGCATACTGCCGCGACGAGATAAAGAACGAGTTCCTTCCGCTCGACTTCTGGCTCGCTCCCGCGGACATGGTAGAGCTGAAGGCTGCGGACGAGATGGACAAGGCGATATTCCTGTGCTCGCTCCTCATCGCGCTGGAGAACCAGACTGCGAAGGTCGTGGTCGTTGCTGAGGAGCGCATGAGGCACGCATTCGTGACCTTCGAGTTCGGAGATGAGTTCACGCTCGTGGACCCTGCGCATGAGATACACGTAAGCGGGGAGAAGGACGAGATAATCCGCACGTATATAACGAAGGGCGAAGAGAAACAGGTCTACGAGTTCAACAACCTGGAATACAACGAGTGGTGAAATTGGGCGAGTTTGACGAGTTGAAGGCAGCGAAACCGCTTGCGCAGGAGGAGGGGACGGCGGGCGTTGTAGGAGACAAACGGCCGGTGTCGCGCACAGTCCTCATGGGCACCGCGCTAGTCATCGCACTCGCGCTCATATTCGGCGCAGCCTTCGTGCTGAACAAAGGCGCACCGCCAGCGACCACACCGACGCCCTCTGGAGGAACGCCAGTGCCTAGCGCAACCGGAGTGGAGATGACCTGGGCGGATGTTTTCGGCTGTGCGATTCCTGGAATCACATACTCATACGCAAGGGGAAACAGGACGCCCACAATGCTTGAGGCGGACCTCCATTACTCCACGGGCGATGCTGGGACAGTCAACGGAACGGAGGCTATTCTTGAGGTGTTGAACGTTACCTTTGAGGCAGGCGCGAATAACGTCACACAGTACACGTATATGTGGCGTGCGAAGAGCGGATGCCGGTGCCTGAAATACGAGACGTGGGATTCTTACAACCGGCAGACGTTAGATGTTCCATGCCCCGGGCCTGAGAATGGGGGTGGCGAGCCTGAAGGGGTGCAGACCGAATTCACCAGCTACGGCCGAGAGGAGGTTAGTGTCCCTGGTTATACCGGACCTGCAGAGAAGATACGGGTTCTGACCCGGAGCAATGGCGAACCTGCCGAGTTGTTTGCCTGGAAGGCGGAGGGAATACCCGTGCCGGTGAAGTTGGCGATTAGCTCGGGCACGCTGGAGTTAATCTCCTATTCACCAGGGGCAGCCCAGCCGCCTTTGCCGCCAGGTACGCCGCCGGCTGCTGGCACTCCCGAACCCACTTCAACGCCTTCCCTCAACATAGTGTACATCTATGGGTGCGGCCTAGTTTTTGACAGGCCCGCGAACTATGTCATGCTGTCAGACGTGAACGCAACGGAAACGTGCATCACGGTGCAGCCCGGGGGAAGCGGTTCCACCATCGACTGCAACGGGCATGCGCTGATGGGAAGCAGCAGCGGGGATAAATGGGGCGTGCGGATAGAAGACGCCGCCAACGTCACCGTGACCGACTGCACCATTTCGAACTTCTATGAGGGCATACTCATCACGCAAGGCAGCAGCGGGACGCGCCTCCTGAACAATTACATCCATGGCACTGGGGGCGCAGGGGTAAGGGACGGCGGCGCTGGCACTTATTTCGCATTCAACAAGGCGTGCGGAAACGGCGTCTCTGGCACCGGCAACTTCGCCTGCGGCAGTTCCGCAGTGGATGGCGGCGACAATGTGTGTAACCCAGCGGGCTTGACCTGCAATACCCGTCTCAGGTGCGGGCCAGGCTGCTGAAACTAGGGGCGCGCGACATGCGCACCGTTTTCCGCTATTCTTGTTTTTTCCACTATCTCACGTTCTCAAGGAATTACTGCCCCGACGATGTTCTTGCAGATGATGCAGAACTCGAGCCCGCCCTTCTGCCAAGCTTCGCCCCACACCAAACCCCTGCCGCATTCGGAGCAATACTCGATGATTTCGTCCTCCCGCGCCATTTTTCACACCCCCTTGGCGGCGGGACGGCCGCGCGGCATTCGCTTTGACGGTCCTCCCCCAAACTGTTATCGTATTAACTATAAGTTGCTTAAATAGTTATGCTTTTATGACGGGAAGAGGCAAATATATTATAAGAAAGCGCTTGGACTGGTGGGCAAATCTGAAATTTCTATGCTGTTCGGGCACGCTGGCCCGCCTACATATTTATAGGCCGGGTGGCAAACGTGTGCCATGCCTCTCCGCGTCTACAACACGCTCACGCGCACGAAGGAGGAGTTCAAGCCGCTGAGCGGGAAGAAGGTCGGGATGTACGTGTGCGGAGTGACGCCTTACGACGTCTGCCACCTCGGGCATGCGCGCGCCTACGTCACATTCGACATGGTAAGGCGCTACCTGGAATTCCGCGGCTACGAAGTGCGCCACGTGCAGAATTTCACGGACGTGGATGACAAGATAATAAACAAGGCTAGGAAGGAAGGCGACCCGCTCAAGGCGACTGCGATTGCAGCGAGGTTCATAGAAGAATATTTCGCGGACATGGACGCGCTAGGCGTCAGGAGGGCGCACTTCTATCCCAAGGTGAGCGAGCACATTCCGGAGATAATTGCGCTTGTGGAGCGCCTGCTCAAGAAGGGCATGGCCTATGAGGTTGACGGGGACGTTTATTACGACGTTTCCAGGTTCAGGGAATACGGCAAGCTCTCGAAGCAGCCGATGGACCAGATTAAGGCCGGGGCGAGGATAGAAATTGATGAAAGGAAGAAGAACCCTGTTGATTTCGCGCTCTGGAAGAAGGCCAAGCCGGACGAGCCCTCATGGGATTCGCCGTGGGGGAAGGGGAGGCCGGGCTGGCACATCGAATGCTCCGCGATGAGCATGAAGTATTTGGGCGAGACGTTCGACATCCACGGCGGAGGGCTGGACCTCATCTTTCCGCACCATGAGAACGAGATTGCGCAGAGCGAGGGCGCAACTGGAAAGCGGTTCGTAAAATACTGGATGCACAACGGCTTCATAACCATCGACCAGGAGAAGATGAGCAAGTCACTGGGGAATTTCTTTACCATCAAGGAGATAATGGCGAAGTATCCGCCCGAGGCGATAAGGTTCTTCCTGCTCTCCGCGCATTACCACTCGCCCATCGATTTCTCCGATGCGATGCTGAAGAATGCGGGGGGCAGCCTGAGGACGCTGCACAACTGCGTGGATAATCTTGGGGCGGCGGTGAGGAATGCGGCAGAAGGGAATTTGAACGAGGCGGAAAAGGCGCTTCTGGACGAAGTGAAGGAGGACGGGGAAAAGTTCATCGCGGCGATGGATGACGACTTCAACACGCCGCTCGCGATCGCTGCTGTCTTCGAGATTGCGAAGATGGCAAACCTCTACATGATGGGGAAGGAGCCGAAGAAGCAGGTGCTGCTTGCCATGCTCGGCGAGCTGAACGCGCTTGGCGGGATCCTGAACCTTTACAGGGCGGGGGGAAAGGAGGGCGGGCCCGAGGATGCGGAAATAGACCGGCTCGTCGCAGAGAGGCAGGATGCGAGGAAGAAAAAGGACTTCAAACGGAGCGACGAAGTGCGCGCGAAGCTGAAGTCGCTGGGCATAATCCTCGAGGACCAGAAGGACGGGAGCGTGAGGTGGAAGCATGCGAGGTAACATTGGGCTGCTGCACTGTGGCGGCCTGCTTTTGTTCATCATTCTTTCCGGCTGCATCGCAATCCCCGGCATGCAGCCTACGCCAACACCTACGCCAGAGTTTAGAATCACTAACATAACCGACTCCATAATCCTGCCGCACTCCGGAGAGAACGTAAGCCTTTCCGGAATCGAGAGCGTTGCCCCATGGTGCTGCTACTGGACGAGAGAGATGCACGCAAATGAGAGTGAGAGGTGCATCAATTACAGCCTTGAATACGGCGGCGGGCATGGCGGCGGGGAAGGATGGAGTGAACTCAATTATTCCGACCAGAATATTGCATATACGTTCGGCGAACATATTTATTCGTGCTATGCAGGGGAGTGGAATGCGGGGATGAAGGACTACAACTGCACGCGGGGAGGCTGCAATTTTAGCGTATTGCTTGACTATAGCTGGAACAGGACCTTAAGTAACGAAAATAACTGCACCGGTGGTGACCAGCCTTGCACGTCCGTGAACATAAAAACCGTCAACCAAACGCTGTGCTTTGCAAATGGCACATTCCAGGACAGTTCGCTGAACTTGACGACTCAAACGATTATGTACAGCGACCATGTGAATGAGACGCAGGAAACTGGGCCGCAGGCGCTTTCGAACGGGACTGGCTGCCCGTGCGCCTACAGCTATGCGGATATCTGCAACGGCTGCGGGCCTGGCTGAAGGAGACGGGTGGAAGAGAACACGTTAGTTAGATAAATCTCTGCCCCAAAATGCTTACAGGTGGTCGAATGGCTGATGACGCGCTTACCGGGGCAGTGTGCGGTTTCCTTCCGATAGTAGCAATCGTCGGTTTCTTCCTCGTCATTGCGGGGATAAGGATAATCTACCAGTATGAGCGCGGCATCGTCTTCACGCTCGGCAAATACGCCGGGACGCGCGGGCCGGGCCTCAATATAGTCATACCCGTCTTTCAGACCATGCAGAAGGTGGATACGAGGATAAAAACCATCGACATCCCGAAGCAGGAGGTAATGACGAAGGACAACGTCCCAGTGATGGTGAATGCGGTCGTCTACTTCAAGGTCGACAAGCCCGAGGCCGCTGTGCTTGAGATTGAGGACTACACCTACGCTGTCGCGCAGTATGCGCAGACCGCACTCAGGGATGTTGTTGGCAACTCGGGCCTCGACTTCGTGCTGACTGAGAGGGAGAAGGTCGCGGACTCTATACAGACCATCGTCGACAAGGAAACGGAGAGTTGGGGAGTGGATATTACCGCAATCAAGATTCAGGACATTGAACTGCCCGCTGACATGAAGCGCGCGATGGCAAGACAGGCCGAGGCTGAGAGGGAGAAGCGTGGAATGATAATAATGAGCGAGGGGGAGCTGGCCGCAAGCGCGAACCTTGCGGAGGCGGCAAAGAAGCTCTCGCAGACTGCGGGCGCACTCCACCTCCGCACGCTGCAGACGATTACGGATGTGAGCGCAGACGAGGGCAATACCGTCGTCTTCGTGACGCCCATAGAGCTGCTGAGGGCGATTGAGGGGCTGGGCAAGAACAAGGGAAAGGATATTTAGTCATCCGAAATCCATGCGCCTGTCCTGCGCCTTCCCGCTCGCCCTGAAGCGTGGGACATGGGGATCCCATGGCATGACGTGGCCGCGGTCGTCCAGGTAGCGGTCCATTTCCATTTCCGCCTTCGCACCCCTGATGCGCCTTTCGGCATATTCGCGCCAGCCTGCCCGGCCGACGGCCTCGTATTCTACGCAAAGCAGCGCAAGAAGGCCAACGAATGCGATTGCGATGGGGATTAAGTAGAGCGCCCGCGTGCTGAACTCAGGCTCCGCGGCCATTAGCACAATTAGCGTGAACATGACGAAGGCGGCAAGCATGTGCGGCCTCGCTGCGAGTGGGGGAAGCATCAGGGGGCATTTCGCCCTTTCCGAATATTTGGCTAACGCATTTTCGGTCCTTTCATATATAGAGAGAATAGTTTAATATATATCATAAGGAGATAATACATAAGAACAATTCAAGACCTAGTAAATATATGGAAGGGACGGGTGTGGAAAAGCGCAGGGTTCAGCTTACGGGGACATCGACCCTAACCGTTTCGCTGCCCAAGGCATGGGCGACAAGGAACGGAGTGGTCCCGCGCGACGAGATACTTGTCAGCGAGGAGAAGGATGGATCCCTGTCGCTCAGGCTGCGCAGGACGGCGGAGCGGCCGCGCACTGCGGAGCTCGGCATCGACGCGTTCAGCGATGACACGCACCTTGCGCGCGCCTTCCTTGCAAAATACCTGGCCGGCTACGACATCGTGCGCGTCACCTCCGGAAGCAGGATACCGCAGCGCACAAGAGCTGCAGTCGTGGCGCAGGTGGACAGGCTCATCGGCTTTGAGATTACCGAGGAAACTCCGCAGTCCATCATTGCGCAGGACTTCTTTTCCCACGAGGGGCTGTCCATAGAGAAAACATTGAGGAGGGCGCACATGATTGCACGGGGGATGCACGTTGACGCGATGGAAGCCGTCCTGAAGAGGGACACGGCGCTCGCTGCGGCAGTGATTGCGCGCGATGACGAGGCGGACAGGCTGCGCTTCCTAATTATAAGGCAGCTGAGCCTGGCGCTCCACAATTCGGCGCTGCTGCAGGCATTCGGAATAACTGCGTACGACTCGGTCGTCTTCCTGAGGGTCGCGCGCTGCCTCGAGGACATGGCAGACATGGCGGTCCAGATAGCCACGTATTCGGGCGAACTCAGGGCGAAGATGCCGCCGGACGTCGCGCACGGCCTGGAATCGCTCAGTTCCGCGGCGTTAGATGCACACACCGCTGCATTCAGCGCGCTTTTCAGCAAGAATACGGAGGCCGCGAATGCAGTGATAGCAAGGAGGGCAGTGCTTGAGGCCAAGCGCGAGGAGCTCGAGAGGGCACTGCAGAAAAGGCGCGCACCGCTCCAGACCGGGCTGATTGTCGAGGCCCTCATGAGGATATACGCACATAGCACGCACATCGCCGAGGCAGTCATAGACAGGGAGTAAGATGGACGCCGAAGACAACTGCCTTGGCTGCGATGCGCGCTGCTGCGGGAAATATCTTGTTGCAGTCATTCCTTCTGACATTGCCAGGATTGCGCGGCGAACCGGTAAGAGGCCTGCGGAGTTCCTCCAGCTTTTCCCTTCTTCCGAGTGCAACTGCAGGTGGGCGCCTTCGTTCTGGGTCAAAGGTGAGGAATGCTACGTTGGCCTGAAGCGGAAGAAGGATGGCTGCGTTTTTCTGCGCAAAGGGAGATGCACCATTCACTCTTTCAAGCCCCTTGTTTGTTCGACCTTCCCGTTTTGCATTGATGAGGAAAATGTTGCGGTCAGCAATGCATGCATAAGAAAGGGCCGGTGGAAACCGGGTGCGAAGGATTGCGGCTCGCTTTCGCGCTACCACTCGGAACTCCAGAGGATGAGGCGCCTTGCAGTTGAATGGGACTGGAGGAGAAAGGGCGAGGGGAGCGCGAAAGAGCTTTTGGCCTTCCTTTCTGGAAGAGAACGGCAGGCGAGAAGCGTATCTAAAAAATTCTTATCCTTTCGAAATCTATCTTAGCATTTCTGAAAATCTCTTGAAAGTGCCCTTTTTTAGGATCCCAGGACTGGCCTTCTACGACGTAGAGCATAGCATTGCATATGTTTTCAGCTGCTGGGGGTAGGGTATCGATGCCAAAAGTGGCAGAATTGATGGGCTGAAACTGCGCAGGATTTGGCACTTTGAAACACATTTCATTGAGATGGAATGCGGGGCACCCGGGAATAGTGGTTATACCCTTCCTTCCAAATTTATGAAACAACTTTGGAGGCTCCGCCGAAGCTCCTTTCTTACTAAGAGTTTAGCCTGAAAAGCACGGGTACTTGGCTGGAATGGCCTGTTTTCCAAATTTATGGAATTAGGGTGTGTGGGGGTTGAAAAGGCCGTTCGAAGAATATGGAAATGGGCAGAGTAGTGAAGTTTCCCGGGTGCTTCTTTTCCATACAAATGAAACGGAATATGGGAAGTCCGCCTATGAAACATAGTTTTAGAATTGCTAGAATAGTTTTAGTAGATAGGCAGATGCTGTGCGGGTGTCCATTTTCAAAATTATGGAAAGCTATTAATAGCGTGTGTGCTGAATTTTAGCCGTGGTAAGCGCAGCTGACAGGATACGCGAGATTGAGGAAGAGATGAAGCGCACCCAGGTGAACAAGGCCACCGAACATCATCTCGGCGAATTGAAAGCGAGGATGGCGAAGCTCAGAAGGGAGCTGATGAAGCCGAAGGGCGGCGCAAGCGGTGGCGGCTTCTCGATAAGGAAGAGCGGCGACTCCACGGTCGTCTTCATTGGCTTCCCGTCCGTTGGCAAATCCACGCTTCTCAACCAGCTCACAAACGCGCAGTCGGAAGTGGCGCACTACGAATTCACCACGCTCACCGTGATTCCCGGTGTGATGGAATACAAAGGTGCGCGCATTCAGATGCTCGACGTGCCTGGGGTAATACAGGGTGCGTCGCAGGGAAGGGGGAGGGGAAGGGAGGTGCTTTCGGTTGCGAGGAATGCCGACCTTCTGCTGATAATGCTTGATGTCTTCCAGGCGAATACGCAGCTAGATGTGATAATGCGCGAGCTCGAGGCGATGGGCATAAGGCCGAACCAGAAGCCGCCCGATGTTGTCATTACACCGACGCAGAGGGGCGGGCTTGTGGTGAATTCGACGCTGAAGCTCACGAAAATCTCGGAGAAGACAGTGGAAACGATCATGAACGTCTATGACCTTTACAGCGCGAACGTCGTGATACGCACGGACATTGACGCGGACCAGCTCATCGACGTTGTCGTGGGGAACAGGAGGTACATCCCCGCGCTGGTCTTGTTGAACAAGTGCGACCTTGTGGACAAGGCGTTCGTTGCGCAGGTGAAGAAGGGGCTGCCGACGCCATCGATTGAAATTTCCGCTGACAAGAATGTGGGGCTTGATGCTTTGCGGGAGAAAATTTACAGCAGCCTCAGGCTCATCCGCCTTTACCTGAAGCCCCGCTTCGGCGAGGCGGACCTGAAGGAGCCGATGATAGTGAGGGAAGGCTCGGACATCGGCGAGATCTGCGACAGGATTCACAGGGGGCTGAGGGCAGGGTTCAGGCACGCATTTGTATGGGGAAAGTCGGCGAAGTTTCCTGGGCAGAAGGTGGGGATGGACCACGTTCTTTTCGACGGCGACGTGGTGAACATCGTGAGCAGGTAGGTGACCGGAATGGAGAAGGTAGTCTATCGCGGGTTAAGGGCTAGCGACCTGGATACTGCAGTTGCGTTCGTTAACGAGCTGGTCGCGGAGGACACTTACTTAGCAGTTGATAGGAAGTACTCGCGACGCGAGGAGAAGAAGTGGCTGAATTCGACGCTGAAGGCGATTAAGGCGCAGAATGAGGCCAGGGTCGTTGCGGAAGTGGACGGGAAAATGGTCGGCGCTTGCCATGTGGCAAGAAGGGCGGACTTCAATCGCGCTAGGCACTCAGGAACATTCGGAATTTCTGTTCTGAAGAAGTGGCGCGGGAAAGGAATCGGCACGGAGCTCGCAAGGCGCACGATTGCAAAGGCGAAGAAGATCGGGATTAGGCTCATGCTGCTATCCTACTTCGAGAACAATCCGTTTGCGCCGGGCTTTTATAGGAATATGGGCTTCAGGGAATGCGGCAAGTGGCCCAAGGCCATCCTGTTCCGTGGAAAATATGTTGATGAGATTATGATGTATAAGCAGCTGTAGGTGGTGGGCATGAACTTGAAATACTGGGAGTGGGAAACGGGCGCGTTCAGGGAGAAGGCGAAGAAGCCGAGCATACGCGAGATTGCGCGCGTGCTCTTCGAGAACGAGACGCAGGCGTATCGTTTCGCTAGCGCGCTGCTTGAAGTGAAGAAGAAAGGCCGCCTCCGCTTGCGGGACTGCCCGGAGAGCCTGCCCGTTGCGACGTGGAAGAGGTATCTTGACTATGCCGTGCAGATTGGGATGCTGAAGCATGAGGAGGAGAGCTACGAGTTCACGGACAGGTTCACCGCGCCGGCGAAGAACTTCGCTGCATACGTTCAGGAATGGGTGGTGAAGGGAAACGCTGACGAGGATATTGACAGCGCTTTCGCTTTTGCCAAGAAGGAAAAACAGAAAAAGAGGGGAGGAAAGACCCTGAGGGCTTAACTCCTCGTGAATCCGCTGCTGAAGCCGAATCTCGGCGTTGGAGCGGCTTCCTCTTCCTCGGGAAGTGGCTCGCTGGCAGCGATTGCCGAGGCCTTGCTCACCATTATCACGTCCTCGACGCTGCGCACGTTCTTGTAGAGGATGCTCCTCTCCCGGAGTATGCGCTTCGCGTCCTCGCGCGTGACGGAGCCAAGGGGCTCGAGCGTTATCCTCAATATCTCGCCCTTCTCCAGGTCGAGGATGAGCTCCTGCGCCCTTCCGAGGTACTTCCCGTTGTCGCTGTATACGTCCATCCCATATAGCCTTGAAACCCTTACGCCCATTCAATCACCTGCTAGCGCAATGCCGCATTTCTGCTTCGTGCGCTTTCCTTAAAAGCTTTTCGCTTGGTTTGCATGGTAGTACAGTTATCGAATGATTGGGTTGGGGGTGTTTTAAACCTCCGCTGCGCAAGCACAGGCGATGAACGTCACCATCGTGCCCGTCGCACACATCTCCGAGGGGAGCGTGCGCAGGGTGAGGAAGGCCATCGAGGAGACGAAGCCGGACGTGGTGGCGATTGAGCTGGACAGGGGAAGGCTTCAGGCGCTGCTCGAGAAGAAGGAGCCCACACTCAGGGAGCTCGCGTCCCACCCGTTCGCCGCCGCGTTCTACATCTTTCAGACGGCCGTGGGGAAGTGGCTGAAGATAATGCCGGGCAGCGAGATGCTCGCTGCCGTCGAGGCCGCGAAGGAGTCCAGGATACCCGTCGCGCTCATAGACCGGGACATTTCAATCACGATGGGAAGGCTCTCGCACATTCCGCTCTCGGAGAAGCTGGCGCTCGTGTCGCAGATAGTCCTTTCCCCTATTGCATTCCTGCCGAACCCATTCTCGAAGAGGAAGCCCCTGGATTTCGAAAGGCTTGCGAAAGGAAGGGAGTTTGCGGACTTGTTCAGGGAGTTCAGCGCGCAGCTGCCGAACACATACCGCGTGCTCGTCGAGGAGAGGGATGAGCACATGTTCTCCCAGCTGCTGAGGCTCAAGGCCGAGAATGTTGTCGTGGTGGTTGGCGCGGGGCATGCGCCCGGCATGGCGAAGAAAATCAGGGAGAATGGCGGAGAGAAGCTTGGCGAGATGAAGTACAGGCTCGCTCCCCTCCCGCGCGGAATCGCCTCTTAATTTAAATCCCGCTGCGGAAATCCCTCCGTGGCAACGAAGGATGTCCTGCTGCACCCGAAGAATGCGCTTGTTCTCACCAGTTTGAAGGACGGCACGAAAAGGTGGTATGCGAGCAGCCTAGCGAGGCAGTCGGGCTTGAGCTACGTCTACGTGACCGAGCTGCTGTCAACTTTTGAGAAGGAGGGCGTCGTGGAAGTGAAGAAGGAGGGGAAGATTAGACACGTGTCGCTCACCGAGAGGGGGCAGAAGATTGTGCTTGCGCTTGAGGAGCTGACCGGGAAGCTTGCCGCCCTTGCACCCGCTGCCCCCACGCCCCCGCCGGCGGCTAGTGAAGAGAAGAAGGAAGAGGAGGAGAAGACTTAGACTTAGCCGCAAACGGGCTTTTGCTTATTTTGCTCAGAACGGTGAGCGCGAGGACTGCCGCCGAGGCGAGGGTGAGGAGGGCGGAAACTTGTATTGCTGTAGGGTAGCCGAAATACTGGTTGATGTAGCCGCTGGCTACGGCACCCGTGAAGTTCGCAAGGATGTAAATTATGTACATGGCACCGACTGCGCCGCCCATCCGCTCCCTTCCTGCGATAACGGAGATTGCGAACATCAGGGAGACGCCGAGCATCGCATCCCCGCTGTCGTGGAGCAGGCGCGCCAGGAGCGCGGAGCCGAAATCGTAGCTGGATGAGTAGAGGAGGCTGCCTGCTGCGGAGATGACAAGGCCAAGGATGAAGAGGCGCGTCCTGTGCTTTGAGATGTCGATGAGCCTTCCGGCCAGTAGGCCGCCGATGGCATAGATAAGGAGGTTGAGGAAGAAGAGGAGGCCCAGCTGCTGGCTCGAAAGGAAGAGGATGTTGCTCGCATAGAGCGGGAAGGACGTCTTCTCCGTGCCCCAGTGGTAGGCGAGGAGAAAGGCCACCACCGCGAGGAGGAGGAACTCCTTTCTCCTGAACTCCTGGAGATAGCTGCTGAGTGAGAGCTTCGCCAGCTTCACCTTTGCACGAGGGAGCTGGAGCGCGAGCGCTATTACTGCGATGATTGGAAGGAGGGCGAGGAGCCCGAGGCCGCGGAAGCCGTAGTAAGCGATGGCATAGCCGCCAACGAGCGCGCCTGCGGCAACCCCCAAGTTGTTGAGGAGATGCACGGTGCCGAAGGCCTTCCCTTTAGTGGATTCGATTGCGCGGTACATGGTGCTGTCCGCAGCGATGGAGTAAAGGTTGGCACCGAAGCTGTCCAGGACGAAGAAGAGGAGGAGCAGGAGGAAGGAGTCCGTGAGCGTGATTGCGAAGTAGAATGGCGCAGTTATGATGAGGCCGACGAGCATGGCGCGCACTGGGTTGAACCTGTCGCTCAGGATGCCGGAGGGAAACGCGACGACAAGGCCCATGAGGGAGTTCACGCCGAAGAGGAGGCCTATGTTCGAGTCGCTGACCCCTGTCTGGGCTAGGTAGATGGCAACGAAGAATCCGAACGGCGCTCCCCAGATCCCCCAGAAGAGATTGAGGAGGGAGAAAATCTTGACTGCTTCCGGCTGCTTCACGTCAGACCGCTCTCAGCACCGCCTTCTTCCTCTCAGAGTTGAGCACGTAGGCGTAGTTGCGGTAGTGGGAGATTGCAGTGACTTCTATGGGGTATTCTGCTGCGTCCGTCTTCGTGGAGCTGAAAATCTCGACGTTGACCGTCTTTGCATCCCCGTTTGCGAGCTCGCCGAGTCGTATCTCCCTTACCTGCTGCAGTCCGGTCTGGTCGAGTCCGAGCTTCTTCGGGATTTTCACCACTATTGACGTGAGTAGCGGCTCCTTTGAGATGTTGTCCACTCCGATTTTTAGGACGACGGAATCATTCCTGTTCGCACTCAGCCTGTAAGGATGGAGCTGGAGGGTGAGGGCATATGGGACTTTCCTAGTTAGTTCTGCGCTTACGTCGCGCTTGCCGAATAGATCGAGAAGCCCCATTATATCACCGACTACCTATTGCCGGAGCCGCTTTTATAGTTTATGGAAGGTAGGCCGCGAGGCCGAGGAAAGCGTGGATGAGGGCGATGATGAGGATGATGTAGCCGAGGACCCTATGCACGCTGAATGGGATGGCGGTTATTTTCATCCGAAGGTTCAGGAAGGCGATGATTACCTGGATGAGTAGGAGTGACAGCAGAAGCATGCCGAGCCACACGATGATAGGGAGTCCGAGGATGACTGTTGTGAAGCCCACATATGAAAGCGGCATGCACATCACTCCAACACCCATTTTAATCCTTCCGCACCTTAATGAATCTTATGGAGCTGATTGAGCCGAAGATGGACGAATGGGGTCCGGAAAAGGTTGTGGTCATCTGGGACTCGAAGACGAAGATGAAGGGCATCCTCGTAGTGGACAACACCGCGCGCGGGCCGGGGAAAGGAGGGATACGGCTCGAGCCGGATATTACGACGGAGGAGGTCCTGCGGCTTGCGCGCGCGATGACGTGGAAGAACGCGCTCGCCGACATACCTTTCGGCGGGGCGAAGGCCGGGATAAAGGGCGACCCGAAGGGCAGCAAAGACGCGCTTGTGAGGGCATTTGCGCACGGCCTGAAAGGGCTCGTGCCATCCGAATACGTCGCAGGGCCTGACATGAACATGGGCGAGGCGGAGATGGGCGCTTTCGCGGACGAGATTGGGGATATGAAGGCGTGCACTGGCAAGCCGGCGGAGATGGGCGGCCTCCCGCACGAGTTCGGAAGCACAGGCTTCGGAGTCGCGGAGGCGGCAGAGGTTGCGTGCAGGCATGCAGGGATTGAGCTGAAGGGCGCGAAGGTGGCGATAGAGGGCTATGGCAACGTCGGCACTTTCACGCACAAGTTCCTCTCCGAGAAGGGCGCAATTGTCGTCGCGGTTTCCGACTCGCACGGGACTATTTACAACGAGAAGGGGCTGGACTACGGGAAGCTGCTGAACACGAAGTGGAAGCAGGGCAGCGTGGTGAAATACAGGGAGGGGAAGGTCCTTCCTGTTGAGGCGCTGTTCACGCAGAATGTGGACATCCTGATTCCGGGCGCAAGGCCGGACGTCATCAACGAAAAGAACATAGGTGCGGTGAAGGCGAAGGTCATCGTCGAGGCTGCAAACATCCCCATGAGGGAGGAGTTCGAGAAGCAGCTGCACGCCAAGGGAGTCCTCATCGTGCCGGACATAATCGCGAATGCCGGAGGCGTCATCTCCTCCTCGGCTGAATTCGTGGGGAAGGATGAGGACGAGATGTTCAGTGCGGTGCGGAAGAAGATTACGAAGAATGTTGATACGGTGCTCCTGAATGCGCGGCGCGATTCCATGACGACGCGCGAGGCCGCGATGGCGATTGCGAAGGACCGCGTGCGCAAGGCGATGAAATACAGGGGAATGATTTAGCTCATTCCAGGTTGGTGTGCCTCTCCCTCATCTCCTTCTCGCTCTTCCTGTAGCGCCCCATGAGCTCTTCCACAACCGAGTCGAAGAAGACCGCTGTGCTCAGCTCGAAGATTGTGCCGAGCGGTGCGAGGGGCTCGTGCCTGCCTGCGAGCTGCCGGTTCAGGTAGTCCTTGTCCACCTCGCCCATCCTGCGGCCCCTCACCTGGACGACGTGGCTTGAGTTTGCGGCGACTGGCGACTTTGGGAATGAAGTTACTGCAACGACCTTCGCCCCCTTCGCCTTCCCGGTGCGCGCCGCTGCGACGAGCGAGGCGGTCAGGCCTGAGCCCGAGACAAGCAGCAGGAGGTCGCCCTTCCTTATCGCGGGGGTGACGACCTCGCCGACTATATAGACGGTGAAGCCGAGGTGCATGAGCCGCATCCCGAAGGCGCGCGCCACAAGCCCGCTGCGCCCCGTGCCCGCGATGAATATGCGCTCCGAGCCCGTCAGCAAATGGACGAAGCGCTCGGCCTGCTTCTCGCTGATTGCGGTGCACTGCTCGGAAACTTTCCCGCAGAGGCGCTCCATCCTCGCATGCAGGTTCATCCTATCGCTTCCCTGAGCAGGGCGGCTGCGTCTATTCGTGCTGCGGGGGATACGATGGAGTTCGCGCATATCGTCTCTTCCGCCCCAGCTTCCACGAGCTTTTCCAGGGCATTGTTCAGGAAAAGGCCGTGCGTCGCTGCGCAGAAAACCCGCTTAGCCCCGCCATCCTTCAGCACCTTCACCGCCTTAATCATCGTGGAGCCCGTTGAAACCATGTCGTCGATTATGATTACGTCCTTCCCCTTCACGTCGAAGTCCGCTTCGAACTTCGCAACGTGGCGGTAGGTCGCGCCCCCCATTTCGCCGTATTCGCCCCTCACCTTCTTCATGGACTTGCCGCCCTTCGCCATGTAGCTCGCGCCCTGGTCCGGCGAGATTACTAGGGCGCCCGGGGCCTTCTTCCTCAGCTGGGCAAGGAGCGCATCCGCTGCGGAAATGTTCCTTATGCGCAGGCCCGCCCATTCGTGGATTCCCGCGCCCTTCTTTATGAAGTGGCAGTCGAGCGTGATGAGCTCGGCACAGCCGAGGGACTTCAGCATCCTGCAGATGGTTTCCGCGCTCACCGCCTCTCCCTCCTTCACGCTCTTGTCCATCCTCGCGTAGGGGAGGTAGGGGACGAAGGCGCGGAGGGAGGAGGGCGACTGACTGCGGATTGCGTCGAGCATGAGGAATAATTTGACGAGGTTGTCGTTCGGCGAAGGATAGCAGCGGTGGATGAGGAGCACTTCCTTTCCCTTGCAGTTCTCAGGTATGCGGATGTAGCTCTCGCCGTCAGGGAATGACTTCATCTCCACCCGCACCGCGTTTGGGAATGCGCCGGAGAAATCTCCCGCTGTTTCCGAGAGAAGTACGAGCCTTGCCATCAATTGGGTTTGTGTTTGAATATTTATTAAGCCTGCGCCATAATCCACTCCGGTGATGTTTATGGCAAAGAAATTTGTGAAAGACACTGGCTGCTGCAAGAGGTTCGACCCGAAGCCGTGGGATGGGAAGACGGTGGTCCTCAAGAACAGGCTTTTCGTGAAGGTTCACGTCACGAGTTTCTTCCACATGCCCCTGAATGTTGGGCAGGTGATGAAAAGTTCGATGGAGAAGATTTGGGCGGCGAAGGCGCAGGCAAAAGAGCCGCTCCTGCTCTCGGATGAGAACTCATTGTGGGGGAGTGACATGTATATTTCAGTCAGCAAGCCGGTTTCGGGGATGGAAAACGTGAAAATCTCGGGAACTTTCCTCTCAAAGGTTTTCGAGGGCGGCTACAGCGAGATTGGGAAGTTTGTTGAGGAGATGCACAAGTTCGTGAAATCGAAGGGGAAGCGGCTGAAGAAGCTCTACTTCTTCTACACGATGTGCCCCGCGTGCGCCAAGGCCTACGGCCAGAACTACATCGTGCTTCTGGCGCAGGTCTAGACTCCGAGCTCCTTCGCCTCGAAGAGCATCTCGCAGTAGGAGCACCTGAACTTTGCGCCATCGCTCCTGAACTTCGTCTCCATCCGCTCCGGCGAGTTGGTTATGCAGCGGGGGTTCGGGCACTTCGCAACCCCGAGGAGCTCGTTCGGGACGCGCACATTCCTCTTCTCAACGACGTTACCGCTCTTTATTATGTTCAGCGTCGCGGAGGAGGCGACGAGCGCTATCTTGTTTACCTCCCTTTCCGTAAGCTGCTTGTCCGAGAACTTCAGGATGTCTTTCTTCCCGTGGCTCTTGCTCGGCACGTTCATGAGAAGCGCAATCTTGGAGCCCTCGCCGACGCCAAGGATGCTGAGGACCTTCATCCCCATCCCGGCAGGGATGTGGTCTATCACCGTTCCGTTCTCTATTTTTTCGACAACAAGCTCGCCCATATGAACACCCCTATGCGCCCATTATCTCCGCAAGAATCGCCATCCTCACCGGAACGCCGAGCCTCGCCTGCTCGAAGTATCTCGCATATTTCGTCTTGTCTATCTCCGGGTCCATCTCGTCAATCTTCGGGAGCGGGTGCAGGATTGCGAGGTCGTCCTTAACGCCCCTGAGCGCGTCCATTGTTATGCGGAACGTCTTCTGCACCTTCTCTGCCTCGTAGGGGTCCGCAAACCTCTCCTTCTGTATCCTGCAGACGTAGGCGACGTCTGCGCCACCCAGCTCCATTGCGCTATGCTCCCGCACCTTCGCGCCGAACCGCTCCTTCGCCTCCTTAATCACGCCGGGGTTCATCTCCAGCCCCTCGGGGGCGACGAGCGTTACGTCCGCGCCGAACATCGCGAGGCCGTAGAGAAGGCTGCGCATGGTCCTCGCGTATTTCAGGTCGCCGACGAGGTAGACGCTCAGCCCCTCAAGCTTGCCCTTCATCTTCGTTATCGTATAGAGGTCGAGCAGCGTCTGCGTGGGGTGCTGGTTCCCGCCGTCGCCCGCGTTCACGACCGGGCGCTGGCAGATTTCCGCCGCATAGCGCGCGGCCCCCTCTGCCGCGTGCCTGATGACTATGAGGTCCGAGTAGCCGTCCACCATCCTCAGCGTGTCCGCAAGCGTCTCGCCCTTCTTCAGCGAGCTGGACTCGACGGAGGTGAGGTTTATTATCTGCGCGCCCACCCGCTTCGCCGCGGTCTGGAAGCTCATCTTCGTCCTCGTGCTCGGCTCAAAGAAGAGCGTCGCCACTATCTTCCGCTTCAGGATTTCAATCGGCTTCCCCGTGCCCAGCGCCTTGTCCATCTCGGCGGCGCGCCTGAGGATGAGCTCGATGTCTCCCTTCTCCAAGTCCCTTATGGACACCAGGTCTTTTCCATGCAACATAAGAATCAGGATTAACTTTGCGCAGGTGATAATATAAAATGCTTCGCCTCAAACCTCCCCCGTGGAACGACGTGGGCTATTCATAGACATCGAGGGGATTGACGGCAGCGGCAAGGCGGAGCAGTGCAAGCGCCTTGCGGCATGGCTTCGCGAGGAAGGCCGCTCCGTCCGCGTGCTCACTTACCCCGACCTGAAGTCCTCGTATGGGAAGACTTTGAACGAGTTCCTCAGGGGGACGATTCAGCTCGACGTGAAGACGCAGTTCCTTACGTTTGCGGCGGACATAATGAAGGACCAGGAGAGCGTGCGGAAGAGCATCGAGGCCGGGGAGATTGTGGTGACGGACCGCTACCTAACATCCACCGTGGCATACCAGTGCGCGAAGGGCCTTTCGCTCGAGGGCGCACTTTTGCAGGTTGAGCTGTTCTCACCGCTGAAGCCGGATCTCATACTCTGGCTTGACGTTTCGCCTTCCATCGGGATAAAGAGGCGGAGGAAGAAAAGGGGAAGGCGGAAGAAGGACGTGCATGACACGGATGGAGCGCTTCTCGTGAAGGTGCGCGCAAACTACTCCCGCCTCTACTCGAACAGGTGGCTTGGAAGGGACTGGGCGCGCATGGACGGCGAGAAGCCAATCGAAGAAGTTGCGGAGGAGATTAGGGCGCTGGTTTCGCCCCTCCTTAAATGATGTTGGTGCTTGGATGGCGGACATAACACTTGGGCTGGTCGGACTGTTTTGCCTCATACTTGCGTGGCTGCCGCAGACGATAGACGTGCTGCGCACGAAGACGAGCAGGATGAACCCCAACTTCGCCGCACTTTACATGGTCGGCAGCTGGATTCTCGCCTATTACTCGTGGACCATAAATGATATCGCATTCATGGCGCTTAACGCCATATCCGGGCTTATGTCCCTCGCTAACTTCTATTATTCGCTCATTACTTTCAGGAAGGAGGCGGCGCACCGAGCGAGGCATTTGAAGGCCGCGAAGCGAAGGAAACGGTAAAGGCTTTAATTCCGGGCAGTTGGAAATTACGCCTCAGACGCTCCGATCGTCTAGCTCGGTCAAGGATATGGCCCTTTCAAGGCTAAGACCCGGGTTCAAATGGGAAATTCTCTGGAATTTTCCTGAATATCCCGGTCGGAGCATCTTTTTATTCATGAACAGCGGAATTCCTGCATGCCAGTCCTGGAAAAGAAGGTGGTTACGTCTGAGCTCCGCGAGCAGGTGAAGCATAGCATAATCATCTCGGAGAAGCCACTTCTCGGCAGCGCTGAAACCGAGACCCCGGGCGGGGCGAAATCCAGCGAGGGGAGACCTTACTACATTTATTCGACCAGACCCGAGCTTTTCGATGATATTGGGCCTACGCCGAAATACCTTGGCTATGTCGCGATTCAGGAAGGCACCACGAAAGACATCAAGGAGAAGGAAGGGATTGCCTTGGCGGAAAAGCATAATGTAAAGGAAACTGACATGGTTGCAGACATGAATGATTTCTACCCCCTTGAGTCAATAGGGACGAAATTCGACGAGATGGGAGTTGGTGGGAGGGTGCTTGACCTGATTCTTAAGAAACTGAGTGATGATTTTGACTGGGTCATCTGCTTCTCAACAAGACCCAAAATGGTGCGGTTGCTGGAGTCAAGGGGATTCCAGCCGAATGAGGACGGGGACGGTTGGATCAAGAAGCTCGAGTAACCCTGCGGCCAGCCTTTTCCACGCCAGTGCGCGAGGAGAGCACCTTCGCAATCTCAAGCGGAACTATTGCGACAATCGAGATTGCGATAACGAGGAGGAGTTGTCCTGGAGCCAGCGGAGCGAGCTTGAGGTTCGTGCCGATTGCCGGGATGAGGAGTGCGAGCAGGAGGAAGCCGAAGACCGCGGCGGCCCACCAGTTCATGAGCGTGTTCGAGAGCAAGCCGAGGCTGAAGAGCGGCTCCTTCCCTGAGCGCGAAACAAAGGCAAGGAGGATGTGGCCGAGCATCCATGCGACGAATGCCATGCTCTGCGCCTGCGCAAGCGGAACGCCCTGCCACAGCGCGTAGCCATAGGTCAGGGTCACGGCGGAGAAAAGGCACATGCCTGAAACTGCGATTCCGCCGAGGAGCGGGTTGAGGAACGCCTCCTTCGGGTTGCGAGGCGGCCGCGTGTAGATTGCTTTCTCCGCGGGCTCCGCGACGAAGCCTGCGGAAGCCGCAAGGTCCATGAAGAGCTCGAGCACGATTATCTGGATTGGGGCGAACGGGAACGCGATGCTGAGGAGGACGGGGAGGAGGAAGACGAGCACGAGCGCCACCTTCACGGAGATGTAGTACTTCACCCCCTTCCTCAGATTGTCGTAGAATTTCCTTCCCTCGAAGATTGCGTGGCCAATGGTGGTGAAGTTGTCGTCGGCCAGCACGGCATCCGCCGCCTCCTTCGCCGCGTCCGTCCCCTTTATCCCCATCGCTATTCCTATGTCCGCGCTCTTCAGCGCGAGCGTGTCGTTCACGCCGTCTCCGGTGACTGCGACCACTTCGCCATTTTTGTGCAGCGCATTTACTAGGCGGTATTTGTGCTCCGGGGTCGTCCTCGCGAAGACCGAGACCTGTTTCACTGCCTCCTGCAGCTCCGCATCGGAAAGCTCGTCCAGCTCATCTCCCAGAAGAACTTTCTCCGAGGGGATTCCGACCTCCGATGCGATGAAGGCGGCGGTCCCGGGGTGGTCGCCGGTGACTATTATGGTGCGTATGCCTGCCTTGCGGGCCAGGGCAACAGTCTCCTTCACGCCGGCCCGCGGCGGGTCCTCGAGCGAGATTAGGCCGGCAATCGTGATGCCCTTCTCCAGCTCGCCGAACGCCTTCTCCTTTTCGTAGGCATAGACTTCCTTTGTCGCAACGGCGAGCACGCGCCTCCCTTTTGCCGCTTCCCTCTCGATTGCCTTGGAGAAGTCGTCCTTCCTGCCCCTCGCCATCGCGAGAATCTCTTCGGGTGCGCCGATTACGAACAGCTCTAAGCCGTGCTTCGACTTGCGCAGCAGGGACCTCGTGTTCCTCCCGTTCCCGAAGCTGCGCTCGCGCAGGATCTCGCGCGATTCCTGCGCTATGCCGAGCTCCTGCGCCTTCTCCGCTAGCGCCCTGTCCGTTGGCGAGATGGAAAGCTCGGTGAGCGAGGCGAGCGCAGCCGCGAGCGCAGCCTTCTCCGCGTCCGCAGGGAAGACGGCAGCGACTTTCATCCTGTTCTCCGTAATCGTCCCCGTCTTGTCCGTGAGGATGACTGTCGCGTCGCCGAGAACCTCCGCGGCCTTTATCTTCTTCACGAGGAACTTCTCGTGCGACAGCTTGTAGGAGCCGAGCCCCAGAATCATCGTGATGATGATGGGCAGCTCCTCTGGTATTGTTGCGAAGGCGAGGGCTAGGCCTGTGAGGAGCATCGTCTGCAAATCATTGCCGCGCAGCAGGCCGAGCAGCGGGATGGAGACGCTGAAGAAGAGCGCGACCCAGACGAGCGTCTTCGTGAGCGACTTCATCGAAAGCTGGAGCGGAGTGCGCGGCGGCTTTATCTCCTGCGCAAGCGCCGCAATCTTCCCCATCCGGGTGCCAGCGCCAGTGAGGAGCGCCTCCGCCTTCCCCTCCCCGGAAACCACAAGAGTTCCTGAGTAGGCCTCCTCGCCCTCCTTCTTCCCTATGGAGAGGGACTCGCCAGTGAGCGTGGATTCGTCGAACTGGAGGCTGAATGAGGAGAGGAGCCTGCAGTCTGCTGCAACGCGCGTTCCCGGGGCAAGGATGAGGATGTCGCCTGGGACTATTTTCTCCGTGCCGACTTCGATGACGGCGCCGTTGCGCAGGACCTTCGTTTTGGGTGCAGCCAATTTGGAGAGCGCGGTTATTGCCTTCTTCGCCCGGTATTCGTTCCACACTTCCGCGAACACGAGGAGCGCGATGACTACGAAGATGGTTATCGCGTCCTCCAGCTTCCCCCATACAGTGTAGAAGAAGCCGACCACGAGAAGTAGGAGAATCATCGGCTCGGTTATCTCCTCCTTCGCGATTGCGAGAAAGCTCACTTCAGCTGGCTTCTTCGCCAGGTTCGGCCCGAATTTTGCGAGCCTCTTCGCAGCTTCTTCGGAGGAAAGCCCCTGCTCTTCCATGAGGGGCATTTTGTAGGCATTCTTATTATATTCTCATCACGCCTCAATCTCGTGTATGCGCGAGGAGCTTATCCGCGAAACCTCTTCCCTGCTGGCGAAGGAGGGGTATGAGATTTTCTGCTGCGCTGGGATGCGCGCCTGCTTCGACATAGTTGCAAGGAGGGGAAAGGAGATTCTGCTCGCGAAGGCTTTCGAAGACATTGACGCCTTCACCCCGCAGCAGGCGCGCGACTTACAGAAGATTTCGCTCCTGCTCGGCGCGAAGTTCCTACTTCTTGGCGCGAGGGCCGGGGGAGATGGGCTGCAGCAGGGCGTGCTCTACGAGCGGCATGGCATCCCTGCAGTTGGAGTTGGGACGCTGAAGGAGATTTTGGAGGGCGTTTTCCCCAGCGAGAGGAAGTTCAAGGCGCTCAGCGTATCCATAGACGGGAGCAGGCTCGCTGCTGCACGCATGGAGGCCGGGCTCACGCTGGATGCGCTTGCAGAGAAGGCGGGAATCTCCCGCGAAACGCTCTGGAGATACGAACACGGGCGGATGGGCGCGAGCGAGGAGAATGTGGAGTGCCTTGAGAGGATTCTCGGGGTGGAACTGAGGATGCCGCTCAACCCGTTCGAGTTCAGGGGCGTTTCGATAAGGGAGAGAACAATCCTTTCGCCCGTTGGCTTCGAGAGCGTGAGGGCGAAGAGCGCGCCGTTCGAACTCGCCGCAAAGGAGAGGAGCAAGGTGATTGCCGGCGAGGAGGCGGACAGGAGGACGATGGGCAAGAGGGCGGTTGCCTATGGGAAGATTTCGGAGATGCTTGATTCTAGTGCATGCTTCCTGCTCAAGGAGAGCGCGAAGGATTCCATTGAGGGGGTTCCGGTTGTGAGGAAGAGGGAAATAAAGGAGATGAGGAAGCCCCGCGACCTGCTAAAGCTCATCGAGGAGCGCAGCGATTAGCCGCACGCCCACGCCCGTTGCTCCGAGCCCCATGTACGCCGAGGGTTTGTCGTTCCAGGCCGTTGCCGCAATATCCACGTGCGCCCAAGGCACGCCTTTCGGGACGAACGCCTCGAGGAACTTCGCGCCGCATATTGTTCCGGCAGCGCTTGGCGGGCCGACATTCTTTATGTCCGCATTGTCGCTCCTGTTATATTCATTGTAGGCCTTCCACATGGGCAGGCGCCACACCCTTTCGCCTGAGCGGCCGCCTGCGGATTCCACTTTCGCAAGCAGCGTTTCGTCATTTCCCAGCAGCCCGCTGCATTCGTAGCCGAGTGCAGCCACGCAGGCGCCCGTTAGGGTTGCCAGGTCGAGTATGGCCTTCGGCTTGAACCTCGCGGAATATGAGAGCGCATCCCCTAGTATGACCCGCCCCTCCGCGTCCGTGGAGATTATCTCTACCGTCTTTCCGGAATGCATCCTGATTATGTCACCTGGCCTCGACGCCTCGCCGCCCGGAAGGTTTTCTACGAGCGGGGCTAGGCCGATGAGGCGAAGCGGCGCCCTGAGCCTTGCTGCTGCGGCGAATGCGCCGAAGATAGCGCACGCGCCCGCCTTGTCGAACTTCATCTTTTCCATGTCCTTAGACGGCTTGATGGAAATTCCACCGGAGTCGAAGGTTATCCCCTTCCCGATGAGCACGATGGGCTTCTTCCCTGCGGATTTCGGCCCGTTGTATTCGAGAATCACGAATGCGGGAGGCTGGTGGCTGCCAGCGGAAACGGAGAGGATGCCGCCCAGTTTCTCCTTTTCGATTTCCCGCTTCCCCAAGACTTTGCATTTGAAGCCATATTTTGCTGCGATGCCCTGCGCGAACTTCGCGAGCTTTTCCGGGGTGGCATAATTCCCGGGGTCGTTGCATATTTCGCGCGCCAGGTTCGCTGAGGAGGCGATTATTTCACCCTTGCACGCACCTTCGGCGAGCGCCTTCGCATTTCCCGAGGTGATGAGGTGCAGCGACTCCACCTCCTTCTTCTCTTTCTCCGTCTTGTATGCTTCGAAGCGGTAAAGCCCGAGGATTGCGCCTTCCGTGAGGAGCCTGCCTGCCACTTCCAAATCAACGCCTTTCCCTACAACTGAATCTACGCAGAAGCCCAGCTTCTTCACCCCAAGCTCTCTTGCCGCACAGCATGCCTTTGCCGCAGCCTGCCTGACTGCGTCGGGCTCGAATTCGCTTCTCTTTCCCAAGCCAATGAGAAGAATGAGGCGCATGGGGAGCCCCCTCGCGTGGTAAGTGGCGACTGCACCCAGCTTCCCGGTGAATTCACCTTTTTTCAGGGATTCGGCAAGGATTCCGCCTGCCTTGGCATCTATTCTTTTTGCGGTGATGAACAGCTCCGGGACTTTCCCTTTCTCCTCGCGCTCGAAAACTCCGAGCGCGACCGTATCCCCCTTGAATTCAGCGAGCAGGCCCTTGGCGGCGACAACATCCACGAAAATCACCTTCGTGAATTATTCTGGCAAACTTCTTTAAACCAGACGCGCCCAAATAGATTTGATGAAGTGCCCCTACTGCTTCAATGAGGAAACGCAGGTTATTGACTCGCGCGAGACCGAGGACCAGGCAGCCGTGCGAAGGAGGAGGGAGTGCGCGAAGTGCGAGAAGCGCTTCACTACCTACGAGAGGATTGAGCTCCTCGACCTTATCGTTGTGAAGAAGGACGGGAGCAGGCAGGCCTTCGACAGGAACAAGCTCATCGCGGGGATTAGGCGTGCATGCGAGAAAAGACCAATTCCTACTGAGAAGATTGAGCGCGCGGTGGATGAAATAGAGCAGGAGCTGCGCACCATGGCCTCGAACGAGGTGCAGAGCAAGCTGATTGGGAATTTGGTGATGAAAAAGCTGCGCGCCATAGACCCTGTCGCATACGTCCGGTTCGCTTCCGTTTACAAGTCTTTCAGGAATCTGCAGGCATTTGAGCGCGAACTGGACAAACTGAAAGAAGATTAAGGCTTAAAGTCGGATTTGGGGCTGGATTTGCCTCCTTTTTCTCTGGAAAATAGGCCTTTGGATAGCTTTATAAGCATCACCATATATAGTTTGTGCAACAGCTGAAACCCCAATATATAGTGGTTTTTGGCGATAATTTAGGGCAAAGGAAGGGGCTGGGAAACTGAAATATTTATGTTAGACAGTTAGCGATGGTGATGCTCATGAAAGTGAAGTTTTTTTCGCAGGAAAACTGCCCGAAATGCCCTTCAGCGAAGGCTGTGATTGACGAGCTGGAGGCGCAGGGAGTGAAGGTGGAGCATTTCGATGTTCAGACAGTTGACGGAAAGGCTGAGGCAATGTATTACGGCCTGATGAGCACTCCCTCAACAGTCGTCACGGACAACAGCGACGTGGAGCTGCTCTCCTGGAGGGGTGCTGTTCCTGAGAAAGGGAAAGTAATAGAGATGTGGGTGGAGGAGCAGAGGGCAGGCCCAGTGCCTGAAACGAAGAGGGAGCCGAGGAGCGAAGAGAAGCACGTAACGAAAATCAGGAAGAGGGACGGGAGGGTCACTCCGTTCGACACTGAGAAGATTACGGAGGCAATCTGGAAGGCAGCACAGTCCGTAGGCGGGAAGGACAGGGACCTTTCGGCTGCGCTAGCCGAGGAAGTCACGAAGATTGTTAATGCGAAGTTCTCCGAGGAGAAGACGCCTGGGGTCGAGGACATACAGGACATCGTGGAGAAAGTCCTCATCGAGAACGGGCATGCAAGGACGGCGAAGGCTTACATCCTCTACAGGCAGAAGCGCGCCATCCTGAGGCAACTGAAGGCGGAGCTGCTGAATGCGCCCGTCGACGACGTGGACACGAGGCTGAGCGTGAATGCCATAAAGGTGCTCGAGAGGAGGTATTTGCTCAAGGACAGGAACGGGAATGTTGTGGAAACGCCTAAGCAGATGTTCAGGAGGGTTGCGCAGGCAATTGCGCTTGCTGATATTTTCTACGACAGGCATGCTGACCTGAAGAAGACTGAGGAGGAGTTCTACCAGGCGATGGTGAACCTGGAGTTCCTCCCGAACTCCCCAACTTTGATGAACGCCGGAACGCCCGTGGGGCAGCTGAGCGCGTGCTTCGTTCTTCCTGTGGAAGACTCGATTGAGTCCATATTCGATACGGTGAAGCACACAGCGATAATACACCAGTCTGGAGGGGGGACGGGCTTCTCCTTCTCTAGGCTCAGGCCAAAGGGCGATGTCGTTCGGAGCACGGGGGGGGTAGCCTCTGGCCCGGTTTCGTTCATGCGCGTCTTCGACTCCGCGACGGACGTGATTAAGCAGGGTGGGAGGAGGAGGGGCGCGAACATGGGCATGCTCCGCGTGGACCACCCCGACGTGCTTGAGTTCATAACGTGCAAGGAACGGAACGACGTGTTCAACAACTTCAACATCTCGGTGGCAGTCACGGACAAGTTCATGGATGCCGTTGCGAAGGACAGCGAATATGAGCTGCTGAACCCGCGTGACGGGAGCGTGCGCGAGAAGCTGAGCGCGAGGAAGGTCTTTGACCTGATTGTGGAGAAGGCGTGGAAGAACGGGGAGCCCGGAGTGGTGTTCATAGACAAGATTAACGCCGGGAACCCGACTCCGCACGTTGGGAAGATTGAGTCCACGAACCCCTGCGGCGAGCAGCCCCTGCTTCCCTATGAGAGTTGCAACCTCGGGAGCATAAACCTCGCGAAGATGCTCACTGCGGACGCGAAGGTAGACTGGGATGGGCTGCGCAAGGCCACCTGGACTGCAGTTCATTTCCTGGACAATGTTATTGACGTGAACAAGTTCCCGCTTCCTGAGATTGAGCGGATGACGAAGCTTAACAGGAAGATAGGGCTTGGCGTGATGGGCTTCGCAGACCTGCTCTTCGGCCTCGGCGTTCCCTATAACAGCGAGGAGTCCGCCGCAGTTGCGGAGAAGGTCGTGGCATTCATCTGGGAGGAGGCGAGGAAGGCGAGCGTGAAGCTTGCCGAGGTCCGGGGGCCTTTCCCGAATTTCAAGGGCAGCATTTTCGACGCGCCGGGCGCTCCGCCAATGAGAAATGCCACTATGACCACGATTGCGCCAACTGGGACGCTCTCGATAATTGCGGGCTGCTCCTCGGGCGTGGAGCCCCTTTTCGCCATCGTCTTCGTCAGGAATGTGATGGACAACACGGAGCTGCTTGAGATACACCCCGTATTCGAGAAGGTCGCCAAGGAGAGGGGATTCTACTCCATCGAGCTGATGAGGAAGATTGCGAAGAGCGGCGGGCTGCATGATTGCCCTGAGGTTCCAGAGGATGTGAAGCGCATCTTCGTGACAGCACATACCATCACCCCGGAATGGCACATCAGGCTGCAGGGCGCTTTCCAGAAATATACGGACAATGCTGTTTCCAAGACGATAAACTTCCCGAACCATGCCACGCCGGCAGAGGTTGAGGAGGCGTACATGCTCGCCTACCGCCTTGGGTGCAAGGGAGTGACCGTTTATCGCGATGGCTCGCGCGACCAGCAAGTGCTTTCCATTCAGGCGTTCAAGAAGGAGAAGAAGCCCGTGGCCATTCCTGCGAGCGCAAACCTCCCGCTTGCTCCTGCATCTGAGCCGCCGTCTTCTGCTGCTGTTGCGCAGGTAGTGGCTGCCGTGTCCGCACCAATGGATGCGGATGCAGTCGTCCTGCCGCAGGCTGGCGCGCCCATTGAAGAGGCGGCGTTGCCGAGAATTCCACCTGCAGGGGCGCAGCCGTTGGGACTTACTGCTGGTGCGTCATCGCTAGGTGTTTCGTGTATCCGCGACGGCAGCGAGTTCAGGAAGGCGCATGCCGAGGAGAGCGGCGGATGCACGAAGTGTGAGATAAAGAAGGACTAGTTGGACAGGCGACGAAGGCAAATTTAAGAACAGGGGCAGCGAAAGCGGGTTTTACCATGATTCATGTGTATACTGGAGAGGGAAAGGGGAAGACCACTGCCGCGTTCGGCCTAGCCATGAGGGCGCTAGGGAGCGGGAAGAAAGTTGTGGTCGTGCAGTTCCTCAAGGGCAGGAAGGATGTGGGCGAGTACAAATTGGGCAACAAGCTGCAGGGGATGGAGGTCCACCAATTTGGTCGGCTGGATTTCGTGGACCCGCTGAAGCCCCTGCCGATAGACTTCGAGCTTGCGCAGGAGGGGCTGAAGTTCGCCAGGAAGCAGATGGAGGAGAACCCTCCGGACCTTTTGATTCTTGATGAGATAAACGTGGCGCTGAAGTTCGGGCTGCTGAAGCTCGGCGATGTGCTTGCGCTCATGCGGAAGGCGCCGAAGTCGATGGAACTCGTTCTGACTGGGAGGTATGCACCGCAGGAAGTGATTGAGAAGGCGGATTTGGTGACGGAGATGAAAGAAGTTTCCCATCCGTTCGCAGAGGGAGTGCCGGCGAGAGAAGGAGTAGAGTTTTAATATTTCATTTATGTATATTTCGATGTAACGGTGGACAACGTGACTGCGGAAATAGTGATAATGAATAAGGAAGCTGTTGCGATTGCTGCCGATAGCGCGATAACAGTTAGTAGGGGAGAAGGACAAAAAATTATTACATCGGCGAACAAGATTTTTGCATTGTCTAAGTTCCAGCCCGTAGGTATAATGGTTTATGGTAATGCAGATTTTATGAGTATCCCGTGGGAGAGCATAATCAAGATGTATAGGAAGCATTTGGGTAAAGGAAGTTTTGCGAATTTGGGACAGTATGCTGCGGATTTTATACGGTTCTTAGAGAACGACAGGAATCTTTTCCCGAAACACGTGCAAGAGGACCATATCAAAGCCAGTATACGGGGTTATTTTTCTCTGATCAAGAGAGAGATCTTAGAAGAGGCAGATCTGAAGCTGAAGGAACGGTCGGAAATCACCTTTGATAAGTTGAAGAGTATAACACAAATGATTGTAGAAAAACATCACGTATACCAGAAAGGAGCGCCCAATGCGGAGTTTATGGATAAGAGTAGTTTTGAATTATTCCAAAAAAAATACAATGGGGTTATTTCGGTTATCCGAGAGGAGATTTTTGAAAAACTGCCAATAGGACATGACGACATCCTGAAATTATCAGATATCGCGGTATATTTATTTACAAAGTTTCCGATGGGGTCTTACCAACCTTATAATGTATCAGGTGTTGTGATTACGGGTTTTGGTGAGAAAGACATTTTCCCCGTGTTGCAATCTTACGCATTCGAGTGCATAATTAACAACCATTTGAAGTATTTGGTAACAAAGGACCTAAAAATTGGGAATGGTATTGACCAAGCAATCATGCCGTTTGCTCAAAGTGAGATGGTTTTCACATTTATGGAAGGAGTAGACCCAGAGTACGAAGCTGCGCTAGAAGCGGATATACGCGAAATTTGTGCAAAGATGAGGCGCGAGGATGTCGACAACTACCTAGCGCGGTTGAAGGATTATCGAAGAACTACTCATATCGATCCGGTTCTCCAAGTTGTGTCTATACTTCCAAAAAGTGAGCTCGCAGCGATGGCTGAATCGCTAGTTAATCTTACGTCGTTTAAAAGAAAAGTTACGATGGTGGCCGAAACGGTTGGTGGCCCAATTGATGTTGCAGTAATTTCAAGAGGAGATGGCTTTATTTGGATAAAGCGCAAACATTATTTCAGACCGGAACTTAATCCTCAGTTTTTTGATAGTTGTGTTGGGGGTGTCCAGGATGGGAACTAAGCGGGGTGAAGTTTATCGTTCAATCATGGAGATTGAAGAACGGTTTTTTCCGAAAACGCACAAACTAAATGTTTTGACTAAGCAAAAGGAGGGTAAGCGTGTGGGTGGGACGGGCCTTGTAAAGGAACTTCTTGAAAAGTATAGAGATTAACTGAGTTTTTGAGTTAAGGTTAGGGGTTAGGGTCTAATCTTTTTAAACCCGTATGCGCAAATACCCATTGAAAATGCACAGCTATTTGTGCGATGTTTTTGAACGAAATTAACGGAGGTAATAGGTATGGCAGGACAAGGTGGACAGCTTGGTGGACAGCAGGTTTTGATTCTCCCCGAGGGGAGCAGCAGGCTTCAGGGAAGGGATGCAAGGTGGACGAACATCGCTGTGGCATACGCTGTGGCGAGCGCCATCCGGACGACGCTGGGGCCCAAGGGCATGGACAAGATGCTCGTGAGCGACATGGGCGACATCGTGATTACGAACGACGGGGCGACAATCCTTAAGGAGATGAACGTCGAACACCCCGCCGCGAAGATAATGGTTGAGATAGCCAAGACGCAGGACAAGGAGGTCGGCGACGGCACGACGACGAGCGTGATGCTCGCGGGCGAGATGCTGAAGAGGGCCGGAGACCTCCTTGACCAGAACATACACGCCTCGACGCTCATAAACGGCTACAAGAATGCGGCGACGAAGGCGAACGAGATTCTGCAGCACATTTCCTACCCTGTGGGGCTTGAAGACACGGAGACGCTTGAGAAGATTGCAAGCGTCGCGATGGGCTCGAAGACGGTCGGCGTTGGCGACGCGAAGAACAAGCTTGCAAAGCTGGTTGTGAAGGCAGTGAAGCAGGTCGCGGAGAAGAAGGACGGGAAGATTGAGATTGACGACGACTTCATAAAGGTGGAGAAGAAGGAGGGCGGCGACATAAATGACACCGAGTTCATAAGCGGCGTAGTCATCGACAAGGAAATCGTCCATTCGGGGATGCCGAAGAAGGTGACGAACGCGAAGATAGCGCTCGTTGACGCGGCATTGGAGATTGAGAAGACGGAGACGGACGCGAAGATTGAGATAACCTCCCCGGACCAGATGCAAGCATTCCTCGACCAGGAGGAGAAGATGCTTAGGGAGATGGTTGATAAGATTGCGAAGAGCGGCGCAAACGTTGTCTTCGTGCAGAAGGGGATAGACGACGTGGCGCAGCACTTCCTCTCAAAGAAAGGCATCGTCGCAATAAGGCGTGTGAAGAAGAGTGACATGGATAAGCTCGCGAAGGCGACGCACGCGACGATAGCCACGAGCCTCGATGACATTAGCGCAAAGGACCTCGGGAGCGCGGGCATCGTGGAGGAGAGGAAGGTCGCCGGGGAGCAGATGGTCTTCGTGGAACAGTGCAAGGACCCGAAAAGCGTCACTATCTTCGTGCGCGCGAGCACCGAGCACGTTGTGAACGAGGGTGAGAGAGCCGTCGTGGATGCCATTGGCGCGGTTTCCTCCGCGATTGAGGTGGGGAAATACGTGACCGGCGGCGGGAGCACCGAAGTCGAACTGGCCCAGCAGCTCAGGAAGTATGCGAACGACGTCGGAGGAAGGGAGCAGCTCGCAATACAGGCGTTCGCCGAGTCGCTCGAGTCCATCCCCCGCACGCTTGCGGAAAGCGCCGGGATGGATGCGATAGACTGCCTTGTGATGCTGAGGAGCAAGCACAAGGGGCCTGAGAACAGGAGCCTTGGCGTCGATGTCTATGCCGGAAAGATAGACGACATGAAGAAGCTCGGCATAATCGAGCCGCTCAAGGTGAAGACCCAGGCAATCGCATCTGCGAGCGAGGCGGCGGAGATGCTGCTCAGGATAGATGACATGATTGCAGCAAGGGGCAAGGCGCCCGCGATGCCGCCAGGCGGCATGGGCGGCGGAATGGAAGGCATGGATTAGGCGCCTATTTTCCTTTTCCAATTTTCAAAAAGAGTTAGCGGGCCCGAGGGGAAATTCGGCAAGCCGAATGCGCTGTTCGCGCAAGCGAACTTGCGTTCGAACCCCCAACCATCTGGTTCGAAGCCAGCCGCGCTATCCAGTTGCGCTACGGGCCCGCGGGTTAATTACGCGCGGCGCAGGGATTTAAATAGCCGGGGCGAAAGCCCTTCGGGTGATTTGGATGGGGCGGATTCTTGGTGTTATCATGGTGGCTGTTGCTGCGCTGCTTTTGTACGGCTGCTTTGGCCTTGGCGGGGGCGGTGCAACTCCGACACCGAGCCCGCATATGACGCCCGGGACTACGGAAACGCCGGCTGTGACTCCGACCGCGAATGCTACGGCTGAGACCACGGAGACGCCTGCGGAAACGCCCACTGTAGAGGAAACAGAAACTCCGGCCGAGACTCCGCCTGCTTCACCGACTGAAACGCCAGGCGAGCTTCCCACCCCCACTCCGGCAGGAGGAAACGCGACGTGGGAGAATGTGTTCGGCTGCGCACAGGCAGGCCTAAGCTATACATACCGCGTCATAACTGAGAATACAACTCTGGTCCTGCAGTACACGACAGGCGAAGGCGGAACTGTTGAGGGAGTAGACACTGTGCTCAGGACGGCGACTATGAACACAAGCGGAACCACGGTTACTGCAAGAGAATGGGATGCCAAGGTAGGGTGCCGGTGCGTGAAGGCGGAATCGGTGTTTTCAGGACAGACGATTCCGGGGCAATGCCCCGCGGCCGGGCAGGGGACAGGTGAGCCGATTGGATCGCAGACTACGATTACGACGGTCGGGGTCGAGCAGGTGAGCGTGCCTGCATATACCGGGCCTGCGACGAAGATACGCGTGGTCAGCACGAGCGCCAGCGGCACATACACCGCGGATGTATGGCAAGTGGCGACGATAGCCGTCCCAGTGAAGATGGTCGCTTCCAACACTACGACAGAACTCGTCAGCTACACTGGCTAGTGCGTCAGGATGCGGGCACCGTCGCGCTCAACCAGGATGGTGAGCTCGGCCTGCGAAACCATCCCGCTCTTCACCTCCTTGAGCACTGGATATTGCTCTAGGGCTTCGGAGAGGACGAGCTCCCTTATTGCGCTGTGAAGGAAGAGTTTCGAGGGGAACTGCTCACGGAGCCAGCGTTCGGCAAACGGCAGGGTCCTGTAGTTCGACTCGACGAAGGAGAGGAGGCGGCGGGCCTCCCTCATCCGCGTAGGCCTGCTCTCAACAAGGGAGAAGATTTCGACCTTCTGCGCCTCGCCCACGCGGCCCTGGCCAGTGGTTGCGAAGGGCTCGATTGCAATCACCTGCCCCTCCTCAAGGGCGCGGCCGTCCTTTGTTGCTATGTTCGGTATCTCGAGCCCAGCGTGAAGCTCATACCTGCCGAGTAGGTGGCCGGTGAGGTTCTCTATCGGCCGGAAGCCGAACCCCTTTATCGCGGATTCAACCGCAGCGCCCAAGTCGGAGAGCTTTGCGCCTGCCTTCGCAGAGGAGGTTGCGGTGTTGAGGGCGTTTTCTGATGCTTCCACGAGCTTCCCGTGCTCGCCGGAGAAGTCGAGTGTGAGCGCGTTGTCCGCTATGAAGCCATCGACGTGGACGCCCACGTCTATTTTCAATAGGTCCTTCTCGCCCACCAATGTCGCGTCGTCTTTCTCTGGAGTGTAGTGGGCCGCCGCCTCATTGGCTGAGAGGTTCACCGGGAATGCAGGCTTCGCGCCCTGCTCGATGATGTATGCTTCCGTCTTCTCGGCTATTTCGAGCAGCTTCACGCCCGGCTTCGTAAGCCCTTTCGCCATGTGGAGCGCCGAGTGGGCTATGTGGCCCGCGCGCTCATATGCCTCGAGTTCCTTCGCTTCCAGCTGCATCATTTCACCCTTCGCAAGATGCGCGGGAGTTCCCGCATCGAATGAATCCTGAAGTCCGCCGCGCCCTTCTCCTTCGCGTGCTTGCCTTTTATGAGCCTAACCGTGGTGATGCCTGCCCGCCTTGCGGGAGCTGTGTCTATCCTTGGGTTGTCTCCGACCATCACCACGGAGGAAGGCTGGAGCCGCAGCTTGCGGATGACGCGTGAGTAGAAGTGCACGTCTTTTCTATTCGTGACGAAAACGCCATCGAAAAGATTCCCGAGGCCCAGCAGGATGAGCTTGTCCCACTGCTTGACCGCGATTCCGCGGGAAAGTGCGTAGAGTGGGAGGCCTTTCCTGCGCAGGGCGCATAGGGTTGGCGGAACGTCCGGGTAAGGCTTCAGCTCCGACTTGGCTTGGTGGTACGCGAGTATGCCTGCAGCGATGAGCTTCGGGTCGCGTGGCGCTCCGAGGCGCTCGAGCAGCCTGTCGAAATGCTGGGGGTAGTTGGAGCCGTGCTTCCTCACGACGTGCGTGAGCGTGCGGTATGCCTTCCCCTCGCTTGCCTTGAGGCCCGCCTTCACCATCGCCCTTATTGCCCGCCTTCTGGCGAACTCCGCGAATTTGTCCGTGGGAAAGAGCGTGTTGTCTATGTCGAAGAAGACCGCCCTTATTTTTGGCATGCGTGGATTTGGTTGCGTGGATTAAAAGAGTATTGCGCTCACCATGAGCCGAGCCTTGACTGCTTTCCCTCGCCCTTGAGGTCCGACTCCTCGTAGCCCAGCTCCTTCATTATCTTCATCACCGCGGGGAGCACCTGGTGGTCGATGTAATAGTTTGGGTCGTAGTCCTCAGCGAGCTCCACGAGCTGCGCCTTCTCCGAGATGGACTTACCCTTCTTCGTGACGACGTAGCCGACGAGGGTGCCAACTTCAACAGGAATGCCCGCCTTTATCGCCTTCTGCGCTGCCGCGACCTCCGGGGAAGTGATCGCGTAGTTCTTCAGGCTCTTCCTTATCTGCGTGTAGATGACGCAGTCCTCGAGCTTCACCCTCCCCTCGCGGAGGTCCTGGATGACCCCGCGGACGATTTCAGCCGCCTTCTCCTTGCTTCCCTCCTTCAGGATTGCCTCGAGAATTCTCTGCTGCGTGTGCCTCGCTACGCGCGACCAGTCCCTGCGCACGAGCTCGAAGCCCCTTATTTTTATCCTGCCGTCCTCGCCGATTAGCGCGTATTTCTTCTTCGCCCCGACCTCCGCCTTCGCGCCGGAGAGCTTCTTCCCCACGAAGACGCCGCGGGGGTAGAACGCCTCGAGCTCGAGCTCCATCCTGCCCGGAAGCGCGGCGTTTATCGCCTTCATGAACGCGAGCGCCTCCTCCTTGGTTTTCCCGCTGAGCTGCATAACTATGGAGTCCGTGTCGGAGTAGAGGACGTGGAATCCTGCCTCCTCCGCCTTCCTTATCGTATCTTGTATGTACTGCCTCCCGTAAGAGGTGACGGACTCGCCGCACGGCCGCGAATACCACCTGCTCCGCGAGTAGAGGAGGAAGCCGTAGAAGCTGTTGCTCAGTATCTTAAGCGCCTGGGAGCGCGCGAAAAGCGGCTTGTATTCCGCCGAGTCGGGGGCGTGCTTCTTCAGCTCCTTCTTGAGCCTGTCGCGCTCATCGATGAGGCGTTCGAGCACAGAGGGGATGAGACCCTTCCTCTTCGAGCAGAACTTGTGCCCGAGCGGAGAAACGTGCTTCTCTGCATCCGTGCAGTCGTCGCAGTTCAGCGTATCCATGTCGATGTTGTGGGAGATAATTATTGAGGGGTACATCCCACGGAAGTCGAAGACCGCGAGGCCCTCGTAGATTCCGGCCTCGGGCAGCTTGACGTATGCGCCCTGCACGGGCGCGTTCTCCCTTGCGCGCACCTCGTCCGCATCAGGTTTGTTCGGCACTACGCGGTTCTGGTTGTGCGCCTCCCGCCAAAGGAGCATCTCAACGAGCTGCCCGGTTGTCGCGCCGCAGACCTCCTGGAGGGAGGCACCCGCCAGCTTCGAGAGCTCAAACTCCAGCGGGAGCACTTCGTCCGCTATCCGCTTCGTTGCGATTGCGTCGTGGAGCGAATATTCCGCGAGTGTCTTCAGGTCCTCCTCGCCGCCGTCCCACAGGCGCCAGATGTCCTGCTTCTTCACCGTTTTCTTCTCCTCCCCGAACATCTCGGAGAAGACCTCGCCCAGGGTTATGCGCTTGGTCTTGAGCGCGCCTATGAGGCTGAGGAACTTCGCCACCGCATAGATGTCGGCGTGGAGCCTGCCCTTTATCTTCGCGTAGGAAAAGAGGCCACGGCTCTGCGTCCTGAAGGAGGACTTGCCGTCCCTGCCGAGGATGAGGGAGGCGCCGGTGGCCTTGGCCCTTTCTTTCAGGTAGGGGAGGTCGAAGGCGACGTCGTTGTATCCCAGCAGGAGTTCGACGTCCCTCTCCTTCACGAGGCGGGAGAATTCTTCGAGGAGCTGCTTCTCGCCGGCGACCGTCTTGACGAAGGGCAGTGGGATTTGCTTGTAGGTTATGACACCGCTCTCTTCGTCTGCGTAGCTCAGCATCACCATCGGGTCCTTCTCCGGACGCGGTGAGCCTTTCGGGTTGTAAGTTTCAATGTCGAAGGCGAGGCTGCGGAGCTTAAGCTCATGGGTAGGCGAACTGGAGAGGAGCTCTGCGATCTCCTTTCCCTTGCGCTTGAACTCGAGGCTGTAGAATGGGGTCAGGCCCTTGTCAATGAGGTAGCGGCGGGCAAAAGGCAGGTCCGCCTCATACACTGTTCCGAGCGCCTTCGCACGCTCGCGGAGCATGCGCACGTGCGTTGGATGCTTGCAGAAGACTTTCACCAGCTGCACCGGCTTCCCGAGAAGCAGCTTCTCCACCAGCTCCGTGCGCGACGGGGCGATGCTCTCCCCGTTCACTAGCATTGAAATCTTCGCAGCCTCCTCCCTCGCCTCGCCGGGTGCGCCGCGGGCGTGGACGTAGAAGTAGGGCTCGAACTTCGTGTCGTAGAGGCGGAAGAAGCGCTTCCGCTTCATCAGCAGCCGCACCGCGGCCGTTCCTCTCCGCTTGCTCGTAACGTAATCACAGTCTATCAAAATTGCGCGCATCGGTCCATTACTCCACTCGCGTAGCGAGATTTCCGCAGGCAGTATGGTTGACCCGGAAGTCCACTGCGGAATAGACGAGGCAAATCTTCTGCCTGAAGGAGTCACCGCGCTCCGGCGCCCCGCAGTGGATGATGTTCCCGGAATTTCCGCCTGCGATGTAGCGGTAGTCGCCGTGCGGGATGAAGACGGCATTGCTGAGCGCCTGGAACACCGGGAGGCCTTCCGGCGAGGACGTGCAGGAAATTGCGTAGACGATTACCGACCCTCCGGTGGCCTGCCCAGTCTCCAGCGCGAGGCCGGCGCTGCTGTCAATCTTGTAGGAGTGGCAGCTGAAGAACCCCTCGAAAGAGCAGCTTTGCTGCTTGAAGCTCGAGTTCGATATGCCTATGTAGAAGAGCAGCACCACGAGCAGCAGGATGAGCACGACCGCACCGCTGTTCGATGTGAGGAACTCGACTGCCGTTTGCGCCTTCTCGGCTCGCATGGAGTTTTAAAGGTGCCCCGCATAATAAAAGATTATGGATTCCCCGAAGGCGAGCGCCGCGAGGAAGGCGCTGGGCTTCATCAAAGATGGGATGGTTGTGGGCCTTGGGAGTGGGAGCACCGCTGCCCTGTTCATTGAGATGCTGGGCGGCAAGAAGCTGGACGTTGCCTGCGTGGCCACGTCGCACGACGCGCGCGCAATCGCAGTCAGGGCTGGCCTTTGCCTCGCGGAACTCGACCAGGTGAAGGGGATTGACGTTGCCGTTGATGGCGCGGACCTTGTGGACCCGAGCCGCAACCTCATAAAGGGGATGGGCGGCGCGCTTGCTAGGGAGAAGGTGGTTGATTACCTCGCGAAGAAGTTCGTTTGCGTAGTCGATGAGTCGAAGATGAAGCCCGATTTCCGGGGGATTGTCCCTGTTGAGGTGATTCCCTTCGCGGCTTCGCCCGTTGCCCGGGAAATCGCAGGGGAGTTTGGCGCGAAGGTTTCGGTCAGGTGCGGATGCGGAAAGTGCGGGCCGATAGTCACGGACAACGGCAACTGGATAATCGACGCGGGGTTTGGGAAGGTTGCGAACCCGGGAAGGCTCGAAAGCGGCCTGCAGTGCATCCCGGGAGTTGTCGCGAACGGAATATTCACCAGAAACAGGCCAGTGGTAGTTGTTGGTGGGAAGGACCGGGCCAAAGTCCTCGAATAAGCGCTAGTCGCCCCGCTTCGCGCTCTTTTCCCTGAGTGATTTCAGTATCCTTGCGCTGAGCGCCGATTTCACGCTCTCCCTCTGCCTTACCTGGACTATGTACCTCAGCGTGAGCACCGCGCCATCGCCGCGCAGCGAGAATAGGACTTCCGGCGCGTGCTTCCGGACTGCGACGCCCGAGCCCTGCAGCAGGCGCACGTATTCCTTCGCGTTCTCGGCCATCTTCCTGTTCCCTATAATCTCGTCGCTGGCACCGAGCAGGATGTTCTTCAGGTGCGCCGCGTCCGCCCCTTCCGGCAGGGGAAGGGAGACCTCGTCCCAAACGTATGGGAAGTCCTGTGTGTAATTCGTGACCGGGTGCTCGAGTACGGTGAGGTTCGGCAGGACAACGGCCTTCCCCTCCTCCTCGCCCGCGGAGCGGATGGTGGTCGTGAGCAGGCCGACTGCAACGACATCGCCCTTTATCCCCTCGATCTCCACCATGTCCCCTTCCTTGTAGATGCGCTGCGAAACTATCGCGAACCAGCCCACGAATGAAAGGATGGGCTTCTGGAGCGAGAATGTGAGGCCGAATCCTATGAGACCGACGGCTATGAGCAGGGCGCTCATATCCCCGATGAAAACTGCGAGGATGGCTAGCGAAACGAGGAGCCAGACGGCGAGTGCCACGAGGTCGCGCACGGTCCGGCGCAGCTCCGGCGGCCGGACTACGTTCCCGATGAGCTGCGCGAGGACGTCGAGGACGACCTTACCGGCGAAAATCGCAAGCAGGGTGAGGCCGAGCTTCGGCGCAAGGTCGAGGAAGACGTGAGTTGCCGAGCTGACCTGGAGCGAGAGCGAGCCGTAGGCTGCGAGCAGGGCTATCGCAAGCACGAGCAGCAGCCCCCATCTCCACCCTCCAGCCATTGTAACACCGACGTAAAGATTTTGCGGGGGGATATTTATAACTCTTGGGCGAAATCCTTCGTGTGAAGAAGCTGACTGCTGAAACGCGCGCCATCCTGCGGCGGCCGCTGGGGAAAGTCGTGAGCGGGAGACGGGCGGTTTCCCTTCTCAAGGGGAAGAGGAACGTTGTTTCGGTCGGGGATTTCTGCTCGGGAGCACTTCTCAGGGGCGGCATACACCCTGCGGTGGTGATATACGACCACCGCTGCCTCCGCGAGCCAGTCAGGGGCGCCCTTGCAGCACGGCTCGATGCGTACGATGGCAAAGCGCTGCGCGTCGCAAACCCGCCTGGGTTCATCACTGATGGGTTAGTCACCACGGTCAGGAGGGTGCTACAGAGAGGCAGGGGGAAGATACTCGTAATTGGCGAAGAGGACCTTGCCGCGCTTGTCGTGCTAATCTACGCACGGAACGGGACTCCCGTAGTCTATGGCCAGCCGAAAAGAGGGATGGTGCTGCTCGAAGTTGATGGGGAATTGAGGGCTAAGGCTCGCGCTATTTTTGGAAAAATGAAAAGAGTGGGCGCACCTAGCGTTTGAGCAGGAAGGTGCCTGCGCCCAGCGCCATAAGCAACAGGCCGACGGGGCATGTCTTTCCGGGTGTGGGGGTAGGCGTTGCTGATGGTGTCACACTCTCTGCCGGAGTCGGTGTTTCCCCGACCGGGGTTGCTGACGCTGTTTGCGATGGAGACGGTGCTGGTGTGGGGGTGTGCAACGGCGTTGTTGCTGGGGTTGGCGTTGCCTGCAGGTTGCACGGTGTGAGTGTAGTTGTGGTGTTCCTCACGAGCAGTTCGCCCTGCTGGAGCAGGCTGTATGCATCCACGAGATGGCACCCGCTCACGGACTCGTTGGCTGTCTGGAATCTCAGCCACGCAGTATCAAGGTTGACAGAGAGGGCCGCAGTGCAGCATGCCGGCTTCGCGGCGCATTGGTCGCGGGCGCGCGAGAGCGCGGTGTAGTTGGCCGCTATCTGCGAGACGAGGGTCGCCTCCCTGTCCGCAGCATAGTGGGTCACTGCGAAGGAGAAGGTCTTCTCATACGTGTCCTGCGAGGTCTCCGTCGTCGCGACGAGCCTGATGAGGTCGTGCGTGGTTGTTGCGTTGCCCTGGTTGCCTGTGGCTATGAGCAGGTCGGCATCGCACGCGTTCATCTGCATGCCCGGGACGTTGCAGAGCTTGCCCATACTTTCCCACTCGTTTGACGAGAGGTTGTAAAGGTAGTAGTTGACCGCCATGAAGTCAGGCAGCGGGTTGTCGATGGTTACCCGTATGTGCTGCTTCGAAGGCCCGTCAACGTTGTTGCAGTTCGGGATGCGGAGCGTGCTTGCGCCGTCCGGTACTGACGCTGAAAGAGTATGTTGTGCTGCCAAGACGGCTGTGGCAAGCAGGAGCACTGTGATGATGCCGGCAATTCCATGCATTTTAATTCACCCCGCAGTTTGATTCGCCGTGCTGTTTAATATTGTTATCGAAACCGTGCAGTTGCGGCCGAAGGCAAATGGGCAGTCGCTGCACGTAGGGTCGAGGACGATGTAGCCACCCTTGGTGCAGAATCCTGTGCCGGTGTAGTGGGGAAGGCTGCTGAACGTCCTGAGCTTCGCGAATGCTGGGAGCTTGGCGGTGACGACCACATGGTCCGCCTGCACGAGGCAGGTGCATATACCCTCCGAAGCGCAGGCATCCACACTGAGCGCTCCGTGGGTCGAGAGGGCTTCCATCCCACTGCTGATGTTGAGGACGCGGAACATGGATATGAGGAGCAGGGACTTCTCGTCGCATTTGCCCTGGCGTGATTTGAGCGTTGTGATGTCATCCTGCGCGCGCTCTATCCCAACCACGCCCGCGCTGTAGGTGATGTTGTCGCGCACGAAGCGGTATGCAGCTATGGCATTGAGGAGCTGCGCGTGCTCCGCCGGGGTTATGACGTTCTCCCGCTCGTTCTCGTTGAGCTGGGACTTGAATACAAGCGCATCCGAGTCTTGCGCACTGCCGAACTGGGCAATTGCCTGCTGGACAGCGTCACTTATTTCCGAGCCGCCACGTATCTTTGCGAGGTATACCTCTTCTATGGCCGCGAGGCTGCATGGTTTGGGGGTGGGAGTTGGAGTAGCGGCGTACCGCTGCACTATGTTTATCATCAGGTAGGCAGTGGCCAGCACTGCGATTATTAGGAGGACGCTCATCGCGAGGAAGCGCGCGTATTCCATTTAATTGCCCGCCCCGCGCTCGCGCGCCTTGTAAACCTCGTAGACCTTCGCCACCGTGCTCCAGCTGATGCGCTTCCCGAAGCAGAGGTGGGGGACTAACGCGCCGCTGAAGGTCTTCGGTATGTGCATGAGCTCGTGTATGAGGACCCTGTCGCGCTCCTCCTCGCCCAGGGGGTCGTAATTCTCGGAGAGGACCTCAATTACGTAATAAGCGCGCACTCCGAGGGCCTTTTGCCAGATGCGCGGCAGGTTCCATATCCGGGCGTATGCGTTTGCCTTCGCACCTTTCGAGCGCATGCAGATTATGCGGAACTGGTTGATGTGCCCGAGGCCAAGGACTTCGACTATTCGCTCGACGCGCCCCTGCACGTCGGTGGCAAAATCAACATCCACGGGCGGATTTTGCAGCGGTGGAATAAAAGGCTAGAGTCTGGTGAAGGCGCGCCACAGGGCGCGCTCCAGCGATGCCTCGCTTCCGCCGTACGCGATTAGGAGCACGTCTCCTTCCACGAGCCCGCATGATGCCTGGATGGCGGCGAGCTCGCGTGCATATTCACGGTGCGTTGGCGCATGGAAAGGAGGGATTATCAGCCGCCCGCCTTCGAACCGGAGGATGACGCTGCCGTTCGCGCCGGCGCGCACCGCCTCGTCCCGCAGCTGGAGGGGGTTTATCTTTCTGGCTATGCGCCGGACGCGCATCGACAGCGCCGGCTGGCTGAAGGTCAGTTTGGAAGGGGAGATAGGCTGGATTGACGGGGCTTTCTGCTTCGTGCGCCGCAGGTAGGCAAAGCCCTGCTTCGTGAGCTTGTGGCCCATTGGCGCGGAGTCTATGAGGCCCAGCGAGGAGAGCCTGTTGAGGATGGTGCGCATGCTGCCTTCGCCGAGCTGGAGGCTGGCTGCCAGGCGCGCGCGGCCGGTGCGGCGCTCGAGGCGCCACAGCGCGCGCATTATATCCGGCTGCATGAAGCGTGGCGCAGGGCCGTATCGCTTCCGGGTCTCGGTGAGGAGCTGGATGGGTTTGGGCATTAATTTAAAGCTGGATGAATCGTCCATATAAGCGTTTCGTGGGGTTGGTGCTATGGGGATGAAATTTGTTGCTCTGTTCGTATTGCTCGCTGCGCTGTCTTGCGTGGTGGCAGCCGATAGGGTTGGCATAGTTGTCCAGTATGATGACAGCACGTTCGCCACCGACTGCGTCGAGTTTTCGGGGGTCATAACTGCGTATGACGCGCTGCTGTCTTCGAGCTTCGGCATCGAAACTGCAGATTTCCCCCCATATGGCCCGGGGCTGTGCGGGATAGACTCCGTTGGCTGCCCTGCGAGCAACTGTTTCTGCGACTCGAATTACTGGGGATTCTTTTATTCGAAGGGGGGATCGTGGCAGTATTCGAATGTTGGGATAGGTTTCCCGCTGGACGGCGACTATCAGATTGTCCGTGATGGCGGTGTGATTGGGTTCAGGTGGGGCACCTGGGGGCAGCGGCCTACGTTCAAGCAGTTTGGCGACATATGCATTCAGTCAGGTCCGCAGGCGCAAAAGAGTGAACCGAAGACGCTGGGCCTTGTGCTGAGTTTGGGCGGGAACTGCGTTGGCAAGGTGAATTTCAGCGTTGCTGACGAGGAGGGGCGGGTGATGCCTCTCGCTGAAGTGAACGTGCTCGCATACTCGCCCGGTGTAAAATGGGAGAAGATTGGTTTGGTTGTGGTGGATGGGGATGGGAAAGGGAGCATTGCGCTGCCGCACGCGGGGCATTATTACTTTGAAGCCTTCAATCCGATGTACATCCCGACGCACACAGACATCTTCGCAGAGGATTGCGCTGGTGGCGTAGCTGCGGAGAACGCAACGGATAGCACGCAGTCTGGCTTGGTTTTGAGCAGCACGCCTACGCCCGTCCAACTCCCAACGCCCGTGCCGCCTAAGGTGATCGCTGTTTTGGAAAGAAAGAATGTTGCGGATGGTTTAAGTAATTGGGCTCTCACAGATTGGAACGCCGCGGCGTGGCTGTTCCCGTGGCGGCCAAGATAAATGGGTGATTGTATGCGCAAGCAGTTTGCTGGTCTGGTTGGATGGGTTTTGCTCGCGTCTGTTGCGGGTGTTGGGTTGAAGGCGGCCGGGGCACCGCCTAATGTGGAGCTGCTCATGCCGTTCGTGCTATCCGCCGGCCTTGCTGGGGGGCCTGTTGCTGGTTTCCTGGTCGGCCTTTCCACGCGTGCTGCCTATGATGTGTACCTCGGTTGGGCGGGCTGGTGGACGCTGCTGACCGCTCCGAGCTATGCCATTGCCGGGTTGTTTATTGGGTATGTTGGATTGAAACGAAAGGCGCTTGGCAGGTGGGAGATGGCGCTGCTCGCTGGGGCGGCAACGATTGTTTATGATGTAGTGTCTATGCTTGCGTTTGGCCTTCCGTTCGGGATTCCTCTATTGAATTTGGTTGTTGGGCAGATTCCGTTCTCTATCGCGCATGTTGGTGGGAACATGTTGTTCTGCTTCCTTATCGCCCCTACTCTCGCAACTGCCTTGCGGCAGTTCATTTCTGAAGAGAAAGTTGCTGTTGGGGCGCCTGTTGGGGTATAGAAGGGGACCCCGTACTTCCCCTATTATTTTTGTTATAGAGTAGTAGTTAGTAGTAGTT
>CAIXRF010000019.1 GCA_903921825.1 uncultured Microcaldota archaeon | reverse complement strand
CCGGTGATGAGGCAGCGCTTCCCATCCATTCTCTTTAATTCGTAAGCCATTGGACGACCGAATGGTTTGGTGAAACTACGTTTAAATAGCTATTCGGCGAGAGATAAGCGGTCGAAATGAGAATGCTTGTTACGGGAGAAGCGGGGATGCTGGGCAGCAGGGTCGCCAGGGCTGCGAGGGACAGGCATGACGTGATTGGCACCTACCTCGGGGAGGCGCCGGGGATGGAAGGGGTGGAAGAGGTGTGGATGGATATCAGTGACAGGGAGAATGCCTTCGAGGTTGTGAGGAAGGCCGAGCCCGATTTTATAATCCATACTGCGGCGATGACGGATGTGGATGCTTGCGAGAGGGAACCGGAGAGGGCGATGCTCGTGAACGGGATAGGGACTGAGAACCTCGCGATGGCTGCGACGGAGATGGGTGCGGGGATAATCTATGTTTCTACTGATTATGTGTTTGACGGGGAGAGGAAAGATGGCGCTTATGCCGAGTATGAGGCAGTGAACCCGCTGAGCGCATACGGAAGGTCGAAGCTCAGGGGAGAGGTCGGCGTGCGTGTGTGCAAGGACTGGGCTGTCGCGCGGGTTAGCGTGCTCTACGGGTGGAACTCGCCTTCTCAGCACGCGAACTTCGTGACCTGGGCGATAGATAAATTAAGGAAGGGAGAGAGAATTAGCCTGCTCACGGACCAGTTCACCTCGCCGACGCTGCTCGAGAACTGCGCGGACGCGCTCGTGAGGATGGCCGAGGCAAGGGCTGGCGGAATCTACAACGCCTGCGGAAGGAGCTGCGTGAGCAGGCATAAGTTCGGGATGCAGATTGCGGAAACATTTGGATTGGATGGGGAACTCCTATCGGAAAGCACGAGCGACGGGATGAAGTGGCTCGCGAAAAGGCCGGCAAGGGCTTGCCTGTCCGTGAGGAAGATTGAAGAAGAGCTCGGGGCGAAGATGATGACGACCGAAGAGGGGCTGAGGTTCATGAAGGAGCGGCTTGAGAGGGGGAATGCTGAGGGGTGGAGTCTGTGAGTGGAGGTTCAGGAACCGAGGATATGGCGACGACGAGGCGAAGCCGAAGAGGAAGCCAACCATTGGTTCTGAAGGGGTGGACGATATGAAAGGGCTAATATTATCCGGAGGCTCTGGCACTAGGCTCAGGCCGCTCACGCACACGAGCGCGAAGCAGCTTATACCGATTGCAAACAAGCCGAACCTCTTCTATGCGATTGAGGATGTCGTTAATGCCGGAGTGAAAGAGATAGGTATCATTGTCGGGCACACGAAGAAGGAGGTCATGGAGGCAGTGGGCGACGGCTCGAAATGGGGCGTGAAGGTCACCTACATCGAGCAGGATGCGCCGCGCGGAATTGCGCACGCTGTTCTTATTTCCGAGAAGTTCCTGGGAGGCGAGCCTTTCGTTCTCTACCTCGGGGACAATGTGCTCAAGGGAGGAATAAACGAGTTTGTGGAGGAGTTCGAGAAGTCGGATGCGTCCGCCTCAGTGATGCTAACAAAGGTGAGGGACCCGCAGAGGTTCGGGGTCGCGGAGATTGACTCTAAGGGGAGGATAATCTCGCTTGAGGAGAAGCCCAAGCAGCCGAAGAGCGACTTGGCGCTCGTCGGGATTTACCTCTTCAGGAAGCCCATTTTCGAGGCTGTGAAGAAAATCAAGCCGTCCTGGAGGAATGAGCTGGAGATTACTGAGGCCATTGCCTACCTTGTGCAGCACAAGCACAAGGTGACCACGCACATCGTGAAGGGCTGGTGGAAGGATACGGGGAAGCCGGAGGACATTCTGGAGGCTAACAGGCTAAT
>CAIXRF010000018.1 GCA_903921825.1 uncultured Microcaldota archaeon | reverse complement strand
GGCCCGATGCTGCGCAAATCCCTCATCGCCTTCCCAAAGTAAGAATCCTTCTCAGAGCGCAGCCATTCGTTAATCTTCGCAAGGTCCTTCCTCATTGTCTCACCCTCCTACCAATATTCGCCAACATTATATTATACTGTTCGCCCAGCTCTTTCTTGCATTCAGCAGATTTTCGCGCTTTTTCCGCAAATGCAGCAATAATCTCGGACAGCCTGCGCAGAAGGACTAAAAATAATCAGAAAATTACGCCGAAACAGTCATGAATCTGCATTCGCGCACCGACGGCAGGTTTTAATTCCCCAATGCCCACAAACCATGCGGTGATATTTTTGTCAGGAGAAGGGCGTGGCGGGGGCAACCTCGTCACCATAGAAGAAGGGCGCCAGCATGGGCGGCATAGCGACAGCATAACTGCCAAGAACCAGCCGTTTTACGATGCAAGAAACAGGGAGGAAACAGTCGAACTAACGCAGATAAAAGAAGCGATAGCCGAGCGGGCCAAAATAATGAGCAAGCCCGTAAAAGTCCCTGAGAAAGAGCCCATAGTAATCACCATCGGCGATTCCTTCGACAACAGCGAACTGCTCAAGGAATATGCCGCCTTCACTAAGGAGCACGAACAGCACGTCCTCCGTTTTATCCGCGATGTAACTGGCGGCACGGATGACAAGCGCGAGTTCGAGGAATCATGCAAAAAGCTCGTCAGCTGCGTGATGTACTTCCCGGAAGAATTCCTGAAGAACAAGGAGCAGATGGCGGAGTATCTTGAAAAGACAAACGGCGCTGTTCCATCGGATAAGCGCAATGAGTTGCTGAAAAAGACAAACGGCGCTGTTCCGTCGCATAAGCGCAATGAGTTGCTGATATTCTCACAGCGGAAGTACAGGAAGTTCGCCACGCCGCTTAAAATCCACGTGCAGGATCCGAAGCCCATCGACGGGGATGGGGTTGTAGAGCCCAAATCTGACCACCCGCACCTCAAGGCGTTCAACGACTACAAGATGAAGCTCACGTTCTATGACCTCCAAAAGCTCGCGAAAGAAGTGATTGCGGCGTCCTAGGCGTACAAAGGGTTTGAGCCCGAAGTGCCGGCGGAGGTTCAGGAACCGAGGATGTTGCACGGAGTGCAACAGGCAGTCGCCGAAGGCGACTGGATATGCGCGGGAGCGAACCCCGGTGCAACTGCGCAACACCCGAGGGTGTTGCGGGGGACGCGCATTGGCTGGCGAGCGACCAAGCAACCGGGGTTCTGACTGGAACGCACCCCTCCCCGACTATTTTTAAGCGCCCAAAAGGGTTATATCCATGGAACGGCTAAATTTAGCCGCTGGTTAAAACTGGTGATTGAAATGCCCAAGGAGAAAAAAGCCAAGGACCTGGAAGATTTGCCCGGAGTCGGGCCGACTACGGCCGAGAAGCTGAAGGCAGCAGGCTACGACTGCTTCGAGAAGATAGCGACATCATCGCCGCATGAGCTCGAGGAAGTGGCGGGAATAGCCATAGAGACTGGGAAGAAGGCCATCGCCGCCGCGAGGGACTCGCTCGAGATGGGCTATGAGTCCGCAGACATGATTCTTGAGAGGAGGAAGGCGATTGGCAGGCTGACTACAAGCTCCAAGGAGCTGGACGGCCTTCTCGGCGGGGGCCTTGAGACGCAGGCAATCACCGAGGCATTCGGCAAATATTCTAGCGGGAAGACGCAGCTCGGGTTCCAGCTCGCAGTGAACGCCCAGAAGCCCGCTGAGCAGGGGGGGCTCGGGGGCTCGGCCCTTTTCGTGGACACGGAGTCAACCTTCCGCCCGGAGAGGATAAAGCAGATCGCCGAAGCAGCCGGGATGGATGTGGAAGCGGTCCTCAAGAACATCCACGTGGCGAAGGCAGTGAACTCCGACCACCAGATG
>CAIXRF010000017.1 GCA_903921825.1 uncultured Microcaldota archaeon | reverse complement strand
GACTAGACATTCTCAAATCACCAGCCCCCAATTCTGCAGTTTCCGCTTTTTAATCCTATTTCCAGAATCAGTCCTTTACCCTCTTCTTCTCCTCGCGGAAGGCCTCCCGCATGTCATCGCGGAGCTCCTTCTGCATTATAATAAGCGTATTCAGCACACCTTCCGCCACCTTTCCCGACTTCTCATAGGCGGTGTAATACTTCTCAAGCATCTCGCCCATGTCCACGCGCAGCTCCTTGGGGCAGCCCTTTCCCGTCACGAAATCCTTCACAAACGCCTTGGCCTTGGCCTCAACCATGGCGTCAATCTCAGAATCCGAATCCTTCCCGACGCAGAAGCCGAGCCACACCATGGCGCGCGCCGCGTTCCTGTCGCCCTTCCGAACAGCCTCGCGCAGGTCGTCGAAAGCCATGTCAGGAGTAGCGGGCGCCTTCCCAAGCCACTTCGCAGCGGACATGAGCGCGTTCTGCGCGGTCAGGGTGAACTTCCACGTCCCGAACAAGGGCATCACCCAGCGGGCGGCTCCCCTTCCTCAGGCTTGCGGTGGCTCATCCTTCCGGCTATGAAGGCGAACCCGCCAACCGCTACCAGCAGAACAATCGCAATGGCGGCGAGCGTCAGCAAGCCTGTGCTCCCGGCGCACATGTCAACGCCAGCAGGGCCAGGCCCCGGTGTGGGCGTTGGGCCGGCTCCCCTCGGCCGCGAAGAGCAGGTGTTGTTGTCGAAGCAGTAGCCCGATGCGCAGGTGGAGTCCATGCAGCACTCGTAGTTCACCCACCTGTGGTTCGACGCATAACCGCAGTTCCCAGTCAGTGAGATGCACTCGTGGGTTGAGGCGTCGCACACCTGCTCAAGCGCGCAGTCCGTGTCTGCTTCGCACTCGTGCGTCACGACGCACGCGTGGTCGACGCATTGCTTCCCGGCTCCGCACGCCGCATCGCTGCAGCAGTCATACGGGTACCAGGTGTGGTTCAGGGCCCTTCCGCATAAGCCGGTCAGCGGAATGCAAATGTGCCCAACGCAGCTCGCATTGCCCGCGCATGCATCGTTCGCGCAGCATTCGAATGGGACCCACCTGTGGTTGTGCGCATACCCGCACGTGCCCGTGACGTTCAGGCATTTGCTGCCCAGGCAGTACCGCGCCCCGTCACAATCATAGTCAGAAGTGCATTCGGGGCAGTCCTGGATCAGCATAGTTGTCTGGTAAGGCACGTAGCCGGGCCTCTCAATCATTACAGTGTAGTTCTCCGCCCTGCCCATCGTGAAATTCAGGGTGCCGGTCGAGGAGTCGGTCCAGTCGAAATACCTCTCCTCCCAGATTCCCCTCACGCTCACCTGCAGCGTGACCTGCGCCCTGAGCGGCTGCGCGGTGTTAAGGTCCTTCACGCTCACCACTATGGGCTTCCCGGTGCAGTTGCCATTCACTGTCGCGTCGAAGCGCAGCGTCGTGGCTGCTCCGGCGAGCATGGAAACGGCAATAAGCGAAAGCAGCAGCAATACGGCAGTTCTCAATTTACCACCGCGAATTGATTACCTCCACCGCTTTAAAAGCTTATTCGCACCTCCCCACCGGATAGGTATTAATATATGGGGGCGGCATAACGGCTCGGGTGAAAAAATGGCCGAACCTATAATCCTGAAGCCGAAATTCACGGTCCTGTACGCGATAATAATAGTCATCGCAATTCTCGCGCTCGCCCTCCTCGCCTACATGGATTTCACCGGCGATGTCACCGGCGACTACTTCCTGCTCTTCTCAATCGGGATAGTCGTGCTCGCCATCCTCGCCCTCCTCGCTTACTTCTTCAAGTACCTCGCCGTCTCCTACCGCATAACCGACTCGGAGATCGTTATGAGCGAGGGCATAATCACCAAGACCACCCGCGTGGTGCCCACGCACAAGATAGACAACATCTCCATAAAGCGCGACATCAGCGACCT
>CAIXRF010000016.1 GCA_903921825.1 uncultured Microcaldota archaeon | reverse complement strand
GAGGGTTTCATTTCCCTTTGAGCCGAGGAGAGAATGGATGACTATTGCATCTGGCGTCTGCTCGATGAGGAGGTTTTTCTCGTCGGGGAGGAAGACGGATTCCTGCTTCTTTATTAGTGCGGAAAGCTTTGCTGCCGCCGCTTCTGAAAGGTGGTAGTCTGCGAGATTTTCTCTCCCACTTATCTTCCTCCTCAATTCCCCGACGTCCTGCGCAACCTCATATGGGACGGGAATTTCCTCACCAACCCAGTCCGGGACAGCTGCTGAGATGTCCTCGCTAGGCTCGACTATTATCTCCTTCTCCCCGATGTCGAGCACCTTCCAGGGGACGCCACGGGTGATGATTGTTGCCCCAACCGCTACGAAATTTGCGACGAAGCCCTCATCAAGCATCGCGACGTTGGAGTTTGTGACCGCGCTTTTGACGAAGTATTTCCTCTGGTCCGGAATCATGCTGAGGTTCTCATAATAGTAGTCGCGCGTCCTGCCGTTTTTGCGGATGAGACCTTCCTTCTCATCGAAATACAAGAGGCCTTCGGAATGGAGCTGTTTTGTAACCCTGGTTACATTTGATACGGTCATCGCGGCAAACGGGTGGGCCCTCTTCACTAAATCTGCGACCTCCCCAACGTTTCTTTCCTCTTTCTCCAGCAACATTCCCGCAATCTGGTGCGCAAGCACATCAAGCGCGCCTGCCTGCTCCTCCTCGCTCTCCAGCAGGCCTTTGGACGCACGCCTTGCGATGACCGCGGCCTCAGCCACGTCATCCTCATCTGTTGCGACAACCACGCCTTTCGGAGTCCTGGAGATGGAGTGCCCGCTCCGTCCAACCCGCTGCACGAGCCTCTGTACCTGCCGCGGAGATGAATACTGAACAACCAAATCGACCTGCCCGATATCCATTCCCAGTTCAAGGCTCGACGTGCATATCAGGCCTTTCAGCTCGCTCCCCTTGAACCCCTCCTCAGCCCTGATTCTCGCCTCCTTTGAAAGAGAGCCATGATGCACTGCAATCTGGTGAATCTCATTCTCTGCCTTCCTCAGCCTTAGCAGCCTTGAGCCAAGCGTCTCCGCGATGCTCCTCGTGTTCACGAACGCAAGCGTCGCCTTGTGTTCACGGATAAGTTCGTCCATCCTCCTGAGCCTTGCTGCCGCAGGTCCGTCGATGAAAAGCCGCTCCCCGAGCTGGTAGTCTGCGTCATCCGGCTGGGGCGACTCAACAGTAAGATGCATGGCGCGCTCAACTGGCAGCTTCACAATTTTGCATTCCCTGTCTCCGCAGAGAAACGCCGCGACCTTTTCCGGCTGCCCGACCGTTGCGCTCAGCCCAATTCGCTGGAACGGCTTGTTTTCCCTTTTCTCCAGCAGGCGCTCAAGTGCGATTGAAAGCTGCGCCCCCCGCTTGTCGGAATAGAGCTCGTGGACCTCGTCCACGACTACTCTCTCCACATTCTTCAATGCTTCCCCGAGCAATTTCGCTGGCAGTATCGCCTGCAATGTTTCTGGAGTGGTGATAAGCAATTGGGGCGGTTTTCTCGCCTGCCTCGCGCGCTCGCTTTGCGGCGTGTCCCCATGCCTCACAGAAACGGAGATTCCGAGCTTCTCGCTCCACCACCTTATCCTCTCCATCATGTCCCTGTTCAGCGAGCGCATCGGCGTGATGTAGAGCGCCTTAATTCCTTTCTCGTTTCCGCTCTTCATCAGAAAATCAAAAATAGGCAGCAGCGCGCATTCGGTCTTCCCATACCCCGTCGGCGCGAGAACGAGGCAGTTCGCCCCTGTTTCCACTGCCGGGATTGCAGTCTTCTGAATCTCCGTCAGTTCTCCGAACCCCTTCTCCTTCATCAGGGAAAGGAGGCGTTCGCTGGGCATAGGAAGAAAGTTTTCGACGGAGAAGGTATTAAAGGTCGCGCATAAAACTGCACCCTCCGCACTTCAAGCAGCCTTCGAATTTTTCCTTTACCTGCCTGCCGAACTTCTCAAAAGTTGCTGTAGCGATCTCCTTTAATGCACCAAATAGTTCTTCGACCAGCGCATTCAGCTTGAAGCCCTCCAACTCGCTGCCTGGAAGGGGGCGCAGAACCTCTAGGCTCGGGATACCTCCTGCGCCAATCACCTTTTTTGCGCCTTCAACGGAATTGCGCAGCGGCTCGACCCCAAGGATTATCGTCGAGCTGACTTTGCCCGTGCCCAAGACCTCGGCTGCCTTGCTGATTGCTGCCAGGTAGACCTCGACCGGAATCCTTCCCTTCCCCGGCATGAGCCTTAACCTTGTTTCCTCATCAAAGAATTCAATGTTGAACTGCGCCGCCGTCACCCCGTCTTCTGGGAACGCTTCTATTAGTTTCCCGCTTACTGGGACAAGCTCTATTGAGACTGATTTGACCCCTGCTTTTCTTGCCGCGGAGACATACGGTTTCAACTGGAGATAGTTCTCGTCAGGATTGCGGCGCGCCCCTGAGTTCAGCGTCAGGGAAACGCTGGGAATTGCTTCTGCGGCCCGAGCCAAGGCTGCCTGCAGCTCGCCTGGAGTGAACTTAGGTCCACTATACGGCTTCGAACGGCAGAACTTGCAGCCCAGGTTGTCAGACTTGTACTCGCAGCCATAAACTGTGGCGCTAACAATTCCGTTTGCCTCGAATTGCAGAAAATCCCCTGCCTTC
>CAIXRF010000015.1 GCA_903921825.1 uncultured Microcaldota archaeon | reverse complement strand
TGCTTCTGGAAAACCAATCTTGCCTTTGGGGCATACCCGATCGCCTTTCTCCACTTTCAGCCTTCCGCGCGCCACCCTTGCGCCAAGGAGCTCGTTGAAGAGTTGGGATTGGTAGGCATGAACGAACATCAGCGAGATTCCGCGCGGGAGCCTGCGGATTGCACCGGCGTAGTCGTTCTTGAACTCGGCGAGGTGCCTTATCATCGAGAGCTCGTAGCGGAGGTATCCTGGGAAGTATTCCAGCGCCTCTGCATAGTTCTTCTCTCTTGAGAGCCGCTCCCTGGCTGCCTGCGCAGCACGGTTCTCCTCGCTTCCTGCGAAGCAGAGGTAATTCTGTACCGCTGCCTCGAGGTCACCTCTTACTATGAGCTTCCCAACGGCTGCGGTGTTCGCGCGGGCGCTGCCGAACCTCTGCAATCCAAAGTAGTTCGGAAAGACGCCCTTCAGCTCAGAGAATATCTTCTTTACTTTTGCTGAGGAGCGCGGCTTTGCGCCGCGGACGGTTATTGTGAAAGCGTTTCCCGCAAGGTCACCGAGCTGCAGCCTCTTGCCAGAAGCCCATGTGCCGTTTATCTGGATGTCACGGATTCTCAGGGCCTTTAGCTGCTCCGGGGATGCGCCCCATACTGAGCAGAGCTGCGTTGTCAGGGCCTTGCGGTCCTTGGTCCCGGCATAGCCGAAGCTTGCCTGCCCGCGGCCGAGCTTGTCGCCTATCGCACGCAGCGCCTGCACCGTGTTCCACTCCTTCTTCTGCAGGACGAAGAGCGTGAATTCGCCCTTGCGCGAGGGATGAGAGACCGTCTTGCCGATTTTCAGAAGGGTCCCGTCTGGCATCATCTCCTCTACCATGAAGTCTTCGGCACTCCCCTTCAGCTGCCCCCCTATTCCGGGCGTCTTCGAAAGGTAGGAAAGCACGAACTGTTTATATTGGAAGGGAATATATAGCTCAATATGGAAAGGCGCTTCTCGGAGTTCAAGGGCTTTGTTTTCGACATAGACGGCGTGCTAAAGGTCGGGGAGACCCCGGTGGAAGGCGCTGCGAACGTCGTGGAGTTTTTGCAGGACGAGGGGAAGAAGGTCGCCATCCTTACGAACAACGCGACGAGGACGAGGAAAGACATTGTCACGCAGATGGCGCGAATTGGAATAAAGGTCAGGGCGGGGGACGTTTTTGGAAGCGCGTATGGCACAGCAAAATACCTGAAGGAGGAATTCGGGGAAGGGAATGCGGTGATAATCGGCGAGAAGGCGCTGGCTGAGGAGCTGAAAGCTGCTGGCATCGCCGTTCTTCCTGCCGAAAAGGCCGAAGAGGCGGACTTTGTTGTTGTGGGACTGGACCGCAGCTTCGAGTATGGGGAGCTTGCGGCAGCGCTCCGTGCTATCGAGGCTGGCGCGAAGTTCATAGCGACGAATGAGGATCCTAGGCTTCCAACTGAGAAGGGCCCAGTGCCTGGCGCCGGCTGCATGGTTGCTGCGCTCTCGGCATGCGCGAAGAGGAGGCCGGATGTTGTGATAGGCAAGCCCCAGCCCTATCTTCTTGAGATTGCGATGAATTCGATGCAGCTTGGCAAGAATGACGTGGCTATGGTTGGCGACGGTTTGGAGACTGACATCCTGATGGCGAACCGCATTGGAGTGTTCAGTGTGCTCGTGCTTACCGGGACCACTCCGAAGAAAATCGAGCCACTGAAGCTTCCGCGCGAGCTGAGGCCATCAGCAATCCTTATGTCAGTGAAGCAGCTGGCTGCGAGATGGTGAAGGCTACTCATTAAAGATGCCCATGCTCAGATAGCGCTCCCCGTTGTCCGGGGCTAAGGTGACT
>CAIXRF010000014.1 GCA_903921825.1 uncultured Microcaldota archaeon | reverse complement strand
GCCGGGCACGCTCCTGATTGCGCCGATTATGTTGAACAGCAGGTACCATTGCGTGCCCGTGAGAAGCAGCAGCACGGCGCCGACTTCCATGCCGGCCGCCCCGCCAATGAAGCTCATCACTATTACCACGACGAACGGGAAGAGCGCGAGCGCGGGCACGGACTGCCCGATGTCGAAGAGCGGTATGAATACGGACTGCAGCCTCTTGTTGCGCATTATGAGTATGCCCGCGGCAAGAGTCCACGACAGGGCGATGATGTATGCGACGAATATGCGGCCAATGGAGTAGGCAACGTAAAGCGGAATTGCAGCCGCCTCGGGATGTGCGGCGAACGAGCGGCCGAGGTCGCTCAGCGGCTTCTGGAGCGAGGCGGAAACGAACAGGGCGAACAGCGCCATCACGAGGCTGAACATGGCGATGAAGATGATTGCCTGCGCCGCGCCTGCCTGCTCCAGCAGCCCGAGTACTCTGGGCCTGCCCGCGCCCACGTTGGGCGCCAGCCTCCTGATTCCCATGCGGAGCGGCCTTAGCGTGTAGTCGAGATGCATCTCAGCCCTGTGCTTGAGACTCCGCCACACCTTCATTACGCGCAGCAGCGGGGCGCGCTCCTCCTCCGGGCTGCGCTCAAGCGCCACAGTCTGGAAGTTGAACCGCTGCGAGTAGTAGATGAGCGGCTTCCAGACGAGGCGGTTTATCGAGTATATCACGCCTACGAACACGACCAGGCCGAAGAGCGCGGCGTGGAGGTTGTGGAAGTTGTAGACCGCATCCGCAAGGTAATAGCCCATCCCGTCGAGCTTTATCACCTGCGAGCCGAAGGTCATGTATTCGCACGCCACGAGGAAATACCAGCCCCCGCCCATCGCGAGCATGCTGCCCGTCACGAACGGCGAGAAAACGGAGGGGAGGACGAAGTGGCGCACGTAGTTCCACCCGCTCATGCCGAACGCCCTGCTCGACTCGCGGAGGTCGTTCGGTATGGCTTTCACCCCGCCGTAGACGCTGAACGCCACGGCCCACGCCATGCCCGTGAAGATGAGCACGATGGACGCCATCTCCTGCCCCATCATCCCCGGGAACGCATTCACGAAGAACAGGATGGCCGCGGGCAGGTAGCCCAGCACGGGTATGGACTGCATTATATCGAGGAGCGGCAGCATCACTTTCCTCGGCCCGTCGTAAAGCCCCGCAATTATCCCGTAGGAAAGGCCGAAGATGACCACCAGGACGTAGGCGATGGCCATCCTCAGGACGCTCCTGAAGACGAAGTAGGGAAGGCGCGGCGTGTCCGGATCCGCCATTATCCTTGTGACGAAATCGTTGGCGAGCGCCCCGCCTCCGGGAAACAGGAAGTAGAATGCCGCCGCTGCCGCAACAAGCGCCAGCAGGAGCAAGAGCAGCCTCAGCCATCCCGTCGGGAAACGCATCGACGGCTTTGGGAGGCGGTTCAATTAAAGCTTACGCTCCGCCATGGAGCTCTCCGAGCTTCCCGAAATAGAGATCGAACGGCTGCGTGCCGCCCCTGTTGTGCTCTGCTATGGCAGCCCAGTCGCCCTTTGCGCGCGCCTTGTGAGCCTCGGAAAGCAGGTGGGCAATGCGGGACGCGAGCGCATCCTTGCCAAGCCTATCCTTGAGTGAGAACACGACCACGCGCTCCGCGCTGTCCTTGATTGAGTCGGGGTCTGCAAGCTCCTTCACGCACCTGTCGTAAAGCTGTGCGAGCTCCTCCGTGCTGAGCTTTATCCTCTCTTCCACCCGCTTTCTCTTCTCGGCGCCCATCACGTTTTCCGGTATGCTTCTTACGAGCCGGGCCGCCACCTCATCCTGCGCCGTCGCCATCAGCGCGACGTTTTCCTCCTTTCCCCGCACCCTTTGGGTAGTGACCAAGAACACGCATGCAAAAGCGAGCAGCACGAAGCCGCTGCCGCACGGGCAGATTGACTTCACCGCTGCGCCTGCCGCGCCTGTAGCAGCCTCCTGGCCTCTTATCCTGCACACGTTGTCCGCAGAGGCCACGCAGGAGTCCAGCCGCCCCAGGCAGGAGGAAACGTTGCTGTTGCCGCAGTATCTCGCTCCAGGACTTGTCCCCATGATGCAGGTGCCGCTCTGGTTTATGCAGGCGTCGAACTCGGAGCAGTTCTTGTTGCCCTCCGCCACCATCGTGAGCGGGTATTGCTCGATGTAACAGGTCATCACGCTTGCGCCGAGCTCCTGCTGGCACGTCTCCATCGCCTGCGGAGTGGTAGCGTTCACGAAGCAGTGCGCGCACGCATTGGCGTAGGCATCGGTTGCGCACCCTGCGGATGCAATCCCTGCGGCTGAAAGCAGCAACAGCGGCAGCCATGCGTGCAATTCCATGCTCAAGTACGCGCAGGCGCGCAATAAAAGGCTTGCGTGCTGCGGGTCGGCGCGCTCTACGGGCAGGTGTTTGTCGGGCAGCTGCAAATCCAGTTGCAGGAGTCCTTGTTGCCGCACGTATTGCCGCCATCGACATTGGAATCCTGCGTCTGGCAGTAGAAGTCGTTCGGGTTGCCCGTTGCCGTATTGCCCTCAAACAAGTTATTGTCGTTTGAAGACCATAGGGAGAAGCCATGATTTTGATTTGAATTGACAACGTTGCCCGTGAGATTGTTATTGCTTGAAGCGTACAGGAGAACGCCGTTCCAATTTAAAGTAGCAGTGTTGCCTGTGAGGTTGTTGTTAGTTGAAGAGTATACGCCGATACCCCTGTTTGTGTTTGAATTGGCAGTGTTGCCCGTTAGGTTGTTGCCGTTTGAATACTGCATGTAAATGCCATCCTGGAAGTTGCTAACAACGCAGTTGCTTACGGAAACGCCGCTCACGCTGGAAATGCGAATTCCGGCACCTGCTACGCTGCCGGTGATGCTATAGTACTGGCAGTCGAGCGCCACGCCGTTTGCAGTGATGGTTATGCAGTCCTCACCACCCGAGGTCAGGCCGCTTGCGTTAATCGTGTAGCTGCCGGGCACGTCCAGCGTGCAGCCGCAGGCACCCACCACCCAGTCCGGTGCGCAGCCGGGTGGGGCGGGAGTAGGCACCGGAGTTGGCGTTGGAGTGGGTGTCGGCGTAGGTGTAGGTGTTGCTGTGGGTGTCGGGGTTGGCGTCGGCGTGGGGCAGGTGTTTGTCGGGCAGCTGCAAATCCAGTTGCAGGAATCCTTGTTGCCGCACGTGTTAGCGCCGAGATCGTTGTTCGTTGGCGAGCTGCTGCAGTAGAAGTCATTGTTTGAATTGGCCGTTGCCGTGTTGCCCGTGAAGTTGTTGTTGCTTGACGACTGTAGGAAGACGCCGTATTGGT
>CAIXRF010000013.1 GCA_903921825.1 uncultured Microcaldota archaeon | reverse complement strand
GTCCTCAACGACTATCGACTTCACGAACTTGTCGCCCTTCACTTCGGCAACCGTGGAGTTCATCAGGAACTTTATCTTCGGGTTGGACTTCGCCTTGTCGATGTTTGCGGCCTCTGCGCGGAACTCGTTGCGCCGGTGCATCACCGTCACCTCGGAACCGATGTCCGCAAGATAAACTGCCTCCGTGAGCGCGGAGTCGCCCCCGCCAACGACCGCGACTTTCTTTCCCCTGAAGAACGGGCCGTCGCACGTCGCGCAGTAGGAGACGCCCTTGCCGAGGAACTTGTCCTCGCCGATTATGCCAAGCCGCCTGTACATGGCGCCGGTTGCGAGTATCACGCTTTTGGCCTCGTATTTTTCTCCGTCGGTCAGCACGCAGAAGCAGCATTTCTCATCGTTGTGTATTATGTCCGTCACGGTCTTCGCGACCATTTTCATGCCGAGCGCCTCGGCCTGCGCCCTCATCCTATCCGCGAGCTCCATGCCCTTCACGAGCTTGTCGCCCGGCCAATTTTCCACGTCGGTTGCAAGCGCAATCTGGCCGCCGGGGACACCTCCCTCGAAAACGATGTGGCTCAGCTTGTGCCTGCTCGCATATATCGAGGCGGTCAGCCCTGCCGGCCCGCCGCCGATTATAATCAAGTCGCAAATGTCTGCCATGAAAAGGGATTTAAATTCCGGATTTAAAAGGAGTGCAGATTCGATGAGAATCGACGGCCAGTCAAACCTTGAGGTCATGGGGCACAGGATAGCGCTCGACACCAGCGGCAGCCCCGGCCAGGCATGCTTCGTCAGTCACGCGCACTCCGACCACGTCTCCGCGCTGCGGAACAGGCACAGGAGGATTATCGCAAGCGAGGAAACGATGGCGCTCGCGCAGGCCGAGGCTGAGAGGGCGGAGGAAATGGACGGGCTGCGCCTTTCACTGCTTCCTTCAGGGCACATGCTCGGCTCTTCGCAATTGCGCGTGGAGTGGGATTCGCAGTCTTTTACATATACGGGCGATTTCAAGCTCGGGAAATCGCTCACCTCCAAGCCGGCAGAAGTGAAAGAAACGGATTCGCTGATGATTGAGGGCACTTTCGGCGACCCGTCCTTCTCCTTCCCTGAAAGGGAAGAGGTCTATGAGCAGGTGGCGAAGTTCGTGACCAAGCAATACAACTCGGGCGGAATCGTCATCCTCGGCGGCTACACATTGGGAAAGGCGGAGGAGCTTATCGCGGTCGTGAACAAATTCTGCGGCCTGAAGCCCATCGCAAGCGACAGGATTGCGTGGGCTTGCGGAGTGTATTCGAGATTCGGCGTGAATCTTGATGTCGCCAAGATTGGCACCCCTGAGGCGGACGAGCTCATGCACGACAATTTCGTTGCGGTGCTTCCCCAGCACCAGGTTGATTTTGACTTGGCCGTGCGGCTCAGCAAGCAATACAGGAAAAGTGTCTATACTGCAGTCGCGACAGGCTGGGCGAAGAGCATGAAATTCCCGGTGGACAGGGCCTTCCCGCTCTCCGACCACTCCGACTTCGCGCACATCCTCGCATACATCGAAGCCGCGAAGCCGAAGAGAATCTACTGCTGCCACGGGAACGAGGAGAGACTCGCGCGCGAGCTGCAGGCGCGAGGGTGGAGCGCGCGGCCCGCCGCAGAAACGGCCCTTGGCGCAGAAGAGTTTTAAAGGATCCGGCGCAACAGGTTAGGCATGAACAGGATTTCAACCGGCATCGGTGAACTGGACAAAATGCTTGAGGGCGGGCTGCCCGTGCCCTCCACCATACTTGTGAAGGGCGCGCCCGGAAGCCTCAAGACCATCCTCTGCCTTCAGATGCTTTACAACGCTGCGAAGAAAAAGACCCCCTGCCTTTACGTGACCTTCAACCAGGGGATAGACGGGATTAAGGCGCAGGCGAGCCAGTTCGGCTGG
>CAIXRF010000012.1 GCA_903921825.1 uncultured Microcaldota archaeon | reverse complement strand
GGAGCGGCTCGACGACCTGGAAGAGATTTTGCGCGAGCTGAACTTCAAGACGGACGACAAGTTCGAGTCCGTGCTCTTCGGCATAGATGCGGTGATGCCCGACGAGAAAGGGAACTACATCAACAAGCTTGAGGCGCGCATCTGCGAGATAAAGAAAGGGATGGTGGATGGCGTGCTCCTCTCTGCCTGCGCCGGCGAGCCGAAGACCTACCCCGAGCTGAGAAGGGAGGTGCGCAACAGGACCTCGCTGAACGTAACAGGGGCGTTCCTCGACGAGTGCCTGCGCGAACTCTCCTGCGCGCGCAAGCTTGAGCGCATCGGCAGCCGCTACATCGCGAGCAACGGCTCATCCGCATTGCGGATATCCGCACCCACGCTCGTGGAGAAGTCGGAGGAGAACGCAATTGCGGGCGAGATTGCGGTGCCACGCCGCCTGAAGCAGGCGGAAAGCGCAATCTCTGGCGACATAGTAACGCCGCAGCCGCCGAGCGGGCTCGCGAAGCTGGAGAAGCTGGAGATTATGCTCAAGGCAGTCGCGCGGCTGGAGAAGGAAACGGGCCCGGTGCCCATCCCGCGCCTGCTCGAAGAGGCATCCCGCGAGGGAATAGACGAGCAGACGGCGAACCAGCTCATTGACGAGCACCTGATGGTGACCGGCCGCCTCTACGAGCCGAAGCAGGACCATGTGAAACTCGTGCGTCCACTGCCAATATGAGTCTCGTTAAATTAGTGTGCCCGCTTCAGGCTTAGTCCCCAGACGGTGAGGCAAAAACTTTCTGGATGCTTCTGACGGGAACGGGCCTGTTGGTCTTCTCCGCGATTGTCCTGCTCACGTCGTTGAGGAAGTCTCTTGTCGGGCCTTTTTCGAGCAGCTTGTCGTCCGCGCGTATCCCGATTTCATCTCTCCTTGCCTCGAGGCAAAACACCGGGGCGTCCTCTCCAAAACCAACCAAGAAGCTGAAGCTGGCACCCACATTCTCTTTATTCACGTTGACGCTAATAACCTGCCACGGCGTCTTGCTTTCCGACTTTACTGTGAAGCCGTTGCTTGCGGCGTTCTCCGCAAGCCCCAAGCCCGTCAGAACATTCCTGATGAACGTGAATTCCGCCTCCACGTGCTTATTTCCCCTGAAGAAGACCTGCTCTATGCGCGGCTGCGTTCCGGCAATTGCATTCGTCGCCATAACCATCCTCCGGCAGAAACGCGAGGTTCATGAATAAATAGGTTGCGCACGCTAATATGCACCATGAAAAAACATGCCGAACCGAGACGTGCCGAACCGAAGATTCCGGACAACATCACTAAGCGCCAGCCCGAGCCGGGGAAGAGGGAGACGATCCCAGGAGTTCCAGGAGTAAATGCCGACCTTCCCAAACACAACATCCTATTCAAGAGGAAGAAGGACGAAGACGAGAAGTAAGAATTATTAACCCAACCTTCCCAATCCTTTTGCCAAGATGTAGATAACGCGAAAGCTTCTTTCGCGCGCCCGAATTGGCACATGCAGGGGTGTTTGATGTGAGTTCATACGAGAGGATACAACAGACCTTCCAGGAGGAGTACAAGGGCCGCTCGCCAGAATACAGGCAGCGGCTCATTAAGTGGCGCCAGGAAGCTGGCGTCGTGCGCGTTGAGAGACCCACTAACCTCGCGAGGGCGAGGGAGCTCGGCTACAAGGCCAAGCAGGGCGTTGTCGTCGTGCGCGTGCGCATCGGCAGGGGAAGGAGGAGGAGACCGAAGCCTGACCTTAAGAGGAAGCCATCAAAGGCAGGCGTGTTCTTCTCGCCAGCGAAATCACTCCAGAGGCAGGCTGAGGAGAGGGCGAGCACGAAATTCCCGAACTGCGAGGCCGTGAACTCCTACTGGGTTGGCGAGGACGGCACGCACAAGTTCTTCGAAGTCATACTCGTAGACAGGGCGCACCCCGCAATCCTCGGCGACAGGTCGTATGCCGCGCTCGCAACGCAGCGGGGCAGGGCATACCGCGGTCTCACTTCCGCCGGGAAGAAGGAGCGCGGCCTGAAGGTGAAGGGCATAGGCGCAGAGAAGATTAGGCCAAGCTTGCGCGCTCACGAAAAGAGAGGAAAATAAATGACCACGACCACGAAGGCGGAGAAGCCCGTGCTCACGCAGCAGGGCGGGCTGCGCCAGAACTACGACGGGAACTGGCTGACCTTCACCATGCAGCAGAACGGCAAGGCTGTCGTAATGAGTGCATATTACAAGAAGGGAAGGCGCGGCTGCGAGCTGGAGAGCATTCACCTGATGCAGGCGGGGAAAGATGGCGTGGCTTCCAAATTCCTGTTCGTGCTTGAGCGGCACGGCGGGAAGGTTGCGGTTGGCGCCAAGATAGGGCAGACCACCACGTTCTCGGAATCGCTTCACACGGAAGACTTCAGGAGGCTGGGGATTGATGCGGCCGAACTCTGGTCCAGGCTTGCGAAGAAGGAGATATACGTCTGGAATGAGCTCAGGAAAAAGAGCAAGGCGGACTAGATGGCCTTTTACGATTTGGACGTGCGCTTTCCCGTGAAGCGGGAAGCCATGGCAGGACTCGGGTTCTCCGATTTCCGCATGTTCTCCGGGAGCCACGCCCTCGCAGAGTCCCAGAGCGTCGACGCGCTCCGGCAGGCTGCGAAGGGCAGGAAGGCGAAGCTGCTCCTGATGAGCTCCTTCCAGGCCGACGTCGGCCTTCTCAGGGACGCTAAGCAGGAAGGAAAAGCGTTCGTCTTCCCAATCTCGATGCTGCTCCGCGCGAATGGAATCGAGCGCGGAAAGCTCATGTCGCGGATGGCATACCTCCTGAAGCTGTGCGTCCAGCTCGGCGCTCACTACGTTCTCGCTTCCGGCGCGCGCAATGAATATGAGCTGAAGTCGCCCGAAGAGCTCGTCGTGATTGGCGAGGCGCTGGGGCTCTCGCGCGACCAGGCCCTGTGGGCGATAAGCGAAACGCCGAAGCTGTTCCTGTGAGGCGGTTTTGATGGTTGCTATAAAGCCGACGTGGCGGACGAAGAGGAGATACGTGCTCTTTGAGGTAGTTTCGGAGGGTGCGCCGTCCGATGCGGACGTGAAGAAGGCCGCATACTCCGCGATGCTCTCGTTCCTCGGCGAATACGGCTGGTCGCTGGCCAGCCCGAAGTTCATCGGCTACGACGCGGAGAAGCGGCTCGGCATCGTCAGGTGCAGCCACACTGAAACGGAGAAGGTGAAGGCAGCATTGGCCCTCTGCAGCTCAGTCGCAGGAAAGAAGGCCGCGCTCAGGCTGAAGAAGACGAGCGGCACGATTGCGGGGCTCCGGCGCTGAATTAGGTATATAAATAGCACCGTGCCAAATTACTCCGTAAACGGAGAAAACGAACTAGAGGTGAGATTTTGTACCCTGTTTCTCCACAGGCATATGACCGAGCCATAACCGTCTTCAGTCCTGACGGGAGGCTTTTCCAGGTAGAGTATGCAAAGGAGGCGGTTAGGCGCGGCGCGACCGCGATGGGCGTAGTGTGCGGCGAAGGCGTTGTCCTGGTTGCGCACAAGGCAATAACGTCCAACCTTCTCGTCCCGGCATACATGAAGAAAGTGTTCCTAATAGACAACCACATCGCGGCGACGGGCAGCGGACTCGTTGCGGATGCAAGGCGCCTGACGGACATGGCGAGGCTGGAAGCGCAGAAGCACAAGCTTACATACGGCGAGGACGCGCCCGTGGAAGTCGTCGCGAGGCACCTCACCGACGTGATGCAGCTCTACACGCAATACGGGGGCATAAGGCCGTTTGGCGTTTCCTTCCTGCTTGCGGGCATCGACACCGAGCCGCGCCTCTTCGAGGCGGAGCCAAGCGGCGCCCTCTCGGGCTACAAGGCTGCCGCCGTGGGCGCGGGGAAGAAGGAGGTCGAGGAAATCTTCGAGAAGGAATACAGGCCGGGGCTCGCGATTGACGATGGCATAGCGCTCGCGCTCCGCGCGCTGAAGAAGACCTCGGAGCAGAAGCTCAAGACCGAGAACGCTGACATAGCCGTCATTACCACTGATGAGCGGAAGTTCGAGATTCTGAAGGACAGCGAGGTAGAAAAGTACCTCGCTAAGGCCTAGGTTCTGGAAATGACAAGCCTGGACAAGGCGATAGTCGCCCACTACGATTTCGGAGGCGAACGCTTCGAGCTGTTTGTTGACCCAGACCTCGCGCTCCTCTACAGGACGGGGCAGAAGAAGGACCTGATTAATCTCCTCGTTGTCGAGGAGGTCTTCAAGGACGCGAGGAAGGGCGAGAGGCACACGGAGCAGGTGCTGAAGAAGGCGTTCCAGACAACCGACGTGATGAAGATTGCGGAGATAATACTTCAGAAGGGCGAGGTGCCCTTGACAACCGAGCAGAAAAAGAAGCTGCTGGAAGAGAAGAGGAAGAAAATCGTCGCCATACTCGCCAGGGAGTGCGTCGACCCGAGGACGGGCGCGCCGCACCCCCCGCAGCGCATAGACAAGGCGATTGACGAGGCGAGAGTGCACGTGGACCCGTTCAAGAGCGCGGAAGCGCAGATTGACGACGTGCTGAAGGCGCTCAGGCCTCTCCTGCCGCTGAAGTTCGAGAAGGTGCGGATAGCCATCAGGATTCCCGCCGAGCATGCCCAAAAGGCATACGGCGCCCTGAAGGAGTTCCACCTCACGCAGGAGGAATGGCAGACGAACGGCTCGCTGATAGCGGTCGTCGAGATGCCAGCGGGCATGCAGGGCGACTTCTACAACCGCATAAACAAGCTGACAAGCGGCGCGGTGGAGACGAAAATCCTCAAATAATCCAGCGGATTCTCAGGGATTGGTGATTTGATGCCGACATTCCAGGAAAGGAGATTTGGCAGGGATAGGTTCCCCCGCAGCGGAGGGCCGCGAAGGGAGGGGGGCCCGCCGAGGAGAAGCTTCGGCAGGCGCGAGTTCCCCGAAAGGGACAGGCCGTCCCCGCGCTACGGCGCGCCGGGAGGGCAGAAGTTCGAGCACCGCATCGAGGAGCAGCCCGAGACTCCGGGCCCGCACATAACGCGCGTCGTGGTTCCGGGCGAGAAGCTCGCGGACACGCCCAGACCCGCGCCGTTCGCATTCATCGAAGGCGGCAAGACATACTCGAGCATACTCGGGCTCTACGACGAGACGGACGGGAAGCTCGTGCCCCTCGAGGGCTGCTACCTACCAAGCATAGGCGACTACGTAGTTGGCGTGGTGCAGGACGTGAAGTTCGCGGGCTACAACCTCGACATAAAGTCGCCCTACATCGGCTTCCTCTCGAACAAAGAGACGCGAGAGGAGTTCGAGCTCGGCGACATACTCATCGCAAAGGTGCAGGAGGTCGATGAGGTGAAGAACGTGCACCTTAGCGACGCGTCGAAGCTCGAGGGCGGGGAGATAATGGAGATACTCTCCGTGAAGATTCCGCGCGTGATTGGAAAGCGGTCTTCGATGATAAACATGATTCAGGGCGCCACGAAGAGCGAGATAATCGTGGGAAAGAACGGGCGGGTGTGGCTGAGGGGAGGGAACAGCGGCCTTGCGGTGGTCGCAATACTGAAGATAGCGAAGGAGGCGCACATCCCGGGCCTGACGGACAGGATAGCAGCACTGCTGAACGTAAGCGCAGAAGCGCAGCAGCCTCAGCAGCAGCCTCAGCAGCCTCTACAGGAGCCGCAACAGCCGGCGCAGCAGCCGGAACAGGGTGTTTGACATGGAAAAGATGCAATTGATTGTTAACGGGAAGAGGATGGACGGGAGGGGGCTCACGGACCTGAGGCCCCTGAAGATAAAGGCAGGAGTCCTGAACAAGGCGGACGGCTCCGCCTACGTGGAGTGGGGCAACAACAAGGTCCTCGCGGCGGTCTATGGCCCGCGCGAGTGCATACCGCGCCACGACGTAAACCCATACCACGCGGTCGTGCGGTGCAGGTATACTATGGCGCCCTTCTGCTCTATGGAGGAGCACGGGAGGAGCGGGCCGAACAGGCGCTCCACCGAAATCTCCAAGGTGATACGCGAGGTCTTCGAGAACGTCGTGCTCGCGGAGCACTTCCCCAAGACCGCGATAGATGTGTACATGGAGGTCCTGCAGTCCGACGGCGGGACGCGCATCGCAGCGCTGACGGCTGCGGCAGTCGCGCTCGCGGACGCGGGGATACCTATGAAGGACATCGTGTGCGGCGTCGCAGTGGGGAAGATAGACGGGCAGATAGCCGCGGACTTCGGGAAATACGAAGACAACTTCGGCGAGTCCGACATACCCGTAGCGCTCTCGCAACGCACGGGCGAGGTTCTCCTGCTCCAGATGGACGGGCTGCTCACGAAGGACGAATTGATGAAGGCGCTCGACATCGCCTTCGAGGCGTCCAAGCAGGTCAGTGAGCTTCAGATAAGGGCGCTGAAGGAGCGGTATGCTGAGAAGGAGGCGAAGGGGATTGCACCCGCGCGGCCCGCGGAAGGGGCGCAGTGGCAGCAGTAGGTGATTGCGATGGAGATACTCGATGAAGTCAAGAAGGATTTCGTGAAGGACATAATGAGGAAGGGGAAAAGGCCGGACGAGCGCGGCTTCGAAGAATACCGGCCGATAGTTGTGGAGAAGGGCGCCATCCCAGCGGCAGAGGGCAGCGCCCGCGTCCACCTCGGCCAGACGCAGGTGCTCGTGGGCGTGAAGATGGGCATCGGCACGCCTTTCGCAGACAGGCCCGAAGAGGGCGTGCTCTCGACGAACGCGGAGCTGCTCCCCATGGCATCGCCCACGTTCGAGCCCGGCCCGCCCAGCCCGGAGTCGATAGAGATAGCGCGCGTTGTCGACAGGGGCATAAGGAGCGCGAACACGATAGACCTGAAATCCCTCTTCATAGAGGAAGGGAAGGTGTGGATGACGTTCGTCGACGTCTATGTCCTGGACCACGATGGCAACCTGATAGACGCCGCCGCACTCGCCGCCGCCGCGGCGCTGCGCACTGCGCGGCAGCCGAAGTATGAGGACGGGAAAGTAATACACGGCGAATACTCCGGCCCGCTGAAGCTCGGGGACGACTGCGTCGCATGCACGTTCGCAAAGATAGACTCCACGAACATCCTCGACCCCTCGTTCGACGAGGAGAAGGCGATGGACGCGAGGCTCACGATAGCGACAACCGCGGACCGCATCGCTGCGATGCAGAAGGGCGGCTCAGGTGGGTACACGAGGGACGAGATATCGCAGCTCGCGGACATGGCGTTCAGGAAGGGCGCGGAACTTCGTTCCCTTATATGAAGCTTTTATATGCGTCTGTCGAAAATGTGAGGGAGGAATGCTTATGGCAAAGTCGAAAGTCAGGTACGGCGCATCGCTGAGGAAGCTGGCGGCCGCGGTAGACAGGCAGCGGACATCCAAATACCCATGCCCGCAGTGCGGAAAGACGGCAGTGAAGCGCAGCAGCTACGCGAGGTGGCAGTGCCGCTCCTGCGGCGCAAACTTCGCCGGCGGGGCCTATTCGCTCACGACGCCGATTGGCGAGGCGTCGCGCAGGCTTCTCATAAACATCAAGAAGGGCAGCCGGGTGGGCAAGGAGGGATGAGCGCATGTTCAAGTGCATGAAATGCAAGAAAATGATCAAGCAGCTCGATGAGGTCTTCGTGCGATGCCCCTACTGCGGCAACCGCGTCCTCTTCAAGGAGCGCCCGCCCATAGCCAAGGAAGTCAAGACGGACTAATCCTGCTCATGTTTTACGTAACCGCCAGCAAGGGGGGAGGCAAGGCTTCAGTTGAGCTCTGCAAGTCCCTCGCATCCGTGCTCCCGCGCGCGGTTTTCGAGCGCAGGGGGAAGAAGAGCATGGAAGGTGTGGTCTCCCGCGCGCGCAAGCTCGGGAAGCCGAAGGTCGTCATCGTCACGGAAAAGGGCGGGAAGCCGGATGCGATGCGGCTCGTCGCCGTTTCCGCATCCTCCTGGGCGTGGCTCGGAGAGGAGCTGAAGATAAGGAAAGTCGAACTGCATCCCGTGCCTGCGGAGGCGGAACCCATCTCGGTGAAAGCCACGAAGGATTCGCTTGCGTTCATGTTTCGCAGAAGGAAAATCGGTCCTGAACTGCAGCTGGAGTGTTCGAATGAAAGCGGAATTGCAGATACCTTTCAAGTCCACGAGTGAGGCGAGGAGCGCGCTGAAGGTCCTCGAATCCGAGAAGGTCGAGCGGGACCGCTCGCAGGCCAAGCTCTCCGTCACAGGGAGCGTGTTGCGCGTCGCCGTTTCAGCCGCGGACCTGCCGGCGCTGCGCGCCTCCGTCGGCACATATTTAAGGCTTCTGAGCGTCATAATCGCAGGCACGGAAGCGGAGGGATAGCATGGCAGAAATATCGAAGGAAACGGAACAGCACGTTATTGAGTTCCAGCAGCTTCAGGGCCAGCTCCAGATGGTAATCATGCAGAGGAGCCAGCTCAAGGGGCAGGCGGACGAGGTGGAAGGCGCGCTCGAGACGCTGAAGAAGGCGCAGGGCAAGGTCTACAGGTCGACCGGCCTCGTGCTCGTGGAGGCCGCGAAGGACGAGCTCACGAAGGAGCTGGGCGAGAAGAAGGATACGATACTCGTCAGGGTGCAGGTCCTCGCAAAGCAGGAGGAGAAGCTCAGGTCGCGCCTTGTCGAGCTGAAGGCGAAGATAGACGCTGCGACCAAGGGGATGAAGGGCGGCAGCTGAGGTGGAGCGGCTGTGCGCGAACTGCTCGAGCTGTTCCTGAAGAACCGCGGCAGCCCGGTGCTGCTTGCGCTCCACTCGCAGGCGGACGTGGACACCCTCGCAGCCGCGCTCGCGCTCAAAGAATATTTTCCGAAGGGGAGGATAGTCGTCCCCGACAGCCTTGGCAGCTCCGGGCGGAAGCTAAACGAGCGCTTCGGCGGGGAAGTGCTGAGGTTCAAAGACCTCTCGTTCTCTCCCTCCGCGCTCATCATCCTGGACACGAACTCCTACCTCATGCTCGCCGGGATGGCCGATTACATCCGGCGCTTCCCCGGCGACATCGCAGTCCTGGACCACCACACCCTGCACACGGACGCGGTGAAGGCAACGCATCTGCTCATAGACAACCACGCATCCGCCACATGCGAGCTCGTCTTCGAGGTTTTCAAGGCACTGGACTTCCCAATCTCCAGCCGCTGCGCCGAGCTGCTGCTCATGGGGATTGTTTTCGACAGCGCGGACTTGGAGAGCGCGACAGCGCGCACGCTTGAGATAGCAGCATACCTCCTCACGCGCACGAAGCTCTCCCTCGCGCAGGTGTTCGCGATGGTGGAGAGCCACGAGGACGCGAACGAGCGCGTCGTCATCCTCAAGTCCCTCTCGCGCGCGAAGGTGTACCGCGCGGGCGACTTCATATTCGCAACTTCCTCGGCAAGCAGCTACGAGGCGGAGGCGGCATCCATGCTCGTGGAGCTGGGCGCGGACTACGCCTTCGTCGCGCAGGAAACGCGCAACGAGCTCCGCATCTCCGCGAGGTGCAGGGCCGCGCTCGTGGATGAGCGGCATGCCGACGTCGCGGCGATAATGGCCGACATCGGGGGCATGATAGGCGGGAGCGGCGGCGGGCATCCGGCTGCGTCAGGCGCCGACGGCCCGAAAAAGGAGCTGCAGGAGCAGGCGCTCGAGCGCTGCGTGCAGCTCGCGAAAGAGCAGATCCGCGCTTCGGCGCTGGAGCGCATAGATGGCAAGATTCTCCCCCGCGGCCCTGCGTGATGCCGCCAGCATCCAGAAGAGAGAAGTACTAAGTGCCTTTTCCATTTCTGTCCTGCGCGAAACCGCCAGGATACCTAGGGGCGAAACCCGGACTTACAAGCAGATAGCGGAGGCGATAGGCCGCCCGCGCGCATGCCGCGCAGTTGGCACTGCCCTAGGCAAGAACCCGTTCCCGCTCAAGATACCCTGCCACCGAGTCGTTAGGAGCGACGGCAAGATTGGCGGCTATTCCGGGAAGGGCGGGGAAAAGGCGAAGAGGCTGCTTCTGGAGAATGAGGGTGCGCTACTGCCAGGCAAGAAGCGCGATGCTCGCAGCGCCAAGCAGCACGCCAAGCGCTTTCACGGGCGTTAGCTGCTCGCCAAGGAACAGCACCGCAATTGCGGCGGTAACTATCATACTCATGCTCATTATCGGCACCGCGACGCTCAGGGGCGCGGCCTTGTTGGCATACACAATCGCAGTCAGCAGCGCGCTCAGCCCGACCATGGCCCCCATCACGAGCGCGATGGCAACCCCTGACTCAGTGATTTTGACCTCCCGATAGGAGACGGCGAAATATGCGATGAGCGCGAGGCATGCGACCGCGGCTATTGGGATAAAGATGCGCCAGTCCTCTCCCTGCTCGAAGAACTTGCGCGCAATCACGTTGAAAACGCCAACGAGGAGCATGACTCCAAGGCTGGCAATCCTCCAGTCAATATATGCCATTCTGCGCTACCTCGTTATGTAGTAGACGAACACGATTACTAGGACGACTATCACTACTGCAGTGGAAACGAGCGTCACTACTTCCTCCGTCATGAGCAGTTTTTATAGCCCTGCCTATAAATATTTACCCATGCTTCTCCCGGGTGTGGGAAAATGAAGGTCGCAATACTCTCCGATTTCCATCTGGGCTACGAGCGCTTTGCGCAGGACGCGTTCGAGCAGGCGCAGTCCGCAATGGCGCAGGCGGCAGAGCAGGCGGACGCGCTCCTGCTCGCGGGCGACCTTTTCGACACCAAGCTTCCCCGGCCCGAGGCCCTCTCGCAGGCGTTCTCAATATTCAGGCTCACGCTCCTCAGGAAATGGGGCGCGAAAATCTCCGCGTTTTCCGCGCGCGATGGGCGGAAGCAGGCGTGCGACGCCCCTATCGTTGCGATACACGGCACGCACGAGATGCGCGCGAAGGCGCTCATGAATCCCATCCAGGTCCTGGAGGCGGGCGGCTTCCTTCTCAACGCGCACTCCGCGTCAGTCGTTTTCGAGAAGGACGGCGAGAAGGTCGCCATAACCGGGCTCGGCGGAGTTCCTGAGCGGCAGGCTAAGGACGCGATAGACGCGCTCAAGCCTGAGCCCGTGCCCGGCGCATACAACATCTTCGTGTTCCACCAGACCCTGAGCGACTTCATCCCGGCGCGCGGCGAGGCGATGAGCGCCGAGGATTTGCCGGAGGGCTTCGACCTTTACGTGTGCGGCCACATGCACGCGCACAGCGACACTCAGATTGCGGGAAAGCGCATCCTGATTCCCGGCAGCACGGTAGTCACGCAGCTCAGGAAGGATGAGGAGGCCGGGAAGGGCTTCTACCTCTTCGACACGAAGACGCGTTCGGCGGAGTTCATGCGCATCCAGAGCAGGCCCTTCATTTTCCGCGAACTGCGCCTGGACGGCGCGAAGCCGGAGGAAGCGGAGGCCGCGGCGAGGAAGGAGGTAGAGGATGCGCTCTCCTCGGCGAAAGGCCCGCGCCCCATCGTGCGGCTCAGGCTTGTCGGAACGCTTTCGCAGCCGCATTTCTTCGACACGTTCGCTCTCGAGCGCGAGTTCGAAGGCCGCGCCTTTCTGCTAATTGACAAGGCGCTCGCATCCGGCGACCTGAAGGCGAGGATAGAGCAGATAAGGGCGCTGAGGGAGAGCTCGCAGTCGCTCAGGGAGATGGGCGCCGAGCTACTTCTGGAGAGGCTGAAGAAGAACGGCGTCGAGCCGACGCCCGAGATTCAGGAGCTGGTTGAGCTTCTCTCATCCGAAAAGAGGGGGCTTGCGGAAGAGGCACTGAAGCGGCTCATCGCTTCTTAGCCTTCGCGGTGAAGCGCGAATACTCGATTAGCTTGGCAAGGGATTTTGCCGCGGCGCTTGGCGATGCATACGACGGCACTCCCGAGCTCTCGAGCGCCCTCCTCTGCATCTCCGTGTATTCCCCTCCCAGCGCGATGGTGATGAGCGGCTTCTCGCCCTTCCCGGCCGCCTTCACCACGACGTCTACAACGCGTGAGTCTAAGCTCACCGTCTGGAAGAGCGTTATCACTATGATGGCGTCAACCGTGGGGTCGCCATAAGCGAGGTTCAGTGCGGCCTCATATCTCGACGCATCCGCATCCCCCGTGAGGTCGAGCGGGTTGCGCGCATTGACGGTCAGCGGCATCGTCTCCTTCACCTTCGCCCGCGTTTCCTCGGTGAATTCCGCAAGCTCCATGCCGTTCTCTATCACCGCATCGGTGGTCAGCACGCCCATTCCCCCGCCGTTCGTTATTATCGCCACCCGCTTCCCTGTGCAGTGCGGCTGCGTCTCAAATATCTTCGCGAAATCGAAAACCTCGTCCAGCGTCCTGGCCTCAATCACCCTGTTCTGCCTGAAGAGCGCGTGGTATGCGGCGTAGTTGCCTGCGAGCGAGCCGGTGTGGGATTTCGCCGCGCTCGCTCCGACCTCGGTGGTTCCCGCCTTTATCGCGACGATGGGCTTGATTTTCGCCAGCTTCTTCGTCGCCTTGAAGAACTCCTTCCCCCTTTTCACTCCCTCAATGTAGAGGATGATTATGCGCGTCTGCTTGTCCTTCGCAAGATATTCCAGCAGGTCCGTCTCGTCGACGACCGCCGCGTTCCCGTAGGAGACGAACTTGCTGATTCCGAAGCCCTCGCGCGCGATGAGGTCCAGGATGGTGCTGCCCACCGCGCCGCTCTGCATTATGAACGCGACGCCGCCCACCTTCGGCCTGCCCATCTTGTAGGTTGGGAGGAATATGCTGTCGACCTTTGCGGAGGGATTGACCACTCCGAGGCAGTTCGGCCCTACCACTGCCATGCCATACTTCTTCGCGATTGTGGCGAGCTGGGCCTCGAGCTCGTAGTTTCCGACCTCTGCGAAGCCGCCGCTTATCACGACCACGCCCCTGACTCCCTTCCTGCCGCACTCCTCAAGCGCCTGCGGCACGAGCCTTGCGGGAATGGCTATCACCGCGGAGTCCACCTTCTTGGGAATCGCGAGCACGCTTTTGTAGCACTTGAGCCCGTCCACCTCCGTGGCGTTGGGATTTACTGGATATATCTCGCCAGTGAATCCGCTGTCAACGAAATTCCTGACTATCACGTTACCTATCTTTCCGGGCTCCCTGGCTGCGCCGATTATCGCAACGCTCTTCGGTTCGAATATGGGCTTCAGGTCGTACATCAAATCGCCTTCGGCGATAACTGCGCAACTTCGGTTGCGCACCTAATCACCCTCACATCCACCGTCAAATATCCGTCCGCGTATGCAATCACCGGGTTCAGGTCCAGCTCGCATATCCCCTGGTTCTCGTACAGCATTTTTGAGACTGAAACGAGCAGCTGCGCGAGCTTCTCCCTGTCCACCGGGACGGTCCCGCGCACACCCTTGAGCAGGGGCGCGCCCTTTATCTCGTCCATCATCTCGAGCGCGTCCGCCTTCGTGATGGGGCAGACGCGCAGGCTCACGTCCCTGAACACCTCCACGAAAATTCCGCCGATTCCGAAAAGTATGAGCGGGCCGAACTGCGGGTCCTTCTTTCCCCCGACTATGAGCTCCAGCCCCTTCCTCGCCATCTTCTGCACGAGCATCCCCTGCACGCGCGCCTTCCCCGCGTTCCTCATTATCACCGCGTATGCGGAGAGCAGGTCGTGCTCGTTCACGATGTTCGTCTTCACGCAGCCGGCGTCCGACTTGTGGATTATCTCGTCAGAAACTATCTTCAGCACGACAGGGTAGCCGAACTTCCTCGCGAAAGCCGCAGCCTCCTTCGGGCTCCGCGCAATTCCCTCCTCGGCAACGCGGATGCCGTACTTCCCGAGAAGCTTCGTCATTCCCTCCCGGGAAAAGTCCGCAGCCATTTTTTACCTCTTCATGAAAAAGAAGTAGTAAATGCCAAGTGCGATGAGGACGAGCGCGAGCAGCCCAGTGAGGAGGTATCTGGGCATGAATCCCACGTAGTATTCCATCTTCGCCTTCCTCATCGCCTCCCTGTCCAGCTTCACTGCACTCTTATGGTGCGCTGGAGGGGACGGCAGGGGCTCCATTGCCGCTGCTGCGGGCCTGCCCGGTGCGCCCATTATCTCCGCGGCATCATCGCCTTCCCTCGTCAGCTCTTCCTCGCTGGCAGGCGACGGGTAGCCCGCCCTCTTGTAGCCTTCGTCGGTGAGGCTGAACTCTATCCTCCCGCTCCTGAATGCGTAGCTCGCATAGTTCTGCACAACCACCCGGTTGAGGTGGAACGCGAGGTCGCTGCTCCTCAGGTTTATCTTCTCCTGTATGTGCCGCGGCTCCTTGAATCCGTCCGCAATCTTCTTGAGTATCATCTCGTCAAGCTGGTCGAGCTCCTGCACGCCCCTCTCCCTGGCAAGCGCCATGACTCCCTTCCCCTTCTCCGTCAGGAAGACCTCGGTCGGCCCGGGGTATGATGACTTGAAGTCTATGAACCCTTTCTGCTTCAGCGTCCCGAGCATGTTCGCCGCGTCGAAGAAGGCGGAGTTTATGCGCGGGCCGAACTTCTCCAATACGGTGTCCTCACCGATTTTCTCAAGCAGCGCAAGGTCTTGAAATGTCAGCTCATCCACGGAACCCTTTTTTATTCCAACACTTAAAAAGGCTTCTGATTTCATGAAGTTGCATTTCCTGGGCGCGGCGCGGGAGGTGGGCAGGAGCGGAATCCTGCTCGATGCCGGCAAGCGCATCCTGCTTGACTACGGGGTGAAGCTGGGCGGCCGCACCGAATACCCTATGCCATTCCAGGGCTTCCTGGACGCCTACGTCCTCTCCCACGCGCACCTAGACCACAGCGGCTTCGCCCCCTCGATATACGAGTCCGCGAACGTCCCGTGCTTCAGCACATACCCCACGCTCGCCCTCTCCTCGCTCCTGATACAGGACTCGCTGAAGATAGCCAAATTGCGGGAAGGGCACGCGCCATTCGCCCCGTTCCTGCTCAGGAAGTTCGAGCACGCCTTCATCCCGCTCGGCTACCGGAAGCCCTTCCCCCTGGCGCGCGACATCACCCTCACGCTCGCGGACGCAGGGCACATACCCGGCTCCGCAGTCACCGAGATATACGCGGAGCACAAGCGCCTTGTCTACACCGGCGACTTCAAGCTTGAGGAAACGAGGCTGCACCGCGGGGCGGACTTTGCGGAGAAGGCCGATATCCTGCTCATCGAATCGACATATTCCCAGCGCGACCACCCTCCGCGCAAGGAGCTCGAGAGGCGGCTGAAGGAGGAGATACGGGAGACGCTGGAGCTTGGCGGCAACGTCCTCTTTCCCGCATTCGCGGTGGGCAGGAGCCAGGAGCTTCTCATCCTGATGCCGGAGCTCGCCCCAGGCGCAGAGGTCTTCATAGACGGGATGTCCAGGACCGCCACGCAGATAGTCGCGGACTACCCGAGCTACGTGAAGGACGCGAACGCGCTGCGCAAGGGGATGAAGAATGCGGAATGGGTGGAGACGGAGGCGCAGAGGAAAAAGGCGCTCTCCAAGCCAGGCATCATCATCTCAAGCGCAGGCATGCTCGAGGGCGGCCCCGCGCTCAGCTACCTGCTGCGCCTCAACGAGCGCTCGAAAATCATCCTCACGGGCTACCAGATAGAGAGCACGAACGCGCGCCGCCTCCTAGAAAAAAAGCAGATCGAGGTCGATGGCATAACAACCGACATAAAGACTCCCGTCGAGTATCTGGACATGAGCGCGCACGCGGGCAGGAGCGACCTCATCGAATTCGTGAAGAGAGCGAACCCGGAGAAGATATTCTGCATCCACGGAGACGAGTGCGAGAAGTTCGCGGAGGAGCTCTGCGGCATGGGCTTCGAGGCATACGCCCCAGCGATAGGAAAAATGTTCGAGGTGTGATGCGAGGGCATGGATGCTCGAGGCCCCCGCTGGGAAAAACGTTTGAGGTGTAAAGACAAATGAAAATCTGCATGCTCGACCCGCTCTTCTTCCCGTATTTCGGCGGGACGGAAAAGGTCGTCTACGAGGTGGGGAAGAGGCTCGTGAAGCGGGGCCACCAGATCTCAGTCCTGACCTCCATGATTCCGCAGGCCAACGGCGTGGGGCACGAGGAGATTGAGGGCATGGAGATTCACCGCACGGCCTCCATCTATTTCGACAGGCTTCCCCTCTCCTTCCTTCCTCCTCCCTTCACCATCTCGCCCCTGTTCCTCCCCGACCTCTTCGCCCACGCGGAAGCGGACATATTCCATGCGCACAACCGCTTCTGGTATTACCCGCCGACGCTTGCGGCGATAAAGCTCGTGATGCGGAAGAAGCTCATGCTCACAATTCACAACTCGCGCCCCAGCGGAATCTCGCCCTCGACCGACCTCTTCGGCGGCCTCTACGATGACACGCTCGGCAGGCTCTTCTTCTCCGCGTGCGACCACATAAACTGCGTGAGCAGGTCCGCGATGGAAACGACGATTCCGAAGGGCATGCACGGAAAATGCAGCGTGGTATACAACGGCGTGGACACCAAGGCGTTCGCTCCGGGGAAGGGCGAGGGCGATGTGCGGAAGAAGTTCGGCATCCCCGAATCCGCGCCCCTCATCCTCTCAAACGGCAGGTTCGTGACCCAGAAGGGATTCAGCTACCTGCTCGATGCGTTCGCGAAGCTCAGGCAGGAGATACCGGACGCGCGTCTCCTCATAATCGGCAAAGGCCCGCTCAAGGAGCAGCTCCTCGCGCATGCGAAGTCGCTCGGCATCGCCGGCTCGTTCTCCATCACCACCGGAATACCCGAAGCTGAGCTTCCATATTACTACAACTCCGCAGACATCTTCGCCCTCCCATCGCTCTACGAGCCGAGCGCGGTCGTCCTCTCCGAGGCGCTCGCATGCGGCAAGCCCATCGTCGCGACCAGCGCGGGCGGCATCCCGGAGGTAGTCGCTGAAGGCTGCGGCCTGATAGTCCCGCCGCGGGACTCCGACGCCCTTTGCAACAACATATTCGCCCTGCTGAAGGATGACGGCCTGCGCAAAAAAATGGAAGCGGCCTCAAGGAAGCGTGCGCTGAAGAATTTTGACTGGGACATAATAGCCGCAAATTGGGACAGCGTATACCGCGAAGTTTGCGGCGGATGCGACTAGGCTGCTTATACGGCGGATACTCCTCGGCCGCAGCCTCCTTCCGGAAGCATGCTGGGCTACCTATAAAGCGGGTAGTCCTCAGCAGCCGCCTTCCTCTGGACGTATATCTTCCAATACGCCTCCAGGAACCTCCTCGTCGCCCGGAGGTAGCCTTCCTTCTCGAAACGCCTTGCCGAAGAGAGCACGAACATCCGCGGGTCGAACACGACCTTCCCGAGCCTCTTTATGCGGTTCGGCAGCTCGTTGTCCTCGAGCATCCTCAGCCTCTCGTCAAAGCCCCCTACCTTCTCGAACGCGTTCCTCCTGAAGGCCTGGTTCGGCGCCTGCGCGATGTAGAAGCCGAAAAGCGCGGAGATGCGCGGGAGCCAATTGGTCGTGAGCGCGAACATCACCCTGTGCAGCAGCCGCTGCTCCATGGGCCGGAGGGGCCCGAAGACGGCTACGACCTCCTTCCTCCCGAAATGCCCCTCAACCCTCTTGAGCCAGTCCTTCGGATATTCCGAATCCGCGTCGGTGAATACGAGTATCTCACCTTCGGCCTCGGCAGCGCCGAAGTTCTTTGCGACCGCGAAGCCGAGCTTCGGCTCGTAGAGGACGCGCGCCCCGTGCTTCCTCGCGATGGAAACCGTCCTGTCCATGCTCCCGGAATCGACTACCAGCACCTCGAAGTCCTCGAACGACTGCTTGTCCAGAGACTCGAGGCAGCGGGGGAGCGCATACTGCTCGTTCAGCGTCGGTATTACAATGGAAACCTTCGGCATCAGATCAACTCCCCGTAGAGCGACAGAAGCCTGTCCGCGCACTTCCCTATCGAATACTCCTCAGCGGTTTCGCGCGCCCCCTTCGAGAGGCGGCCCTTCTCCCTCATCGTCCGCACTATCTTCTCCGCGCAGTCCTCGGGTTCGTCGGGATCGAACAGGTAACCGTTGTAGCCATCCCGCACTATCTCCTGGGTCGCGAGGAAGTTCGCGCCCGCCACCGGCTTCCCGCATGCCATCGCCTCCAGCGTTACCAGTCCCTGCGTCTCGAACTTCGAAGGCACTACTACGATGTCCGCGCACGCATAGCAGCTCGTCACGAGCCTGTCCTCCACGAAGCCAGCGAAGGTGAAATACCTTTCCAGCCCCTTCTTGCGCACGAGCTCCCTGTAATACGCCGCGGCAGGCCCGGTTCCCGCGACGAGGAAATGGGCATCGGGCTCCTCCTCAACGACCATGAGCGCGGACTTCATCAGAAGCTCGATGTTCTTCTCGAGCACGAGCCTGCCGAAGTGGAGGATTACCTTTTTCCCTTCGAGGCCCCACAGCTCGCGCACCTTTCCCTCCTTGAGCCCCGGCCGCAGCCTCCTGGTGTCTATGCCGTTCGGGAGGATTTTCACGTTCCTTATGCCATGCTGCTCCATCATTTCCTTCACGACCACGCTGGGCGCGAGCGCGACGTCGCACCTGTTGTAATAGAGCTTCAGGTAGCCCCATGCCGCGCTCTCCATCAGATTTTTCACGGCGCCTATGTTCGAAACGTAGTGCGTAGCACGCGGTATGAGCGTGTGCAGCGTCGCAACGTAGGGGATTTTGAGCGCGTGCGCGGCCCTGTCCGCGGCAAGTCCCATCGTCGCCATCCCGTGCGAGTGGAT
>CAIXRF010000011.1 GCA_903921825.1 uncultured Microcaldota archaeon | reverse complement strand
ATGCCACTCCTCATCGAATTCCGTCGGGTGCTTCCTGTACCTGTATTCCAGCTTCTCCCCCTTCCTCTTGACCTCAATCACTATGTCGAAAATCTCCCTGAGCCTTGACATCTGCCGCGCATCAACTGACTCCGGGTTCACTGCCTGCACGAGCGAGGCCTTCCCGGCCTTCAGCTTCTTCGCATTGAACCCTATTGCCTCAAGGATATCGTTCGCATCCAGCTTCGCGGAGAGAATTTCGAAGAAGTCGATGTACGCGAACCTGCACCCCTTCGCCTGCTCTTTCAGCGCAATGCCCATCTCAGTCAGGTTGTCGGGCGCCTCGGCATGCCTCACCCTGCCCAGCCCCTTCCCGGCGTATTCCCTGAACCAGGCGATGTGCGCCTCAGGATGGAACGAGAGGACTGCGACGGGAAAGTCCGCGTCCAGCCCCTGCCTGAGGAGCAGCCTGCAGAAGAACTCCTTCCCGGAATCCGCCCCGCCCTCAACCAAAACAGAATCGCCAATCCCGATCTTCAGGAAGATATTCTCGAATTCGCCAGCCATAGCGTAGCTTTCGCTCGCCCCATTTAAAATCTTCGCAGGATTATCTGGTTTTGCGCCGCCTCTTTAGCGTTTTCTGCCGTAGCCACAAAGATGCAAGGAAAGCGGCAAGCAGAACGGCGAACAGCAGCGGCCACTTAATCTGTTCTATAAGCAAGAATAAAAGAGATAAGGAGCCGAGGCATAACAACGTGAACACGTCTCCTCCCTTCGAAGTGTAATGCTCCGAGGTTTTGTGGTCAAGGAGAGTCAAATCTGCGGTTCCATTGCCAAGAAGGTTTACACTGTAATTGTAGGTGTTTGACTCGCTGTAGCCAAATCTTATTTCCACTGGTAGGGAGGCGAAAGTTTGGTTCAAGGCTGGGCTTTCGAAAATAAGCGACACATTTGAAACATGTGAACCCGAGAGACACCCCGTCCTCAGCGTACATGAATCCGCCTTGCGCAACGGGATATCGCAGCTAAGCATTTCCGACGTGTTGGCATCTGCGTATCTATACTCAATTGCCATGTTCGAGTCACTAAAACGAACATTGTCATGGTAGAACGAAAAAACAACATCCGCAGTGCACGAGTAATCCACCGCCTTAGCAATACTAAGCACCATTAGCAAAAGGACAGCTATCCTAGTAAATGCGGCTAAATAATTCAGTTTTAGTTTATTGCGTTCGATGAAGCCAGCCATTCAAATCACCAATCCACAGTTCAAGTCTCTTGCCAGTTCCCGCACAGGGTGGTTTGAAACAGCAACACCCGCTACATTACGCCTTCGGCCGCTTTATTACCGTTTCGCCGCTACATTCCGCTGAGCAGCGAATAAGTTTCGTAGATGAGCATCGCCAGCGTGACCCCCAGAAGCAGCGCGGCAAGAACCTCCCCGAGCGGCGAGGGAAGCGAGAACTCCGGCTTCCTCCTTCCCTTCCTGCGCGCAACCAGGTATGCGAGCGGTATCACTATGCCTATCGCAACCCCTCCCCCGTAGATTCCAGCAATCTCGAGCGCCTTCACGAAGCCATGGGGCGACTCCACTGCCACATAAAGCGGGGGTAGCACGCTGAACAGGAGCGCGAGGTTTTTTCCGATGCGCCGGTGGATGTCGTAGAACAGGTCCCTGAACACATCTACGAGCCCGAAGGATGTGCCGACATAGGAGCCGCCTGTCGCGAACACCGCGAACACGCTCCCGAGCAGTATTGCGAGCGAGCCCGCAACAATGCCGAGCGGGACTGTCGCCGGCTGCCCGGCAGCCCCCGCCGCTTCGAGCAAAGGCTGCGGGATTGCGCCCATGAGCACGACTGTCCAGACGATATATAGCACAATCGGGATCGCCGTCCCAACTACGAGCGCTTTTATGAGCCCGCGCTTGTTCCTCCCCATCATGTTCCTCACAGATGGGATAATCTCATGCGCAAAAAAGGCGAATAGCGTGACCCCGAAAGCCGCAGGAATCTCTCCCGCCCCAGCAGTTCCAGCCACGAGTCCTGAGTGCGGAAGCGCGAGCGCCGCTATCAGGAGCGAAAGGACTAGGAGCACCACGAGCGAAGCCTTCTCCGCGCCCTTCACCATCCTCGCGCCGCCATGGACGACTGCGGTCACAATCGCGAAATAGGCGAGCGTTCCCACATAGCTAGGAATTCTCCCGTTGCTCAGCGCCTCAGCCAGCGCGCCTCCGGCAATAAGGTAAGCCGTTAGCGCCCCGTAGATGTAGATGAGGATTCCCGCGAAAACGAGCGCGAGCCCCGGCTTCCCAAGGTACGTGTCTACGAGCGAGGGCAGGTGCGTTACCCCGTCCGTGCGCATGAGCAGCTCGGCCAGCAGAAAAGAGGCTACAAGGCTGAGGAGCCCGACAGAGAGAAGGATGAGCGCGGCACCTAGCGTCCCGAATGAGTAAAGCGCAATCGGCAGCGCAAGAATTCCCGCGCCAATAGTGGTCGCGGTGATCATGGCTGCCGCATCAACCCAGGAAACGGCTTCGCCCCTCGCCATGGAACTAGACTTGTTCGAGCGCATCCTTAATTAT
>CAIXRF010000010.1 GCA_903921825.1 uncultured Microcaldota archaeon | reverse complement strand
CGGAACCTGCGCCATCTCCCCTCGGGCACTGGGGAACTCCCTCTCTTTCTTGCGCCGCTTGTTGTCTTAGGGCTGGAAGCAATCGCCTTTTCGCTCCTCAAGCGCGAGAAGGTCAAGGAGCACCTGGTGCTCCTCCTCTGGCTCGCCCTGTTCGCAATCCCGGCTGCGATGACGTGGGAAGGGATTCCTCACACCATCCGCGCCATCACCGGAGTAGGGGTTTTCGAGCTCATCGCCGCCTATGGCACAGTTGCAGTGTACGACCTCATCAAGCGCTACCTCCCGAGGCTCGCCCTCATCGCCATCGCCCTTGCCTTTTTCGTGCTTATAGGCCTGAGCGCCTCGGGATACCTCAACTTCTACTTCAACAAGTACCCGCTGCAGAGCGCAGCATGGTGGGAGAGCGGACTCCCCCCTGCATTTGCCTACATAAAGGCGCACCAGGGAGAGTATGACGCAATTTTCATCACACCGAGCCCGGACCCCGCGTACATGTATGCGCTCTTCTACCTCCAAATTCCGCCCGCGCAATACCAGAACGAGGGACTGGGCAAGGTCACACTCTGCGACCCGCCCAACTGCCCGCACGCGCAGCATGCGCTTTACATGGGCAGGGCAGGCCAAGCGCCCAACCCGGACGCCGTATTCACTGCGCTTAACCCGGATGGGTCTAGGGCATTCGAGCTGCGACCCGTCTGATTTGCGGAGCCTGCCTCTGCGTCAGGCAGTGGCCCTTTTCTTGGGCGGTGTGATGCGGTATTTGAGCAGCGTCTTAGCCATGCCCAGCCCGCCCGTAAATGGATTGAGTTTCACGTCACCTAAGCGCGGCTTGTAACTTATGGGTATCTCTGCTATCTTGAAGCCTGCGCACGCTGGCCTGAAGAGGAGCTCGAGAGATAGCCCAACGTTTTCGGTCCAGTCAAATGAGTGGATTACTTCCCTCCTAAATGCGCGCATGCCCGTGGTAATATCAGTAATGCTTGTTCCGTAAAGAATATTCGCGAGTAAGGCGAACATGCGGTTGCCGAACTGGTTGAGGAGTGGCATACTGCTTATCCTGCCCTTGCCTTTGAAGCGCGATGCGCTCACCACATCATAGCCGCTTTGAATGAGGGAAACCATCAGGGGAATCTTCTCCATAGGATATGTGCCATCGCAATCCGTGGTTATGAGTATGTCGCCTTTCGCTGCAAGGAGTGCTGCGCGGAGCGCGATGCCGTAGCCCTGCGGTTTCTGCCGTATCACGCGCGCGCCAAGCCTTCTGGCAATGCTAGGCGTCTTGTCCGTGCTGCTGTCAACCACTACTATCTCAGCGCCCTTCCAAGCCTTCCTTATGTCCCTTATTATGCCCACTATGGCCTTCTCCTCGTTTTTCGTGCCAATACAAACAGAAACCTTCACGGGCTAATTTCGGAAGGAGACTTTTTAACCGATGCGACACAACAAAATTTGCATGCGCTCATTAAAGCGGATTGGCGGATATTCCATATGGGCAGGCGCAGCCCTGCTTTTCGCATCGCTCCTGCTCTACCTGTTGGTTCCCCCCGTGAACAGCTCAGTGTCAGAGGTAATGCTCTCGAAGCAAGCGAAAGCGGCCTCCGTTTGGGGCGATTTGGCTCTCTTCGCCTTGTTCACGGTGGGCGCAGCGGTTGCCGTATACGGAATGTCAAAGCGCTATCCTAGGCTTTGCAAGGCGTTCGCTGAAGAGGCAGGGGCAAAAGCAGTCTTCCTCGTCGCCATCCCGGTCCTCGTGCTCGCCTTGGTCGACTGGCCCATCAAGTTCGCCGCAATTTTTGCGCTCCTCGCCGCAATGTATCTCCTGGGCAGAATGCCCCAAGCGCGCTGCGCCGGAATACTAAGGATGGCGGTTGGCGAAGACAGGCTTTACGCGGCTGCGCTTGTCCTCATGGCACTGCTCGTGGTCGGCAGGCTGGTTTTCTCCTCCCCGCTCATAGTAGAATCACCGCTTTCCCCTGGCGCCAAGCTGCCCCTTGTTTTCGCTTCGACCGACCAGCCATTCCACATCCTGCGCGAAGGAGTGCTGGCGAAGGAACTGCTGCAGCTGAGGATTCCACGCTGGGTTTCCACAAACCTGGACGGCTTCCCGGTCGAATTCT
>CAIXRF010000009.1 GCA_903921825.1 uncultured Microcaldota archaeon | reverse complement strand
GCGACATTCCCGGGCTGGAAGGACCTGGGGAAGCTGGTGAAGAGCGAGGAGCTTATAGTTACGAAGGCGGAGAAGTGGAACTTCGAGCACCTCGTGGATTTGGTGCAGTCCTATGTCACGCAGCATGAGGCGAGGAGGATTGTGATTGATTCATCCACGCTGCTGAAGATGTATTTCGAGACAGAGCTGGAGTTCAGGAGGAAGCTCTTTGAATTGATGGACTTCCTGTCGCACATTGACTGCACAATGGTGCTCACCGCTGAGCTGCCGACCAGCGACAGGACGAGGATGAGGCACGGGGTGGAGCAGTTCGTCGCGGACGGCATCATCGTGCTCTACAACCTGGAGAAGCAGGAGAAGAGGGTGCGCGCCATAGAGGTCCTGAAGATGAGGGGAACGGACCACGCGAGGGAGGTCGCGCCGCTCAAGGTGATGCCTGACGGAATCGAGGTCTTCGAAGGGGAGAAGGTCTACTAGGCGATTGCATGGCTGAGCTTGACGCTTCAAAGAGAAAGATGGGCCAGGAGGCGGACCTGTGCGTGCTCACGATATACAAGCTGGTTTCCTCGAAGATGTTCGGAGACTTCCAGTCCGAGAGGCTCGCGGTGCAGGCAGGGGAGACGATTGGGAGGGATTTGGCCGCGGGGAAGGACACGAAGGCCGTGCCCAAGCTGCTCACGGATTTCATAACGAAGAGCGGGCTCGGAAGCGTGAAATTCGAGATGCCGAAGGAGAAGGTGGAGAGGTATGAGCCGCTGGGCATCTTCAGGGTTGCGGAGAGCGCTGAGACCTACGGGCTTGCGAAGGTGGAGAAGCCCTGCTGCGGGATCCTGCGGGGGATTATCAGGGGGGCGTTCGCAGGCGCATACCACCAGGAGAATATTTCCGTGAAAGAGATTAAGTGCGCGGCGCTTGGGGAGAAGGAGTGCGTGTTTGAGGCTTATTGGGTTCCAATGTGAAGTGGTGAATATGGCAAATGAAAGGATATCGACTGGGATAAGCGGGCTGGACAAGATGCTGAACGGCGGATTGCCGCCCAAGCAGAACGTGCTGATAACAGGCGGGCCGGGGACCGGGAAGACGAGCTTCTGCATGCAGTTCCTGTACCAGGGCGCGCAGGACGGGGAGAAGGGGCTCTTCATCTCCCTTGAGGAGAAGCCGGAAAGGATAATTGAGAACTGCGTGGTCGCATTCCCGGGGTGGACCGGATTCAAGGATCACATAAAGAAGAAGAATATCAATGTCACGAAGATTGACAAATGGACCTATGAGCAGTTCATAGACACGATTACCACCTATGTCTCGCAGTTCAAGACAACGAGGTGCGTGATAGACTCGCTCTCGGTAATGGAGCTCTACTTTGATAAGCCGCATGAGTACAGGAAGAGGCTGTTCGACATGATGACCTACCTCTCGGGGATGGAATGCACCACGCTCATCACGCACGAGCTGCCGACAGGCGAGACCTCGAAGATGAAGTACCCGCTGGCGCAGTATGTTGCCGACGGCGTCATCGCCCTCTACAAGCTGGAGAAGCAGGAAAAAAGGGTGAGGGCGCTCGAAGTGATAAAGATGAGAGGCACGGACCATTCAACGGACCTGGTGCCCATCGCGATAACTTCCTCAGGCGTAAGGGTGTACGAAGGAGAGAAAGTATACTAGTCCGGCCGTTCCTTCTTCGAATATTCGAGCAGGATGGCGAGTATCCTTTCGCGCTCTTTGAAATTGAGCGAAACCTGCAGCCCGTAGTGGGCGGGCTTCAGTATGATGAGGTTCTCCCTCACCAGCTCTTTTGCTATCCCCAGTATCCTCCCGCGCGCATGCCGCGGGAAGCCGGATGCGAGGTGCGCGAAGTCGACGTGCTTGTGCGCCCAGGCGTGCCTATGGAAGAGCCGGTGCAGGATTTTTGCTTTCAGGTCTTCGTCGTTTATTTCCATAAAAACAGACATCCAACGTATTAATTTAAATACATGGGAAACGCCAAAAGAACCCATGGACGAGACGACATTCACGGAGTTCTTCG
>CAIXRF010000008.1 GCA_903921825.1 uncultured Microcaldota archaeon | reverse complement strand
TGCGAGGACTGCTTTGCGGCGCGCGTCCATCTTTCCATCAAGTCCCCCATCCGCGTTCCCACCTGCAGGGACTGCGGGAGAATCCGCACCGAGAAGTGGGAAGCGCCAAAGCAGAAGGCACTTGAGAAGCTCGCCCGCAAAGCCGTGGAAGGGCATTACGATTCCGTGCGCTTCATTCTCCCGGACAAGGGGCAGGGGCCAGGGCAGGCAATCTTCACGGTGCGCGCAAACGAAGACGTCGTGGAGCTCCCACGCAGCCTCTTCATGGAGCAGGAGAAGGCACTTTGCGACGATTGCTCCCGCGCAGTTGCAGGCTACTACGAGGCCATAATTCAGGTGCGCTGCGGCACTCCGGAGAAGACAAAGGCCTACGCAAACCGTCTCACGAAGTCCCTGAAGGAGAAGACGTTCATCTCCAAGACAACCGAGTCGAAGCACGGAATAGACCTCTACATCGGCTCCAACAGGGTTGCGTTCGAGCTGCTTGAGAGTCTCGGCGTGAAGCTCGAGCGCTCCTCAACCCTGCACGGCGTGAAGGACGGCCGCCGCGTCTACCGCATAACCTACTGCGTCCGCGGCTAGCGGCGTTCGCCCAGATTTATAAACTCCCCGTGAGAAGCCGTTCCATGGCAGAAGAAACCTTGCTTCTGGAGCTTCAGTTCCCTGACGCGCAGCGCGTATTCAACCGGCTCTACTACCAGCGCGGCGGGAGATACGCGGAGGACTTCACCACCGCAACCTCAAGGGGGCCGAGGCTCGCATACGCCGAGGCTAAAGACTTCTACAGCTACCTGTGCGAGCTGCACAAGGCCGGCGAGCTGCCGGACGTGATACGCGTGCTCGACCTTGGCTGCGGGAACGGGAACGGCACGGCGTTTTTCCTGGACAAGCTAAAGGAGCTCGACGAGAAGGGGAAGACGGGCTTCTTCGGCAGGGTTGAGTGCACGCTCGCGGACTTCTCCCCGCAGATGCTCGAGGACGCGAAGAAAAGCAGGCACTTGAGGACATACCGCGACATCACCAGCTTCATGCATACCGACGTGGAAACGCTGAGCCTTCCAGGCGACGGCTACCTTCTCGTGCGCTCGAACGAGCTTTTTGACGACCTGCCCTCCCAGATGCTCGTCTTCAAGGGCGACCATTTCAATGACGTGCGGCTTGCGATGCACCTTCCGCAGAGGATTCCGCTGCACATGAAGGACGGGCGGCGGCTTGCGCGGCAGGACTTCGCAAGGATGGCGAGGCACCTCGAGCGCGGGCTCTCCGCAGTTGACGGCTCGTTCGTGAAGCACCTTGAGCTGGAGGTCATCCGCAGGAAAGCAATCCCGGACCTCACCTCAATTCTCCTGCTGCTGGACGACTTCGTGAAGATGCCCGAGGGCATGACCGTGCCCGTCCCGCTCGCGGCGGGTGCCACCGTGCTGCAGCTTCTCCCATACCTGCACAAGCGCGCCCGCATCGATGCGTTCGACTACGGCTTCAACTCCCTGGGAGAGCTGAAGAAGCTGCAGCCGGCAATCTTCAGGACCCCGGGCGCGCTCACTACCTTCGTCAACTTCCCCTACCTTGTGCGCATCGCAAAGCTCGCGGGCTTCCGCAGGGCGAAAGTCGAGCCGCAGGCTGCCTTCATGGGGAAAAAGGGGAAGGAAGCGGACGAGCACTTCTACCACCTCCGCATCGAGCGTTGAGCAGCGTGGTGCCTTGTTTGAAACTAATCTGCCGCGGAAAAGTGAATGAGAAGCACTTCATCAAGGCGCTCTCCATGCTCTCCGCGCTCGAAATCCCGAAGGAGCTGGAGCTCTACATCATCGACGACCCGAAATACTGCAAGGAGGTCATCCGCCCGCTTCCACCCTCCCAGAAGCCCATTTTCAGGAGCTTCTGCAACCGGGAGCGGACATCCTTCTCATACTCCTGGGGTGGCCGCGAGATAGTGCTCATACAGATTGCGCCGCAGAACGCCTTCATCACGAAAAACCTCGGGGCAGCGGCGGGCCTGCTCGCGCACGAGCTAACCCACACCATCCTGAGGCGGAAAGGCCTGGACAGGCACCTCGCAGGATGCTACGAAGCAAGCTATTACTCCAACTTCAAACTCCTGCACAGGCTGAAGCTGCCGCGCGAGAGGCTTGATGAGCTTTTCAACGCGGTCGGAGCCGAGGCGCTGCTGGCGCTCAAGGACGTCTACGTAAACTCCGAGGTCCTCTCAATGGGCCTGGGCGACTACCTCCTTGAATACTACTACCACAGGCTTGAGACGCTCAGGTACTGCCCCATGCCGCCTTTCAAGGATTTGCGGAGGGCGCTGAAGAGCGACGCCGCCTCCGCCGCGCTGCGCGACGCGCTGCGCTTCCAGCTGACGCTTCTCCCAATCTACGCGCCATTCAAAGCTTACAGGCACAAGAAGGCGAAGCTGCTGATGAGGCAGGTCAAGAAATGCTATGAGCAGAGCGTAGAGGACATCTCAAGCGAGTTCGGCGACGTGCAGAAGCTCGTCCTGAAAGAATTCTCGCCGTCCTGCACATTTCACAGAAAGTATTTCAGCCTCGTCTTTTTGAAGACATTCAGGCTGCTCATCTGAGTGCCTTTGCAAGCTCCTTCATGCTGCTGACTACCTTCTCCGCCCCAACAGATTCCAGCTGCTCCTTAGTGTTAAACCGGCCGCCCACAAACCCCACGAACCCGCACCCAGCCCTTTTCGCGACGAGGACGTCCGCCATCACATCGCCAATGTAAACGGTCTCATCGGGCTTCGCGCCAATCCTGCCCATCGCATGCTTCAGCGCATCCGCCTTGTCCTCAAACCCCTCCTTCTCCGTCACCACAAAATCCGGCAGCCCTCCAATGCCCATCCACTCAAGCGCGGCAACCGCATAATCATAATTTGCATTCGTCGCAACGACAACCTTTATTCCGCGCGCCTTCAGCCCAAGCATGGCTTCCCCCGCCCCCGGCGCAGGCTTCACAATCCTCTTCCAGTTCTTCGTCATGAACTCCTCGGCCCTGTCCGCAACGAGCGGAGCATCCTTCTTGCGCTCTGGCGGAAGCGTGTACGCTATGACTGCCCTATGCGCATTCGGGTTCTTCGGGTCGGCCTCATACGCATCCAGCATTTTCTCCGTGTAGTCTATTCCATAAGGCGCGAGTTCCTTCCTGAACGCCTCGAGATAGAGTTGCTTGCTGAAAAGAAGGACGCCATCCATGTCGAATATGACCAGCTTAAGCGCCATCCGCATCGCCAGGCCGCAGCAAGCCCATAAACCCATATATACCTAAACTAACTTAAAGAAGGCGCAGTGAGCCAATGCCCGTAAAATATCACATCAGTCCGGTCGAAGCATCCAAGCTTCTATTCAAGGCAGCGGAGCGCGGGGATTTGCCTGCGGTGAAGCGGGCAATCTCGCAAGGCGCGCATCTGAATGCCAGAGACATGGACGGCAGCACCGCCCTCATATACACCGCAAACAACGGGCATCCCGAAGTTGCCAAATACCTCCTTGATGCTGGCGCGCACGTGAATGCCAAGACGGAAGCCGGCTGGACTGCCCTGATGTATGCCGCCTGGAAAGGCGACCTTGTGATGGCAAAACTCCTGATTGAAAAATTCGCCGACCTAAGCGCAAAAGACGCCGATGGCAGGACCGCGCTCTCCATCGCCTTAAGGCACGGCCACAAAGACGTCGCCGACCTTTTCAAAGAGCAAAAGGAGTAGTTTAGGCGAGCTTGAACTTGAACCCGTAGTGGATGAGGCCTTCCTTCCCGTCCTCCTGGATTTTCCTGAAGACCCAACTCCCGCTGCAGGTGATTCTTGCAGATCTTCTTTCCGGAGAGTCGCACGCTGTCGTAGTGGGACGCCAAATGGGGACTGTGGGCCGGGCTCCAGACCTCGTAGTCGGCTCCGTTCAAAATTCCCACCAGATCCCTGGCGCGCCGGGTGAGCAGCCCCTCCAGGTACCAGC
>CAIXRF010000007.1 GCA_903921825.1 uncultured Microcaldota archaeon | reverse complement strand
ACCTCACCGAGTCGCCGAGCCTCGGGATGCGCTCGCTGCCCGTGATGTTTATGCTGCACAGGATAGGCTCGCCCTTCTTCGCGAGCGTTTCTCCGGTCGCCATGGACCAGCACGGGCCCGGGTATGTCGCCTTCCCTATGGTGCCGAGGTTCTCCGCGTAAAGCGCGGCGGAGGTCAGGTTGACGTCGTAGCCGAAGCCGTTGTGCGTGAGCAGGATGAAGTGCATCTTGTTGTCCGCGGACGCGTTGTATCCGAGCGCGTAGGAATCGCATGGCAGCGAGGGCTGCAACGAGCAGGAGCGCGGCAGGTAGTTCTGCGAGCTGAACATCCCGAATACAAGAAGGATGGCGAGCACGATGAGCATCACGAGGACCGCCCAGCTGTAAGTCATCAGGAATTCTATGGCCGACTGCGCGCGCCTAGATGCCATGCATTACCACCACCCTTGCGTTGTGCGCGCCGTGCTTATAAGGTTTTTCGGGCCGCGGGGAGCTAGACCGGAGGGCAGGTGGTCACCCAGCTGCAGCTGTCGTGGTTGTTGCAGGTGTTTCCATAGTCATTGTTGTGGCTCCCGTCATTGCAGTAGAAGTCATTCGGGTTGCTTTGTGCTATGTTGCTTGTGAAGTTGTTGTCCCTGCTCCCATACTGCGCGCTGATGCCGTAGTTGCTGTTCGAATTCGCGGTATTGCCCGTAATCACGTTGCTGTTGGCCGACTCAAACCGGATGCCATCGTTGTTCGAGTTGCAAATGTTGCCCACGATGTTGTTGTAGCTGCTGGAGGAATATACGAAGATGCCGTGGTTGTTCCCGGTGGCGTTGTTGCTCGTTATGTTATTGTTGTTCGAGCCCATGAGTATGATGCCGTCATCGCCGTTTGAAGTCAGGACGTTGTTTGCGATGTTGTTCCTGTGGGCATTCCAGACGCGGATGCCGAAGACCGAGGACGCGAAGCTGCTGCCGGTTATGGAGTTGCCGCTGGTGCCATCCAGGAATATGCCATCGTGGGAGTTCGAGGCGAATGTGTCGCCCTCGAAGGAGAGGGAGCTGCTTGAGGAATCTGCGTATGCGCCTTCGTAGAATGACCTAACCGTGCAGTCCCGCACGGTCACGCCGGTCGCGCCGCGGATGTTTATCCCGACGCCGCTGCTTCCCGGCCCGGTGATGCTGTGGCTGCCGCAGTCAAGCGTCGCGCCGCTGCCACCGGAGCGGATGCGGATGCAGCTTCCGGAGGCAGTGATGTCGTTGGCGAGCGTGTATGTGCCTGACGAGGGTATCTCGCAGCAGTCGGTTATGGACGCGCCGCATGTCGGGAGCGTTGGGCAGCTCAGGAGCCAGCCGCAGTTGTTCGTTGTGCAGGTGTTGCTTCCGCCGTCATTGTTCGAGCCGGTGTCCGCGCAATAAAAGTCCTGGGGGTTGCTCGTTGCCGTGTTGCTCGTGAAAGTATCGCTCCATGCAGATTGGATGTAGATGCCATAGTTGGTGTTCGAATTCACGGTGTTGCCCGTGATGGCATCGTATGGGGAATTATCTAGGTAGATGCCGTAGTTGTTCGAGCTTGCGTTGTTGCTCGCGATGTTGCCGCTATAGTAGTAACCGGCCCAGATGCCATAGTTGCTCGAGCTTACCTCATTGCCCGTGATGTTGTTGCCGTAGGTATACGTTGTGTAGATGCCGTAGTTGGTGTTCGAGCTCAGGACGTTGCCTGCGATATTGTTGTTGTTGGCGTAGTCCTGCATGCTGATGCCAGCGCTGTCCGAGTGCAGGTTGTTGTTCGTGATGTAGTTGTCGCTGGCGGCCCGCAGGTAGATCCCGTTCTGGAAGCCTGTCAATTCGCAGTTTTCAACGGTGACCCCACTGGTATTCTCCAGATTGACGCCATTGCCGTGCCCTGACCCGGTTATAGCGTGGTTTTGGCAGTCCAGGGTGGAGCCGCCGCCCACTCCCGGAACGGTTATGCACGTGCCCGTGGAGTTGAGGTTGCCCCCAAGCGTGTAAGTGTGGGGCGAAGAGAGAACGCACGGGCATTCAGCAACAACCCAGCCTGGCGCGCAGGCAGGAGGCGGCAATTCCGAGCAGCCGGAACCGCAGGCGACTCCGCACCCGCCCTGCGTGTTGCATACGTTTCCGCTCCCATCGTTCTGCCCGGACTCGCAGTAAACGTCGCTCACCACGTTCTGGCAGGCACTGTTGTCCGTGAATGTATTATTGGTGGAGGACCACGCGGTGAGGCCATACCTGTTGCTCGCGCTTTCGCTGTTGCCGCTTATGATATTGTTGCGGGAATCGTACATATAGATGCCCATGTCGCTGCTCAGGGTTACGGTGTTGCCCGTGATGTTGTTGTTATTTGAGGTCTCCAGCATGATGCCATGGCGGTTAACGGTGGCATTGTTGTTTTCTATGCGGTTGTTGTTGGAATTGTATAGGTAGAAGCCCCAGTAGTAGAAGTTGGAACTGGCAGTGTTGCCCGTTATGAGGCTGTTGCTGGAGTGGGAAAGCTGGAAGCCGGCACCGAAATTGCTCACGATGCAGTTCTGCACGGTCACGCCGTTTGCGTGATTCAGGTAGATGCCATTGCTGCCTCCCGCGCCCGTGAGGGTGTGATGGTTGCAGTCGAGCTTTGAGCCATCGCTCCCGGCAACGAAGTCTATGCAGTCGCTGCCCGTGGAGCTCAGGTCGCTTCCAAGCGTGTAGTTGCCGGGCCTGTCCAGCGTGCAGCCGCAGGAGCTTACCACCCAACCTGGCGCGCAGGAAGGAGGCGGCGCTGGCGGGCAGGTCGGATTGCAGGTGACGCTGCCCATGCACTGCATATTCATTCCTTCCGGTATGCAGACGTTGCTCCCGCCATCACTCTGGGGCCAGTCGCAGAAGAGATTGTCGTCCTGGTTTGAGCAAACGTAATTGCCCGTGAAACTGGTGTTGGT
>CAIXRF010000006.1 GCA_903921825.1 uncultured Microcaldota archaeon | reverse complement strand
TCAGCGTGACGGACGAGCCGTCCTTCAGCCCCAGCTCGCCGCGCAGGTTCTTCGGCGAAATCACCTCAAGCACGTCGAGGCCGTAATGGGAGCGCGCGGGGATTATCACTGCGCCGCCGAATTTGCCGTTCACTGAGCACTTGAAGCATTTCGCCGCACCGAGCATCCTGCCGTCTTTGATGAATCCCCTTATCTCAATCCCGGGCATGTTTGAAAGCGCGAGCTTCTTCTCCCTGTCCGGCACGAGGATGTTCAGCGTCCCCTCATAGGGCAGGAAACCAAGCTTCTTCCTCACCTGCGCCTTGTATTCCGGAAGCGCGAGGTAATACCTGCCATCGCCAAGCCCAGCAGTCGCAGTCCCCCTTATTTCCATGAAGCGCGAAGTCTCGAAAACGCCCCTGAGGAGCGAATAGAGCGTGCGGCAACGGTCAATGCAGGCGTCCGTCACCTTCAGCCCGCCCCTCGCCCTCGCAATCAGCCCCTCGTCTTCAAGCTCAATCAGCCAGCGCGAGGCGGTCTGCTGCGACACGCCTATCTCCTCCGCAAGCGCGGTGGTGGAGAGGTGGATGCCGTGCTCGGCGCCGCCGTGCCTAAGCAGGAAGAATATCACGTCCGTCTTCGACGCCTTTTCAAGCATGGAAGTATTTCTGCGTGCTAACTTAAAAATGGGTAGGCTAATTGCATGTCAGCCAGTTGCACGAGTCCTTGTTGCTGCAGAAGTTGCCCCCAAGGTCACGTCCCCCTGAGCCCTCGCAGTAGACGTCGTAATTCGTATTGCCCGTGGCGTTGTTGCCTGTGAGGTTGGTGCCGCTGGATGAGACCAGGCGTATGCCGTAGTTGCTGTTCGAGTTTGCGATGTTGTTCGTCAGCGCGTTGTTGTTGGAGTAGTAGAGTAGGTAGCCCAGGTCAACGTTTGAGCTGGCATTGTTGTTGCTTATGACGTTGTTGTCTCCGGCCAGCCAGATGCCGTCAATGTTCGACACGAATGAATTGCCCGACATGGTATTGCCAATGGACCACATCACTTCGATGCCTGCCCAGTTCGAGCTGAAGTTGTTGCCAGTCATGACATTGTTCGCAGCTGACCCGCTAAGGTGGATGCCCTTTCCGAAGCTGCTGATGTTGCAGTTCTCCACCGTCACCCCGCTAGCGCCGTTGAGCGAGACGCCGTAGGCCTCATAATGGCCGCTCCACCCGGGCCCGCTGATGGTGTGCCCATGGCAGTCCAGGACGGAGTTGCTGCCTCCGGGCATAACCAATATGCACGTGCTCGGCGAGGAGAGGTCATTCGAAACCGAATATTGGCCCTGCGAACGGACGGTGCAGCAGCCCGTTATGCTGGAGCCGCAGGTCGGCGGGCCGCAGCTGGTAATCCAGGCCTCGCAGCCGGACTGCGTGCCGCACGTGTTGCCCAGGTCGCCGTTAGAGTCCACACTATGGCAAGAGATGTCATAAAGCGTGTTGCCGGTTGCGGTGTTGCCGGTGAGATTGTTGTCATTGGAGCCATCGATGTAAATTCCATATCCAGTGTAGACGCCGTCTCCGGTGTTTAAGCTGAAATTGTTGTCCTCCAGGCTGTTGTCATAGCAGTTCGACATCGCGATGCCATATCCGCTGTTCGAGTTAACCGTGTTGCCGCGTATGATGTTGTAGTATGCTGATTGCATGATGATGCCTTCGGAGTTCGAATTGGCGGTATTGCCGGTTATGTTCTGGCCATTGGCGCTCGTCATGTAGATACCATAATCGTTCGAGCTTGCGTCGTTGCCGCTCACGGTGCCGCCTGCGGACGTATCCAGGCCTATGCCCATGGAGTTCAAGTCCGAGATGCTGTCCCTTATTGTGTTTGCATCAGCCCAGTAAAGATAGATGCCCGCGTTGAAGTTGGTCACGTTGCAGTGCTCCACCGTCACTCCGGTTGCGCCTATGACATAAATGCCATAATACTGCCCGTTGTATTTTCCGGGGCCCGTAAGCGTCTTGCCCCCGCAATCGAGCGTCGAGCCGTTGGCGCTCGGCACAACATCTATGCAAGTGCCTGCGGCAGTGATGTCATTCGCAAGCGAGTATTGGCCTGGCGCGCGGATGGCGCAGCAGTCCGTGATGCTGGAGTTGCACGTTGGCGGGACTCCGCAGCTGGAAATCCAGGAGTCACAGCTGTATTGCGTGCCGCACGTGTTGCCAAAGTCGTTGTTGAAAAGCGCGCCACCGCAATCGAAGTCGTACTGGGCGCTGTTGATTACCGTATTACCCGTGAAGCTGTTGCCGTTGGCGTACTGCAGCATGATGCCATCCTGGGTGTTCGAATCGAGCGTGTTGCCCGTGAAGTTGTTGCCGCTGCCGCCCTGCATGTAGACGCCATTTTGGTTCGAGCTGGCATTGTTGTTGCTTATGAGGTTGTTGTCTCCAGCCAGCCAGATGCCCGCCCAGCTATTGGAAAGATTGTTGTCTCTGATTGTGTCGTGGTTGCTTGGCGACCACCCAAAGAAGACGCCGAACGTTAAGTGGCTCATGTTGCAGTTCTCCACCGTCACCCCGTTGATGTTGTCAAGCTGGACGCCGTATCCACCGCCGGACCCAGTGATGCTGTGCCCCTGGCAATCGACTATGGAGCCGCTCGAGCCCTGAACCAGGTCTATGCAGGTGCCGCCCGTGGTAGTCAGGTCTTCGTCCAGATAGTAGTAGCCATAACTGTTCAGCGTTTCACCGCAGGAAGTGATAAGGTGCGAGGGCGGGGGCGGGCAGCCCTGATCGCAGGTGACGCTGCCCATGCACTGCATATTCATTCCTTCCGGTATGCAGACGTTGCTCCCGCCATCACTCTGGGGCCAGTCGCAGAAGAGATTGTCGTCCTGGTTTGAGCAAACGTAATTGCCCGTGAAACTGGTGTTGGT
>CAIXRF010000005.1 GCA_903921825.1 uncultured Microcaldota archaeon | reverse complement strand
TGTGCAGACTGTCTGCTCTGAGTCTAGGGCTGAGTGCAGGGGGTGTAAGCCCTGTCCTGGACCCCGTGCAGACCTTCTTCGGACTGCTCTGAGTCTAGGACTGAGTGCAGGGGGAGAGATTTGAACTCTCGAACTCCTAAGAGACAGCGTTCCTCAGACCTTTTCCGTTGACGCTTTTGCGCCGAAGGCGGAAAAGGGTCACCTGAGCGCTGCGCCTTTGACCTGGCTTGGCGTTAGAGATCTGGCAGGCATCCCTGGCAGATTACCCCTGCATAGCCCGGTCGATTTGCGAGCAGGAGGGTTTTCCTCGTTCGAATTATTAAACCTTATATAGTTGTTGTGGGTAACATCTTGTATGTCGGGCACGCCCGTAAAGGAAATAGCCGAGCCGCCGCACCAGGCGATTTTGAAGCAGGCGCCGAGCAAAGAAGAAAAAGGCCCAGGCGACGCGCTGGCAGAGAAGACGACGGTGCACGTCGTCTTCAACCTTCTCACCAAGGAAAGCTTTGAGAGGATGCAGGACGAGCTGAAGGACGCGGACTGGTTCTGCACGCTTGACGTGAGGCTCGATTGCAAGGAGAGGGACGAGCTGATTGATGCGCTGAAGGCAAAAGGGGCAGTCCGCATCCTGCACGACCCCTACATCTCGATGGAGTTTGCGGGAAACGGGTTCGAGGAAAGGTGCAACATCCATGACAAGGCAGTGACTGCGGTTAGGAAATATGAGGCGAAGGCGAGCCATTCCTTTAGCGAAGCGGTTGAGGCGGCGAAAGAAAGGGCAAGGCTTCAGTCGCAATTCTACCAGACGAAGGAGGCCTACAGGTTCGAGAGGGTATGCCAGAAGATAAGGGACACCATAAGGCTCGATGAGCTCCGCGCGCAGGACAAGCTCAGCAAAACCGACGCGCAGAGCTTGAACAACATCCTGCTGGGCTTCAGGATTGCGGCCGGCATGAGAAGCTTTACCAAGCGGGTGACGGTCAATAAAACAGCCTCCTACCTGGAAGTCATGAATGAGGACAAGGAAGAGTTTTTGGGCGGGCTTGGAGTGCTTAAGGGAGAGCTGGAGAAGCAGGGCGGCGCGGCGGCCAAGGAGAAAAAGGCGGAAATAGAGCGGATAGCCAAAACGGGAAGCACTCGCATCACTGCATGCATGAACAGCTTTGAGAATGGAGGCGGCAAGAAGGGCGGCAAAAAAGGCAGCTCTATCCAGGTCTATTTTTCAAGAGTGGCTTTGGTTGTAGGTTTCTATACCGACCTCGCAAGGGCGGAGATGGAGGTTTACGGCCTCCTGAAGCGGGCCGAGGGCGGCGAGGGCCTGAACAGCGCTGGGAAGGAATGGGTTGCACAGTTTGAGAAGGCAGTCGACTCGCAGAGAATGGCGGGAAAAATCGTGATGGAGAGCGTCCCCTACTGCCCAAAAGTGTGCGAAAATTTCAAGTCGGAAGTGAATGATCTCGGAGTGGCTGATACCACGTTCGAATACCCTGTGTCGAAGGGGGAGAAGGAGCCCATTTTGCCGCTTGAGTTCCAGCTCGCGCAGTTCTATGCCATGAAGGGAGGCGATAAGGGGCGGGAGGAGCTGCTTGCTACTCAGGTCGCACTCAAGTGCAAGGCCTTCCCGTACGAAAAGAGCGTGCCGGAAGAGGGTGCGACGAAAGCAATCGGATACCTCACCAGGGAGGAATGCGAGAAATTCTTCACTGCGGACCTCGGGGAAAGGCTTTCGGATGCCGTCTGGTTCTACCACCAATGCATGGACAACTACTTCGCCATACACCCTGAAAGGAGGAGGGAGGAGGCATTTGCAGAGTATCTCGAAAGCGAACTGGACTTCAGCAAAATGGGCAGGCGCATCGGGCCTGCGGAGCTTCCCGCAGATGCCGTGCTCGTGAAAGCCGAACTTTTTAGCGATTTCACAAATGTCTGGATGGTGAAGACGGGGCGGAAAGTGCTGGAATGCATGGCGTACGATAAGGACGCACATATCACAAGCTGGGAGTATTATCTGGATAAGAAAGACTACGAGGCGCTTGTTGCATACCTAAAGACCGAACTAAAGCTCTCGGACGGGGATGCGGTGCCGAAGGCGCTCGTGCTTGCGCTGAAGGGAGAGAATAATGCAGAGCTGGTTGGCAGGCTGAAGCTTATCCGGGAGCTTGGGTTTGACTTCAACGAGTCTTACCTCTCGATGACGAAGGAGGAGTTCGAGAAAATGAGTCTTGAGGAACAGAGGAAACGCGAGCGGAAGGCGGATTTCGCCGACTGGTTTTCCGTCTCTTGTGACGATCCCGCGCTCGCCTACCTGCGCAAGTTCATCTTCACGGAAATGCCGCAATCGGGCGAGGAGCGCGAAACGGACAAGATTGCGATAAGGATATTGCAGTCGTTCGGCGGCTCTTGGGAGTCGAAGAAGCCGGCAGGGAAGTTCAGGGAGCAGCTTGAGGCCACGCTCTCAGCGAACCCGGAGAAAGAAAGAATTGCGGTGGCCGCCCACCGGAAGGCGAAGCTGCTGTCCAGTCTGCATAACATCAGCGAGAAGATCGAGGAATACAAAGATGATGAATACTACGATCCTGACTTTGAAATCAAGGAATGCGCAGGAAAATACGGCGACGTGCTGCTGCGCGCAGCGAATTCCGAGGAGGGAGTGCTTTTCAGGGTGCTTGCAGGGGAGATAACCGAGCCGGCAGTTGCAGCGCTGTGGAAGAAGATGCCTTTCGAGTGGGAGGCGGCGCTGCTTTCCGGGATGGGAAAGGCGGATTTCAATGCTGCAAAGCAGGAGAAGATTGCGCTGATGAAAGATTCGCATGTTGACGAGCAGGCGGACAGGAAGCTGATTGAGAGGATTACAGAGGGGAATCTGATTGAGGCGAAGCCGAAGGTTGTGCTTGTGGAGGTGCCTGCCCCTGCGAAGGAAGTGACGGCGGCGCTGACCCCACAGGCGGAGAGCGCGAGGCTGAGGATGGCGCTTAATTTGAAGCTCGCGCAATGCGAGGCGATGAAACTGCTGCGGCCGGGCGAGAAGGAGGCTTTCCACGCGCCAAGCCTGAAGCCGCTCTACACGTTCTACCGCGAGAAGGATATCAGGGCGCTCAAGAAGGAGCTGCTCGGTGACGACGCCGTGAGAATCAAGCTTCTCGGGATGAGGATGAGCGCGCCCAGGGAAGAAACGCAGCAAACATAGCATCTTTTCCGCTAGCGCTTTTAGGATATGCAAGGAGCGAGTGAAACGAGCGACGAAGCAACCAAAAAGGGCTATGGGGGAACCGTGATTTGAACACGGACCGCCGGGTCCCGAACCCGGAAGCATACCAGGTTAGCACATTCCCCCGGAAAGCGCCTTCTTCTTATGGGCATCAGGATTTAATAGAGTTCGGTAGAAAGTTCTGCCGATGAATCCATATCTGGAGGCGAAGAGGGCGGTTGCGTCGCTCCTCGCCTCGGCATGCAAGTCCGCGGGCTACCCCGTTGACGAGAGCGCGCTGCTCGCTAAGCTTGAGAACGCGAAGGAGGAGTTCGGCGACTTCGCCTCCCCCGTTGCCTTCGATTTGGCGAAGCAGGCAAAAAAGGCGCCCAAGCTCATTGCCGAGGAGATACGGACGAGAATGGGCTCCAGCCCGCTGGTGGAAAAAGTGGAAGTGGCCGGGGCAGGCTACCTGAATTTCTATTTGAAGGCGCCGGAATATGCGAAGCTGACGGTTGAAGCGATAAAGAATGCGAAGGGCGAATACGGCGCAGGGGAGAAGAAGACGGGAAAGGTGGTCGTCGAGTTTCCCGCAGTGAACCCGAACAAGCCCTGGCACATAGGCCACATGAGGAACGCAATCCTCGGCGATTCGGTCGCGCGCCTGCTCGAGTTCTCGGGCTGGAACGTGGAGCGGCTGGACCTCATCAACGACCTG
>CAIXRF010000004.1 GCA_903921825.1 uncultured Microcaldota archaeon | reverse complement strand
CATCTTCGAATGTTGCTGGGTTCCCGCCTTTCGTGTTGCCTCCCATTTGCTGACACCTACGCCTAAAACGAGTTATAATTTTTTGGCTTCTTTACCTTTAAATACCCTTCTTTTTTATAGAAGAATTTTAGATTTCGCGCGTGATGCATCTCCTGATTTTGTCAAGCGCCTTGGAGCTCTTGCAGGTCTCCTCGTCCTCAACGTGCCTTATCCGGATCACTTTCACCTTCACCATCCCGTTCTCGTCAAGCCACTTCCTCAGGCGCGCATCCTCCTCAGGCTGGTCGTAGCCCAATGCGATGACGTCGGGCCTGAGCTCGTCGATTATGCCGTATTTCTCCCCTTTCTCGTGCCCGAACGCTGCGTCATCCACGGGCTTCAGGCCCCTGACCATGTCGAGCCGCGCCCTCTCGTCAAAGACCGGCTCGCGGCCCTTCACCTTCCGTATGGTCGAGTCGCGCGCGACAACCACGATTAGCCTGTCCCCGAGCTCCCTAGCCTTCCGAAGGTATTGGAGATGGCCGTAGTGGAGGATGTCGAAGCAGCCGAAAGCGAGAACGGTTTTCATGGATAGCACCTCTTGCGCGCGATGAAATGGCCGGAAGCCAGCATTATCTTCATGGGTAGCACCTGTTGATTACTCTTGGGAACGGGATTGCGTCGCGGATGTGGTCGAGGTTGAGAATCCATTTCATGAACCTCTCTATCCCGAGCCCGAAGCCCGAGTGCGGAACAGAGCCATACCTCCTCAAATCAACATACCACTTGTAGTCCTTTTCCTCGAGCTTCTCCTCCTCCATGCGCTTCATCAGCTCAGGGAGCTCCCAGATGCGCTCGCTCCCGCCGATTATCTCGCCATGCCCTTCCGGCGCCATCATGTCGGCGCAGAGCACGCGGCCCGGCCTCTTCGGGTCCTCCCTCATGTAGAACGCCTTCATCTTCGTCGGGTAGCCTGTGATGAAGATGGGTTTCTTCAAGTGGCCTGTGAGCAGCTTCTCATCCTCAGCGCCGAAGTCGTCGCCGAACTCCTTTTTCACGCCCTTCTCCTGAAGCTGCTTTATCGCATCGCCGTAATCGAGCCTTTCGAAAGGCGCCCGTATTGCAAGCAGGTCTGTGGGGTTCCTGCCGAAGAACTGAAGGAGCTCCGGGTGGTTCTTCGCCATCTGCTGGCAGACATAGGAGACCATCTCCTCCTGGAACTTCATGCTTTCCTCGTTCCCGTAATAGGCTGCCTCCATCTCCAGATGCCAGTATTCCGCAAGGTGCTTAACGGTGCGGCTCGGCTCTGCGCGGAAGCTCGGGGCGAGGATGAATGCCTTCTCAAGCGCCGTTATGAAAACCTCAAGGTAGAGCTGGCCGCTCTGCGTGAGGTATGCCGGCTCGCCGAAATAATCAACATTGAACAGGGTTGAGCCGCCCTCGCACCCTGCCCTTGTGATTATTGGCGGAGTTACCTCCCAGAAGCCCTGCTTCACGAAGAACTCGCGGAAATATCTCACTGCGAAATCTCTTGCCTTCATTAT
>CAIXRF010000003.1 GCA_903921825.1 uncultured Microcaldota archaeon | reverse complement strand
AGTCTGGCGCGTTACCGGATTCCGCCACCTCGGCAGTGAAAGAGAAATTGCGCAGGAGGGGGTTAAAATCTCATCTACTTCGAGAGCTTCTCGCGGAGCCTCTCCACAGTCCGCTCGTGGTCCGCCTCCTCCGATGAGAGGCGGCTGAATACTGCCTTCGCCTTCTCGTCCCCGCTCTCGTCCGCATACTCATTATACCTCTCCTTCATCACGCGCTCCTCAAGCAGCCCCTCCTCGAGAATCTTCAGCAGCTCCTCCTTTGAAGCGGGCGGAAGTTTCGCAGCCTCCACTTCCATTTGGAGCAGCGATTCCACCTCCTTGAAGTGGCCCATGGACGCCTGCGAGAGCCTGAAGAGCTCCCTCTTCCCCTCGTCATCGAATTTGGAGAAGTTCCTCCCGTAATGCCCCACCACTCTGAGCTCATACTCCATCGCTGTCCTGCAGAAATCCGCGAGCGTCTTGCTCTCAACGACCACCTCGCTGAGGGAGAAGCCATGCCACCCCTGGCCAAACTCCGTCGGGTGGCGCCTGTACCTGTATTCCATGCTGCTGTCCTTTCTCCGCACTTCCATGTCTATGTCAAAGAGCTCCCGAAGCTTGGACATCTGCTTCGCGTCAACCGCCTCCGGGTTCACCGCCTGCAGGAACGAGATCTTCCCCGCCTTCAGCTTCTTCACGTTGAAGGCAATCGCATCCAGGATGTCATCGGTATCGAATTTCGCGGAGAGTATCTCGAAGAAGTCTATGTAGACGAGCCTGCAGCCCTTCCCCTGCTCCTTAAGCGCTATTCCCAATTCAGTGAGGTTCTCGGGCGCCTCCGCGTGCCTGACCAGGGCCGCATTCTTCGCGGCGAACTCCCTGAACCACGCGATGTGCGACTCGGGATGGAACGAAAGGATTGCGACTGGAAAGCCTGCGTCCAGCGCCTGCCGGAGCAGAAGCCTGCAGAAGAACTCCTTTCCCGACTCCGCGTTCCCCTCGACAAGGATGGAATTCCCTGCGCCCACCTTAAGGAATATTTCTTCGAACTCGCCGGCCATGCCTACCTTTCGCTAGCGCTCGCATTTAAAACATTCGCAGAACAAGCCGAACTATTCGAGGGAGATCTCTATGTGGACCGTGTCCGGGACCTTCACCCTCATTATCTGCCTGAGGGTCCTCTCGTCCCCTGCCACGTCTATTATCCGCTTCCGTATGCGCATCTCCCAATGCTCATAAGTGTCGGAACCGTCGCCGCAGGGCGTCCTCCTCGTTGATATCTTCAGCCTCTTTGTCGGGAGGGGGACCGGCCCGCGTAGCTCAACGCCAGTTGCCTTCGCAATTTCCACTATCTGGGTGCACACGGAGTCGAGCTCTACCGGGTTCCTTCCTATCAGCTTAATTCTTGCCTTGCCCATAAACATCAAAACAAAATATTAAAGGGAAAGAGGGCCTATGCTACGGCCCTCGGCGTGACTTCCAGCACCACTCCCGCGGCGACCGTCTGCCCCATGTCCCGGATGGCGAACCTTCCGAGCTGCGGGAAGTTTGCGAACTTCTCCACAACGGTGGGCCTGAGCGGCTTCACCTTCACGATTGCCACGTCACCCGTTTTTATGAAGTCCGGGTTCTTCTGCGCGGTCTGCCCTGTCTTCGGGTCCTTCTTCTCCAGAATCTCCGTGATTGTGCAGGCGACCTGCGCGGTGTGGATGTGGAACACTGGCGTGTAGCCCTTGCCGATTGCTGTCGGGTGCTCGAGCACCACAATCTGCGCGGTGAAATCCTGCGCGACTGTCGGCGGGTTCGCGGACGGCCCAACGACCTCTCCGCGCCTCACGTCCTTCTTCTCCACGCCCTTCACGTTGAATCCGACGTTGTCTCCCGGGCCTGCCTGGGGCATCTCCTGGTGGTGCATCTCAATCCTCTTCACTTCGCCCTTCGCGCCGGACGGCATGAACACGACGCTCTCGCCGACCTTCATGATTCCAGTCTCAACCCTTCCCACTGGGACGGTTCCGTGGCCGGTGATTGTGAATACGTCCTGGATGGGCAGCCTGAGCGGCTTGTCCGTGGGCTTTGGCGGAACGGTGAGCGTGTCGAACGACTCGACCAGCGTCGGGCCAGTATACCACGGCATCTTGTCCGTGCCCTTCTTGGCGATGTTCGGCCCCTCGTAAGCGGAGTATGGTATGAACGGTATGTTCTCCGTCTTGTAGCCGATGTTCTTCAGCATCGCGGTGAGCTTCGTCTTCACGTCCTCGTACTTTACGCGGTCGTAGTTCACGGCGTCCATCTTGTTTACGGCTACGATGATCTGGTTGATTCCCAGCACCTTTGCGAGGAACGCGTGCTCCTTCGTCTGGGGCTGCACGCCCTCCTTCGCGGAACAGACGAGCACGGCTGCATCGGCCTGCGATGCGCCGGTAATCATGTTCTTCACGAAGTCCCTGTGGCCGGGGGCGTCTATGATCGTGAAGTAATACTTGTTCGTCTTGAAGTCGCGGTGCGCCACGTCGATGGTGACTCCGCGCTCCCTCTCCTCTTTGAGCTGGTCCATGGCGAAGGCGAACTCGAAAGTCGGTTTGCCGACCTTTTCCGCCTCCTCCTTAAGCCTCCTCAGGTCCTGTTCGGAAAGGGCTCCCGTATCATAGAGAATCCTTCCTACCGTCGTCGACTTACCATGGTCCACATGCCCTATGAAGACCAGGTTCATGTGAGGTTTCTCGGCCATACTCATTACCTCCCTCTAATTTACAACAATTAACCTAACCGCTTGGCGCGTCAAAAGACGACCGAAAGCGTATTGTTTACGGTATCCCGCTTTTTAAACGTTTCTTCGGCGCAGCAGCACCGCAGCCCGAAATTATTAAAGAAGCCCCCCCAAATCGACCCATGCTCTTCAAAATCGACCCGCGCATCTTCCAGAGGTTCCCCGGCCTGATTGTCGGCGCAATAGTCGTGAAAGGCGCGGACAATTCCGGAACTGCCGAGGAGATCCAGTCCAGCCTCCGCAGCCAGGAAACCCGGATCAAAATCGAATTCCAGCTCCCAACCCTTTCGCAGCACCCGAAGATAGATGTGTGGCGGAAGGCCTACTCTGCCTTCGGAGGGAAACCGGACAAGAACAAGTCCTCCGTGGAAGGCCTTTACCGCCTCGTGCTGCAGGGCGCCGAGTTGCGGCACATAAACCGCCTCGTGGATATCTACAACCTCATCTCGCTGAAGCACATGCTTCCCGCAGGCGGAGAAGATTTAGGCAAAATAAAAGGCGACGTCCTTCTCACTTTCGCAGGCGCAGGCGAGCCAGCCGTCCTGCTTCTCGGCGAAAAGGAGCCGCGGCCGCCCCACGCGGGCGAAGTAATCTACAGGGATGAAATCTCCGCCATCTGCCGCAGGTGGAACTGGCGCGAGGCGGACAGGACGAAACTGACCGAAGAGACGAAGAGTTGCATCCTGGTGATTGAGGGCCTCCCGCCAATCACGCGCGAAGAAGTCGAAAATGCCACCCGCGAACTCTCGGAACTGGTCCGGAAATTCTGCGGCGCCGACGCGAATTACTCACTCCTCGACGAAAGCAAGCAAGAGACTGAGTTCTAAAAAGTGCGGGGGACGAGATTTGAACTCGCGTAGTCCTAAGACACAGGGTCCTAAGCCCTGCCCGTTTTCCAGGCTCCGGCACCCCCGCAGGAAAGGGGTTACGGAAGTGTGGAATAAAAATCAGACGCCGTCCAGCTACCTTAATATTCACGGGATGCGGAATTTACTCCATGTCCGAAGTCTACATGCCGACGAAGGCGCCTCCGAAGATGCCTGCGCTCGCGGAGCGCACGGAAAGCGTGCGGGATGAAGTAAAGGGCATACTGCGGGAGAAGCGGGCGGAAGAAAAGGAGCTCGCTGCACTCGGAAGGGTGGTTTCGGAGTGCGACTCCAAATTCGGCCGCAATTCGCCGGAATACAAGGAAGCACTCGCAAGATTCGAGGCCAAGAAAGAAATCATTTGGGCGCTCGAATCCGAGATTTACGAGGAATCCGCCACCGAGAAGGCGATCCAGTTCCGCGGAATGAAGATAAAGGACATCTTCGGATGCCCATTCCTAGTTGATAAGGAAGTGTTGCTGTTCACCAGATGGTTCAGGGAAAACTACGGTTATGACGCATCCGCATCGCCAAAGGGCGAACTCGCCGAGGCAGTTTATGCATACACTGAACGCAACGAAACGCCGGTGCGGCTCATGGGGGGGAAGGCAGGCCCCGGCTTCCAGATAGTCTCCTGGAGCGAGGAAGGGGAGGGCAAGAGCGATGATTTCTTCGCGGGCTCAAATTCCTCGCTGCGCGCGCTCCTCGAAAAAAGGCAGGGGCAATGCGTCGCGCTCACAACGCTCTACTGCGCGCTCGCGGAGGAGCTCGGCGTGAAAGCAATGCCCATGGATGTCCGCGAATACCAGGATGGGAAATCCGCGGAGAGGGGCGAGGATGACTGGCATTTCGCCGCCGCAGTTTCGCACGAGGCAGGCAACGCGGTCTTCGACCCGGTGAACAACATCCCCTACGCGAAGCACAAGGGAGTGCTGCTTGAAAAGGAATTCCTGCTCATCGGCTCGCTTACGGACCAGGGAGTCGCAATGCGCAAAGATGGGAAATACAACGAGGCAATCGCACTTTACGACCAGGCGCTGGAGCTGAACCCAAATTACGTTCTTGCGCTTGCGGACAAGGGGAACGCCCTGTGCTCGCTTGGGAAATACGATGAAGCAATCATCTGCTACGACAAGGCGCTTGAAATCAACCCGAACTACGTTGCCGCGCTAGCAGACAAGGGCGTCGCGCTCAATTCCCTCGAAAGGCACATGGATGCGCTCGTCCCCCTGGACAGGGCGATTGAGCTCAACCCGGAACATTTCACCGCGCTAGCAGAAAAGGGAACCGCGCTCGCAGGCCTTGCGAGATACGAGGAGGCGCTGGAATACTACGACCACGCCCTCGAAGTAAGGCCCGATGCTGCCGCTGTGCTCAGGAACAGGGACCTCGTGCTCAACGCAATCAGGATGCAGGGGGGCGCAGCAGCGGAAGCCGGTCCCGCCTAGGACTAATAGCTACTCTCCTTTCCTTTCGCCCACGTTTCCCAGCTTCTCCCTTATCGTCGCCTGCGCAGCAGCAAGGCGCGCGACGGGCACGCGGTATTTGGAGCAGGAGACATAGTCCAGCCCCGCCTTGTGGTAGAAGTCAATGGAGCGCGGCTCGCCGCCGGTCTCCCCGCAGACTCCAATCTCAATGCCGGGCCTCGCCTTCCTTCCAAGCTGGACGGTCATCTCAACGAGCTTGCCCACCCCGTCGAAATCCAGCACTTCGAACGGGTTGTCCTTCAGGATTCCTTCCTTCAAATAAAGCTGGAGGAATTTCGCCTCCGCATCATCGCGGGAGAAGCCGAGCGTCGTCTGCGTCAAGTCATTCGTCCCGAACGAGAAGAATTCCGCTTCCTTGGCAATCTCGTCAGCCGTGAGGCATGCGCGGGGCACCTCAATCATCGTGCCAACCATGTAGCTGAGCTTCACGCCGCTCTTCGCAATTACCCCGTCCGCGGTCTTCTTCACGAGCTTCCTCAGCATCGCGAGCTCCCTCACGTTGCCTACGAGCGGAATCATCACTTCCGCTATGGGGTTCTTCCCTTCCTTCTTCAGCTCGGTCGCCGCCTCGAAAATGGCGGCAGTCTGCATCTCGTAAATCTCCGGGTGCGCGATTGCGAGCCTGCACCCGCGGTGCCCAAGCATGGGGTTGAACTCGGAAAGCTCCCTCACCTTGTGGAGGAGGCGCTCCTTCTCCCTGAGCACCCGTTCGTCTCCTTTGTGCAAGCTAAGGGTCGTCACCTCCACGAGCAAATCATCAAGCTTCGGGAGGAACTCATGGAGAGGAGGGTCGAGCAGCCTTATTATCACCGGCAGCCCGTCCATCGCAGCGAGGATTCCCTTGAAGTCGCCCTTCTGCACGGGCTTGAGCTTCGCGAGCGCCGCCTTCCTCGCCTCCTGCGTCTCCGCGAGAATCATCTCCTGCACAATCGGAAGGCGCGCGGGGTCGTTGAACATCCGCTCCGTCCTGCACAGGCCAATCCCCTTCGCGCCGAACTTCCTCGCGTCCGCCGCATTCTGCGGCGTGTCCGCGTTCGCGCGCACGTGCATCCGCGAAACCGAGTCCGCAAGCGCGAGGAGCTCCCCAAACTCGCCCTTCATCTCAGGGTCAACCAGCGGGACTTCGCCAAGAATCACCCTGCCGTCGCCCCCATCAATCGTGAGAATGTCCCCTTCGTGAATCACCGCATCCGTCCCTTCCACAGTAGCCGTCTTCTTCGCGACGTCCACCTTCAGCTTCTCGCATCCGGCGACGCATGGAATCCCCATGCCGCGCGCCACTACCGCTGCGTGCGAGGTCATCCCGCCGCGGCTCGTGAGTATTCCCTGCGATGCCGCCATGCCATGAATATCTTCGGGCGTGGTCTCAACTGAAACGAGAATCACCTTCTCGCCCTTCCCGCCGTGCTTCGCCGCATCATCAGCGGTGAAATAGACCCTCCCAACGGCTGCGCCCGGCGAGGCATTAAGGCCCTTCGCAACAACGTCCGGCCTGGCCTTCGGGTCTATCTGCCTGTGGAGCAGCTTGTCTATCTGCTCCGGGGATACGCGCATGAGCGCCTCCTCCTTCGTGAGCACCCCCTCCTTCATCATGTCCATTGCAATCTTTATCGCTGCGGCCGCCGTCCTCTTCCCGTTGCGCGTCTGCAGCATCCACAGCTTCCCCTTCTCAATCGTGAACTCCAAATCCTGCATCTCCCTGTAGTGCGCCTCCAGTTTCTTCGCAGTCTCCGCGAACTGTGAATATATCTGCGGCATCTCCTTCTTCAGCTCGGAGATGGGCCTCGGCGTCCTTATCCCGGCGACAACGTCCTCGCCCTGCGCGTTCATCAAAAACTCGCCGTAGAGCTCCTTCTCCCCGGTGCTCGGGTTGCGCGTGAATGCGACGCCCGTGCCGGAGTCGCTGCCCATGTTGCCGAACACCATCGCCTGCACGTTCACAGCCGTTCCCAAATCATTCGGAATCCTGTTCAGCTTCCTGTAGGTGACCGCCCTCGGCGTGTTCCACGAGCCGAAGACTGCGTGTATCGCCAGCTCGAGCTGCTCCAGCGGCTCCTCCGGGAACCCCTTCCCGGTCTCCTTCTCAACGAGGGCTTTGAACCTCGCGGCCACATCCCTCAAATCCGCGGCATTCAATTCCGTGTCCAGCTTCACGCCCCTCTCGCTCTTCTTCGCGCTGAGGATGTGCTCAAAATCCGCTTTCTCGACCTTCAGCACCACGTCGCCGAACATCTGGATGAAGCGCCTGTATGCGTCGTAGGCGAACCTCTCGTTCCCCGTCTTTTTGATTATTCCCTGGAGCGTCTTCTCATTCAGCCCCAGATTGAGCACTGTGTCCATCATTCCCGGCATCGAGACTGGCGCGCCCGAGCGCACGGAAACGAGCAGCGGATTCCCAGCATCGCCGAACTTCTTCCCGGCCTTCCCCTCAACATTGGCAAGCGCCGCCTTCGCGTCATCCATCAGCCCGGCGGGGAATTTCTTCCCGAGCGCGTTATACTCGTTGCATGCCTGGCATGTAATGGTGAATCCCGGAGGTATCGGCAGCCCAAGGTTGGTCATTTCCGCAAGGTTGCATCCCTTTCCACCCAGCGAGTCCCTCATCTTCGCTGAGCCTTCCTCGAAAAGATAAACGCGCTTCATCTTCCCCTTCATCAGCACACCTGCGCAGCAAATCCCCTAGGACTTGATTTCCCCCTTATTTCTTCGCCCGTATGTCCTTCCGCTTGGGCCTGAGATTCTTGTACCCACACTTGCGGCACATCGCAGCGCCCGCGTGGTTCCTCGACTTGCACTTCTTGCAAATAGCTATCTTCGCCAGTTCAGCATCTGCAGCCGGAAACTTTCCCACAAACAACCTCCTTCGATAAACCCTGAGGGTTTAGGCAGTAGCGGTTTTTAATATTGACCCCTGCGAATTACTCCACAACCCGCCTCCGTAGCTCAGTGGTAGAGCGGCTGTCTTGTAAGCAGCAGGCCGCGAGTTCAATCCTCGCCGGAGGCTTCGTTTTCCAACCAATATCCGAATGCTTTAAAATAGACGCGCGATTCAAACCGTTCCATGCGAATACTAGCCCTCCTCGTGCTTGGAATCGTCCTGCTCGGCTGCACTTCGACGCCGCCAGCGGTCACCCCGACGCCAACGTCCGTGCCCACCATTACGCCAACGCTGACGCCGGCGCCCACGGCAACTGTGACCGCGGCTCCCACCGCAGCGCCAACCCACACGCCTACGCCAACGCCCACTCACACGCCGGTGCGCACTCCTACTCCCGTTCGCACGCCCACGCCCGCCCCAACGCGCACGCCAACACCAATCCGCACGCCCACACCCGCCCCCACGCGCACCCCGACCCCCGTGCCCACTCCAACGCAGGTCCGCGTCACTTCATGTCCCTCCACCATAAGCTCGCCGGGCAATTACACGCTTGCCGCAAACCTAGCTGCAAGCGGAACGTGCATAACGATAAATGCGGGCGGCGCGCGCTCTACGCTTGATTGCGGAGGAAAGAACATCACCGGCAGGGGAAGCGGCTACGGCATCCTGCTGAACGGCACGGCCAACGTCACCGTTGCGAACTGCGCGGTTTCGAACTTCGCGGACGGAATCTACCTGCGGGGCTCCACGGGCAACAAGCTGCAGAACCTGAACGCCTCCAACAACACCATCGGCATCCTCCTGAACGTTTCCGACCAGAACCTCCTCATGAACAGCAGGGCCGAGCGCAACAGCCAGTACGGTATATACTTATATGACTCGAGCGATTCGAACAACCTCACAAGCAACACCGCGAATTCCAACGGCCAGCATGGAATTTACATACTCGTTTCAAGCGGCAACAGGCTCTCCGGCAACAGCGTCT
>CAIXRF010000002.1 GCA_903921825.1 uncultured Microcaldota archaeon | reverse complement strand
GAGAGGAAGAGGGTGAAGGCCAACTGGCGGAAGCCGCGCGGGATTGACAACAAGAAGAGGGAGAAGCTGAAGACATATGGCGCGGAGCCGAACATCGGATACGGCACCGCTCGCGAGGTGCGCGGAATGCACCCCTGCGGGCTTGGAGAGGTCCTTGTGGCCAATGCCGCGATGCTGGAGGGAGTGAAGGCCAAAGCGGTGCGGATTGCGGGCTCCGTCGGAGCGAGGAAGCGGGAGACGATACGCGCGAAGGCGAAGGAGATGGGCCTGCGCGTGCTGAACTAGGTGATGCTCATGGCAATATCAACTGTCCGGAGGATTGCGGCAAGGCTGCTCAAGGTCGGCGAGAACCGCATAAGGATAATGCCCGGCGAAACTAAGCGCGCCGAGGAGGCGCTCACAACCGACGACATACGGCAGCTCATCAGGGACGGCGTCGTTGTCGCGCTGCGCGTGAAAGGCGTCCCCCGCATAAGGGCGAAGCTCAAGCACGCGAAGCAGAAGAAGGGAAGGAGGGGCGGCTCGGGATCGCGCAAGGGCACGAAATACTCGCGCATCCCGGCGAAGGATATGTGGAAGAACAAGACGAGGGCGCAGAGGAGGCTTCTGCGCGAGCTGCGCGACGGCAAGAAGCTCAACGAGGGCGTTTACAGGAAGGCGTATCTGATGGTGAAGGGGAATGCGTGGAGGAGCAGCGCGGCGATGCTCGCCCACTTCAGGGATTCGAAATGGATTAAGGCAGAACAGAAGCCGGTGAAGCAGGAGCAGTGATGATGATGGCAAAAGCGACAGGACCCGTTTACAACGTTCCCTTCAGGAGGAGACGGAAGGGGCTCACCAACTATGCGAAGAGGCTCGCGCTCGTGAAAGGCGGGAAGCCGAGGATGGTCGTGAGGAAAAGCCTGAAGCGCGTGAGCGTGCAGTTCGTGACGTTCGGAGACAAGGGCGACGCGACGCTCGCAACTGCCAACTCCTCCGAGCTTGCGAAATACGGCTGGAGCGGGAGGAGCAACCTGCCCACCGCATACCTCACGGGCGCGCTCGCCGCGAAGAGGGCGAAGAAGAAGGGCGTCGGCGATTTCGTGCTGGACATGGGGCTTTCGACGGCCTCGAAGAGCGCGCTGCCTTTCGCAGCTGCGAGGGGAGCGGTGGACGCCGGGCTGAAGGCGAACATCAGCCCCGGGGTGGTCGAGGACGCGCGGATAAGGGGCGAGCACATCGCCGCATACGCGGGGAAGGCGAAGGCTGCGGGGAAGTATGAGCAGCTGTTTGGCGCTTACATAAAGGAGGGCGTGCAGCCGGAGAAGCTGCCGGAGAAGTTCGATGCGGCGAAGGCCGCGGTGATGAAGGAAGGAGCGTGATGATGATGGCATTCCGTGGTCGCAGAAGGGAGAGGAGGCCCGAGGTGAGGGAGCCTTTCAACATAGATGCATGGCAGCCCAAGAGTGAGCTGGGCAGAAAGGTGAAGGCCAGGGAGATAACTAGCGTCGACGAGATTTTTGAGTCGGGCAAGCCAATCCTCGAGCATGAGATTGTGGACGCGCTCGTGCCGAACGTGAAGGACGAGGTGCTTGAGATAAAGATGACGGCGAGGATGACGGACTCCGGAAGGAAGTTCGCATACCGCGCAATCGTCCTAGTTGGGGACGAGAACGGCCACGCCGGGATAGGGGCGGGGAAGGCTGCGGAGGCGAAGCCCGCGGTGGAGAGCGCGATAAAATACGCGAAGAGGAACCTCGTGAGGATTCCGCTCGGCTGCGGTTCTTGGGAGTGCGGCTGCGGGACGAGGCACACGCTCCCGATAACGCGCATCGG
>CAIXRF010000001.1 GCA_903921825.1 uncultured Microcaldota archaeon | reverse complement strand
CTGCGCGAACGCGCTGGACGAGGCGGCAGTCGCGGCCGTTTCCGGGGCGAAGAAGCGCGACGGCAAGCCAATCTCAATAATCGTTTCCGACCTCGATATGATGAGGAATTACGCCGAGGTTCCCGACCGCATCGTGGAGCTGCTCCAGGAGCTCCTTCCGGGGCCTTACACCATCCTCCTAAGTTCGAAGCGCAAATTCCCAAAGGAAATCTCGCCCGGCGGGGTCGTGGGCGTGCGCGTGCCCCACTACATATTCACCACGAACCTCTGCAGGCGGCTCGGGCTCCCGCTCACCGCGACGAGCGCGAACATCAGCGGCGGCAAGCCGCCCACTCGGCTAAGCGACGTCCCCGCATCCATCACCCGGCTCGCCAGCGTCGTTGTTGATGGAGGCCCAACGCGCTGGGGCGCGGCCTCCACTGTAATAGACTTCACGAAGGAAAAGCCCGCAATCGTGCGGAAAGGTGCGCAGCATGAGTTCGCATCACAGCTCATTGAAGATCTTGGCAGGAAATAAGACCATCGGGCTGCATCCGGAGGTCTATGTTCCTTCCGACGACTCCATGCTCCTTGCGCACCACTCCCGAACCCTCTCGCGCGGCAAGGTCCTTGACATGGGCACGGGCACCGGCATCCAGGCCATCGCCGCCGCAGAACGCGCGAAGAAGGTCCTTGCCGTAGATATAAATGAAACGGCCCTCAGGCTCGCGGAGAAAAACGCAAGGCTGAACCACCTCAGCAAAAAAATCTCTTTCAGGAAGAGCGACCTATTCAGTGCAATCAAGCCTTCGGAAAAGTTCGACCTCATAATTTTCAACCCGCCCTACCTTCCAACTTCGAATTCCGAACGCACGTCCGGCATCCTCGATGCCGCATGGAACGGCGGAAAGGGCGGCAGGGAAGTGATAAACAAGTTCCTCCGCCAGTTCGCGCAGCACCTTGCGCCCGGCGGCGCGCTCCTCATGCTCCACTGCGACCTGGCGGATACCGGGAAGACCGTGAAAGCGCTCACGGCCTCCGGCTTCTCCGTCAGGATAATCGATGAGATAAAAGTTTTCAACGAGAAACTTTCAGTGCTGCTAGCAACATATTAATACCTGAAATGTGTGGGTTGTGCGATGGCGGAAGTTAGGAGTAAACTCTCTAAGGAAGAGGCAGTCCAGAAGATACCGATTACGGAAGAGAAACGCCAGCCCATCCGCGAAGTCATAGCCGAGGACGCAGCCGAAAAAGCACGTGCCGCGTGGAAGGCGAAGTGGCGCAGCGTCGGCTATGAGAAGGCCTATCCGCATACTAATTGGTTAGGCAGCAAGACGATAAATGTATTCAGGATGCCCGGCGTAGACGAGGAAACGGCCCGGTTCGTCGTGGATGTGATTGAGAAGTTCAAACAGGAGCTCGGGCTGGACTTCAAGGTGGTGATGGGCAATGTAGAAGCGATCTCACCTCTTGTTGAAGCCTCGATGGAAAAAGGGCGTTTCGGCTGTCGCAACTTCTGGAACAGATGGTACGACCTCTGCGACGAGGGGGACGGGAAGCGCACTGCTGCACTGTTTCTGCTAAATAGCGAGGTAGTCGAAAAAGAAACGGATAGAGCAATTTATGGGTGGTCCGATTTCAGCGCTTCCATTTGCGCGCTTACCAGGGTCATCACAAAATCAAAGGACAAGAACTTCATAGAAAAGGCCGTCCGGCACGAAATGGGTCACCTGCTCGGCTATTTCATTCATCATGATACAGGATGGGAGGGCATAGACCTCGCCCACGCTTATCCCCACGTGGATGACTGCCTCATGCTATGGGTGTGCACCACGCCGAAAATCTGCCCGAAATGCAGCGACGCGATAAAGGCGTTTTGGAGCGGCATTGAAGCCGCGTACACAGAAAAAGACTGTCTTCGTGAACTCCAAGAACACAAAGCAGCAGTGAATAGTGTATCTTCTGTCTGGTCGGATTTTGACTTTTTGGTTCATGTGGCTAAGTTAGACGACAAGCTGGAGGGGTATGAACTTTTGAGGCGATTTAAGGATAACATCGTGAATCTGCCTGAAGAAATGCGATCCCTGGCCTTTGAATTTGCAAGGGATTGCAATTTAGGCAAAGAAGTCATCGATGATTTAAGCAGGTTCAAAAATACGACGGAGGAAGTAAAGCGTGCAGTTCCCGCATTATGCCAAACTAAGGCCAATGTGTCTGACATGCAAAGAATTTACTTGGCGATGCAGGGCAAATTCTCCGAAGAGCGGCTTGATAGGATTGTGAAGAAGATCTCGGCGCTTCCCGAGGGCCTGAGGCAGACAGCATATTCATATTTCGTAGCTGAAGGCTACGATTCTCTGATGGCAATTACATCCCAGGAATTTGCTGGGCTGAACGATGGGCAGGTAAGAATGAAAGCGGAGCAGCGCGCTAACGGGCGTATTGCTGGATTGTCCAGGGAGTGGTTCCACGAGAAGAAGATTTTCATCTACTATACTCAAGACGCGGATATGCACAAAGTGGATGAGGCGGTCAAAGGAATACGGCGCCTCTTCGATTATCTCGGTATCGATTTTACGGTAATTGAAGGAGGCAGCGACCCCATAGTAAGCAGAGTCGTAGAGACCTCGGTTGGCAAGGACGGCAGTGTCGACAAAACTGCTATTAGTGACTTCACAAGGGCACTGCCTCCTCTAGCAGCGAAATTGATGGTTATAGGCAAGCCTTTACCAGGTGTTCTGGAGGGAGTAATCGTGCGCGGCGACTTCAATTTTGCTGCTCCCGTTTCTTGGCTAAGCCCAAGGTTCAGTCCGCCTGGGAGGATAACGCAACAGGAAGTGATGCACTGCTTCGAAGTCCCAGAGCATACTGGACTCGGGACCGGTTCAACGGCAGTAGGAACTAGCGGATGGAAGGACTATCTTGACTCAGACTATGCGAACGAAAAGATGGGCTACAAAGAGGACACTAATTGCCTCATGGTCTCATATCTCCCAAAATCCGATAAGCTATGCGACAAGTGCCATGACATGTTTGTCTACTTCTGGAAGGGCGTTGAGGAAACATCAGGCGTAAAGATATTCAAATAGGGCAGTCAAAATCGCCTCATGCCACAATTCCGCATCGTCCTCGTCGGGCCCGAATACGAGATTAATCTCGGCTCCTGCGCGAGGCTCATGAAAAACTTCGACTTCGGCGAACTCTGGCTGGTTTCGCCAAAGGCGGACATCCATGGCCGCGAAGCAATCAAATACGCCAAGCACTCCAAAGAGATACTTGAAAACGCGAAAGTAGTTGGCAGCATTTCCTCGGCGACAAAGGGCTGCGACTTCATCGTCGGCACCACGGGCGTGCTCGAGCGCTGGAAGGGGACCATCCGCAGCCCGCTGACGCTAAGGCAGTTCGTTTCCGCAGCGAAAAAAAGGGGCGGCAGCTACGCCATCCTTTTCGGGAGGGAAGGGACTGGCCTGAGCGAGGAAGAAATCGGCAAATGCGACCTTCTAATCACCATCCCAGCGAACGATGCGCACCCAATCCTCAACCTCTCCCACGCCGTAGCAGTCGTCCTCTACGAACTTTCGTCCATAAAATTCCCCGGGAAAAGGAGGCACTTCATCAGGAAAGCGGGGGAAGGCGAAAAGGATGCGCTCATCAAAAAATTCGGCGAGCTCGTTGACATAATCGGCCCGGAAATGCGCTACCCCGCGAAGGTAAAGCTCGCCTTCAAACGGGTCGTCGGGCGCTCCCTCATCTCCGACCTGGAGGCGGCGGCGCTGCTGGGCGCGCTCGGAAGGATAAGAAAAAGAATCAGATGAAGAAGGCCTAAGCCCTCTTCCTCTTCACTATCTTCACATTCTTCGGGGTGAGCAATATCTTCTCGTTGTCCAGCCTCGCGATGTCCCCGTTTATCCTCGTGACGAACGCCTTGAGGTCGTTCACGATGGCTTTGAGCTTCGCCTGGTTCCTCATCATCGGGGTGATGTTCAGGAGGATGATGTTCTTCTGCTTCAGCTCATCCTCAATCACCTTCGCGTCCGCCTCGCTCTCGAGTGCGACAGGCTTCACGTAGAAGTCAGCGGCTTCATGGAGCAGGTCCACGTTCTCCATGTCCACCGTGTTCATGTACTCGTCCACATCCATTTCCTTGTTAAGGCCCAGCGCCTTAGAGATATTTTGAAGTACTCCCATTTTTTCACCCCGAACGAACCTTCGGGTTTTCCATCCTTCCGGTTCTGGCTAGTGCTATAATGGAAATGGTTATTAAAGCTTTCGAACAAAGCGATGGCGGCGTTTTCCCGCTCCCTGTTCTAACCCAGTGCCATAACGGAAACGGTTATTAAAGCTCCCAGGCAAAGTGAGGACTGCATTCTCTTCAGTCAGGGGGTCATGATGGTCGAAAGCTTCGAGCAAATACTAGCGCGCCCCACCATTTTCCGCGAGCGCGATGTCCTTTCACCCCACTACCTGCCGGACGTCCTTCCCCACAGGGAGAAGGAGATAGAGAAGATAATGCTTGGAATCTCGCCAGTGCTCAGGGGCGAGAGGCCGCGCAACCTCCTCGTCTACGGCAAGACGGGCACGGGAAAGACGTGCAGCGTGAAGTTCGTAGCGGAGAAACTCGCGGCGATGCAAAGCAGCGCGAAGGTGGCTTACATCAACTGCCGCATCTACAACTCCCGCTACCGCATCCTGCAGAAGGTGGTGAAGGACTTCCTGCCGCAGTTCGACAAGGCGGGCTACGGCCTCGCATACTTCTACGAGAAGCTGCTCGACTGGGTGGAGTCAGACGGCAAAATCCTCATCTACGTCCTCGACGAGATAGACGTGGTGAAGGACATAGACGACCTCGCATACACGCTTACTAGGAGCAACGACGAGCTCAAGAAGGGCGGCGTCTCCCTCATCGGAATCTCAAACAAGCTCTCATTCAAGGAGAAGCTAGACCCGCGCAGCCGCTCCTCGCTCTTCGAGACCGAGATGGTCTTCGCGCCCTACACTTCCTACCAGCTGAAGGAGATTCTGAAGCAGAGGGCAGCGAAGGGCTTCGCGGACGGCGCAATAGACGAGGCAGCGGTGAACCTCGCGGCCGCCATCGCGGCGCAGGACAACGGCGACGCCCGGTATGCCCTGAAGCTGCTGCTCAAGGCCGGCGAGATTGCGGATGAATCCGGCGCGAAGCTCGCAACGGACGCCCACGTGGAGCAGGCGCGCCGCTCCGTTGACGAGGACGTTTCCTTCGAGGCAATCTCCACGCTTCCCCGGCACCAGCAGATAGTCCTCTGCGCGCTCGCCTCCCTCCAGCTCGAGGGCAGGAGCTACTCGCGACTGAGCGGCAACGGCAATGGCAATGGGAATGGCAACGGCAGCTCAGGCTCCAACGGCCTGCTCTCCGGCGAGGTTTATGAGAAATACGTCCAGCTCTCGCGGAAATTCAGGGCCGAGGCGAGGAGCGTGCGCTGGTACCGCGAATACCTTTCCGACCTGGAGATGCTCGGCCTCATCGCAATGGAGGATTCCGGGAAAGGGCAGAGGGGGCACACGCGCTTCATAAGGCTTTCTTACTCGCCAGAAAAAGTGATAGGGCTCATCGAGTCCAGCGTGTTCGGCGAGAAGGGTGCCCTCGATGCCTAAGCGCTCGCCTTCTGATTTCATTTACGAGTGCGGCCAGCTGAAGAAGAACCCGCGCAGCGGCTGGCTTTCGATAGGGATAAAGGACTGCGAGTCCATCGCGGAGCATTCCTGGCGCACCGCAGTAATCGGCATGCTTCTCGCAAAGCTGGAGAAGGCGGACGAATCAAAAGTCATCAGGCTCTGCCTGCTCCACGACCTCCACGAGGCGAGGATTGGCGACCTCAACTACATCTCCGCCCGCTACGTGAAGAAGGACAGCGCGAGAGCGGCACGCGGCATCACCGAAGGGCTTTTCTGCGCGAAGGAAGTCGAGTCCCTGATGCGGGAGTTCTTTGCGCAAAAGACAAAAGAAGCGGTTGTCGCGAAGGACGCGGACCTCCTGGACATGATTGCCCAGGCGCGCGAATACGTGGACGCGGGAAACAAATACGCGCAGGAATGGATTCCGGACGCAAAGCGGAAACTGAGGACTAAGAGCGCGAAAAAACTGGCCGAAGAGCTTGCCAGCACCTCATCCAACGCATTCTGGATGAAGATGCCGCCGCCCTGATTATCGGTTGTACTTTTTCATCATCTGCGCTTTCTTCTTGTCGTAGATGTGCCTGTGCTTGCCGCACGAAGGGCAGTAGTACTCCTTGTGCCTCTCGGACACCCTTATGTCGTCCGCGGTCTTCAGGTCCGTGCTGTATGTCACGAATCTGGAGTATGACAGCGCCTTCGTCCTTGGCACGCGCCTGCCGCAGCTGGCGCAGTTCACAAGACTTTCACTTCCCCTAGACATCCAAAATCACCTAAACCTTCGCCTGGCGCAGGGCAGAGAGCTTTCCCAGCCCGACGCCGTTGAGGAGGTAGATTTCCCCACTCCCCAATTTAAACATTCCCCCCCTGAGCATCGGGCCCATGAGCCTGTTCTCACCGGGCCTGTTGAGCGGCATGCCGCCAACGAGCGGGTTGAAGGCGGGCATAACCACAATCCTCATCCGCCCGTTCGCCTTCGGGTATCTCGCGCGCAGCGTCTTCGCATCCGCCCGCGCGAGCAGCCACGCCCTCTCGATGATTCGCCCCCCAAGCTCGTCGCGCACTTCCACGCACGGGTGGATGTGCCCAATGAGCAGCTCTTCCGCGCCCATTATGTTCTCATCCGGCCATGCATGGCCATGGCATAGCGCCACCGCCCCAATCTTCACTCCGCTGCTCTGCGCGACCTCCGCATCTCCGGAGGCCCGTCCTATGTCCGCATCGTGGTTGCCCGGGACTATCACCACCTTCGCCATGCCGCAGAGCTCCCTCATCATCGCCTTCAGCTCCAGCCATTCGGCAAACTCCGCGCCCATGATGGTGTGCTTCACGTCACCTACGATTGCGAGCCTCTCCGCCTTCGTTTCCTCCAGCAGCGCCCCGACGTCCTTCAGCAGCGCGCCTGCCATGGAGCCGAGCCTTACCCCCTTCGTGGCCAGCTCGCGCTCGACGCCTATGTGGAGATCGGCAACCGCCAGCGTCCTGCCGAAAAGCAGCGCGGGCTTCCCGTATATGAAGCGGAGCACGGGAACATTTTAATCCGCGACGGTATAAATAGGCGGCGGGGAAACGATGGAGCTCACAGTAATCATCCCGATGCACAATGAGGAGAAGAACGCCGCGGCATGCATCGGCCGCGTGCAGAAAGCCTGCAAGGCGCTCACCGCCTCCTATGAAATAATAATCGCGGAGGACGGAAGCAGCGACAACACCTACGGAGTAATCAAGCGTGCCGCGAGGGGCAACCCCCGCATAATGATAATGCATTCCGCGGGAAAGCTGGGCCGCGGCAGGGCGCTCACCGCGGCCCTGCGGAAGGCCAGAGGAGACGTTTCCGTCTACATGGACGCGGACCTCGCATCAAACCTCGGGCACCTTGGGGAGCTCGTCAGCAGCGTGAAACACGGTGCAGTGATTGCGACGGGCTCGCGCCTGCTTCCCAGCTCGCGCACGAGGCGCGGGCTGAAGCGCGAAGTTGCGAGCAGGGGCTACAACCTTCTCGTCCGCACGGTTCTCGGCTCGAAATTGCACGACCACCAGTGCGGGTTCAAGGCTTTCCGCACGAAGGCAATCCTGCCGCTCCTCGGCGAAGTAGAGGACACACACTGGTTCTGGGACACCGAGATTCTCGTGCGCGCCCAGCGGAAGGGCATGCGCGTGGACGAGATACCAATAGGATGGGAGGAAGGCAGGGGCACGACGGTCCGCCTGAAGAACGACGTCCTCTACATGGGGAGGAAAATCCTCCACCTCAAGAGGAGGATGGGATGAACCGCCTCCGCTTACTTGGCCTGCTGCTCGTGTTCCTCGCATCCCATCTTCTCGTTCTCGAGGCCCGCCCGCTCTACAAGGACGAGGCGCTCTATGCGCAGACGGTTGACGAGCTCATCCGCTCGCCCACGCTCCTTCCGACGTATTTCGGCGAGGCCTTCTCCTGGAAGCCCATGCTCCTCTTCTATGCCTATTCGCCTGCCGTCTTCCTCCTCCGCGCGCTCCCGATGCCCATCGAATTCGCATACCGCCTTCCCTCGGTGCTTTTCGGCTTTTTGGCCGTGCTGCTCATTTACGGCATCTCCAGGCTGCTCAAGCTCAGCGAGGACGCCTCCCTGCTCGCGGCAGCAATCTATGCCGCCTCGAACCTTGCCGCAATCGTCGACACCGCCATGCTGATAGACCCCCTGCTGCAATTCCTCATCCTTGCGGGCGTCTATTCCTACATGCGCGCGAGAAGCGATGCGCGCTGGCTCGCGCCCGCATTCCTCCTCGGCGCGCTCGCCTTCCTTGCGAAGACCTACGCATCCATCTACCTGCCCCTGCTCGCCGTGCTCCTGCTCTTCTTCACGGACAGGAAGAAGCTCGCGAAACCCGCATTCCTCCTCTCGCTCTCCGGCGTTGTCTTCGGCGCGCTGCTCTACTCCCTCGCGTTCGCCGCAACGGGCAACTCGCGGCTCCTCCTCTCGGAATACGCATTTGACGCTGGGCGGTTCCCTCCCTTCTCCGCGGAGCTGCTTTCGAAAATCGTCATCGGCGGACTGCAGCTCGCCTTCTTCCTCATCCCATGGCTTTGCTTCGCGCTCTATGCCATTGCGCGCACGGACTTCAGGAAGGGCGCAAGCCTCTTCCTCGCCTACTGGCTGCTCCTCATCCTGATTCCGCTCGCGACCGCCTACATATACTTCTGGTATTTCCTTCCCGTCCTCCCGCCCCTTGCGCTCTTCGCCGCGCGCGGCTTCGCGCCGGACGGCAAGCTCGACAAGCCCACGCTCGCCATGTTCGCAGCGATGCTCCTCATCTCGCTCTTCCTACTTCCCTACCTGAAGATTTCCGACCCTGCGGGTGACATGAAGGAGCTCGGCATCTACCTCAGCGGCAAGGAGCGCACCCTCATCATCGCCGACTACTCGCCGACGATACTCTTCTACAAATTCCATGGCGAGGCGCAGCCCCTCTTCAACTCCACCCGCGTCGTCTTCTGCACGAATTCGTCCGCAATCGGCGGGCCGGAGCTCCATTCCATCGCATACGATAACGCGATGCCGTCCAACTCCTCCTACTCCTTCCAGAGCCTGAACGACCTCTACGCCACGAGGGACGCAGTAGTTGACGGCCCGGCCCTCACGTGGGAATACGTCGCGCTCGATGCGGAGCTGTATGACCGCGACCCCTCGCTCTTCGCCGGTTTTACCGTCGCATACCGCACGCAAGGGTTAAAATACGCGGTACTCAAAAGAAACTCATGAAGATTTTCCAGGTCTCGCATATCGACATAGACCTCCACTGGACCTTCCTGCTCCTCCTCGCCTTCGTCCTGCTCGCGGGCGGCATCGACTCCGCAATCATAATGCTCGTCCTCTTCGGCTCCGTCGTCCTCCACGAGCTATCGCATTCCATCGTGGCGAAGATGCACGGAATCCGCGTGAGGCGCATCATCCTCCTCCCCATCGGCGGGATGTCCATGATAGAGGAGTTCGCGATGCCGCCGGCCACGGAGCTGAAGGTTGCCGTGGCAGGCCCCATATTCAGTTTCTTCCTCGCTCTCGTCTCCCTCGCAGTGCTCGCGCTAACTTCGAACTTCGACGTCCTCCTCCCCATCACAAACATTGCCGCGGCCGCGGTGGAGGCGAACGTCATGCTGGGCGCATTCAACCTCCTCCCCGCAATCCCGCTGGACGGGGGCCGCGTCTGGCGCGCGCTCAGGCAAAGGCACAGGGACTACCTGACCGCGACGCGCGAGGCGGTCTCGCTGAGCAAGCTCATAGTCGTTCTGCTGTTCATCGGCTCGTTCGCTGCCGCGTTCCTCTTCTCCGAGTGGGCATTCCTCTTCTGGAACGCCATCGTCGCGCTCTTCATTTTCGTGGGCTCGGACATGGAGCTTGACGGCGCAATCTTCAAGACCGCCTCGGACGGCCTTTTCGTCAGGGACGTGATGCGCCCGAAGCCGGTCACAATCAGCGGGGAGAAATCGCTCAGGGACGCATTCATCCTCGCCCTCTCCACCCGCTCCACGAGCTTTATCCTCACCGGCAAGGGTGTGACTCCTGCCGTCATATCAATAGGCCCGCTTGAAAAAATCCCGCAGTCCGGCTGGAAAGGCAGGAAGCTGAGCTCCCTCCACCCCATCCACGTCCACGTTTCGCCCGAAACGCCCGCAATCGAGGCGTGGAAGCGCATGCGCACGGCAGGGGCGGAGCTCTCCCCTGTGCTAGCAAATGGAAAACTGGTTGGTGCAGTCTATGAGGCGGACATCGAGCGCCTCATCTACCTGAAGAAGATTGCGCTCGTCTCCTAACTCTTTATGTTCAGCGCGTATTTTCCCGGCGCCTTCGCGCCTATGTTCTTCGCTATCTCGGAATTCGCAGGGTCCTCTACATAGACGTAGTTGCTCCACTTTTCCGTGAGCTGGTCCGAGCTGCAGTTGGGGCACTTCTCAGAGCCCTCGCTCACGAACCTGCACGCCTTGCAAGCCTTCTCAACCATAAAACCTACACCTTCTTCTCCGTCTTCTCCGCCGGCTTCCTTGCCGCCCTCTTCGCAGCCGCAGCGACGAGCCACTCGTCCTTCCCCAGCCCCTCGGGCCTCATCGTCAGGCCTATCTTCGTGTCCGCGATGCTGCCCTTCATGCTGACCGTCGATATCTTCGTGTAGACAAGATCGCCCTTCTTCAGAATCTTCCTGCTCTCCTTCCCAACGAAGGCGGGTATCTTCTTGTCGAACGTGAGGAAGTCATTCGTTATCTGAGACAGGTGCACGAGCCCGTCCAGCGGCCCTATCCTGGCAAAGGCGCCGAACTCCACAATCTCGTTGATTTCGCCCTGAACAATCTCGTTCACTTCGGGCATGTAAGCGAGCACGTCGAACTGCACCGTGTGGTAGGAGGCGCCGTCGCCCGGGATGACCTTTCCCTCGCTTATCTTCTGCGCGTTCCACACGCACAGCACTATCCCTACGTCGTTGTCCATCCTCCTCTCGTACTTGTTCCTCAGCACCTTGAGCACCGCTTCCTCAAGGTCAAGGTCGAAATACATGGGGTCGACGCGCACGGTATCCTCGACAGTGTAAATTCTGAACATTCAATAGCCTCCCTTTACTTGTGCATGCCAAATCTTTTAACGCTATCCCAAGAGATGCAGGCTGTGCGCCACAATCACCCCTGCGAATATGAGCGAAACGGTGTTCAGCACCTTTATGAGCGCGTTCAGCGCCGGGCCGCTCGTGTCCTTCGCAGGGTCGCCGAAGGTGTCTCCAATCACCGCCGCCTTGTGCGCTTCGCTCCCCTTGCTGCCGAAGTTCCCCATCTCGATGTATTTCTTCGCGTTGTCCCATGCCGCGCCGGCGGTGCAGAGCATGATTGCGAGCAGGAACCCGGTCATTATCGCGCCGATGAGCATCCCTCCGAGCGCGACCGGGCCGAACAGCAGCCCGACCGCGAGCGGCACGCAGATGGCCATAAGGCCGGGCACGAGGAGCTCGCGCAGCGCAGAGCGCGTGCTTATGTCAACGCACCGCGCGTAGTCCGGCTTCGCCTTCCCCGTCATTATCCCCGGCGTCTCGTGGAACTGCCTGCGTACTTCCTTCACCATCTCGAAGGCGGCCTTCCCGACCGCTTCCATCGTAAATCCGCTGAACACGAACGGCAGGAGTGCGCCTATGAAAAGGCCGATGAGCGCGTTCGGCTGCAGTATGTTGATGGCGCTGATGTTTGTCTCTTCCGCATACGCCGCGAGGAGCGTGAGCGCGGAAACCGCCGCCCCGCCTATCGCGAAGCCCTTCGTCGTTGCCTTCGTGGTGTTGCCCACCGCATCCAGCGCATCAGTGACCTCGCGCGCCCTCTTCGACATTTTCGCCATCTCGGCGATTCCGCCCGCATTGTCCGTGATGGGGCCGTAGGAATCTATCGCAATCATCAGGCCCGTTGAGGCGAGCATTCCCATCGCCGCTACCGCAATCCCGTAGAGCCCGCCCACCGCATACGACACCGCTATCGCCGCGCAGATGACCAGCGTGGGGTAGAGCGTGCTCTTGAATCCCACCGCGAGGCCAGTTATCACGTTCGTCCCAGCCCCGCTCATGGACGCCTTCGCTATGGATATTACGGGCGGCTTCTCGCGCGCCGTGTAATATTCCGTTATGCGGATGAGCAGCAGCGTCGTCGCAAGCCCCACGTCCGCGGCTATGAAGAATTGGAAGCTGCCGAACACGGCCCAGGCGAGGAAGCCGATGAGCACGAATGCTATCCAGCTCGAGGCTGTGAGCCCCTTGTAGAGCGCCCCCATCGCATCCCCGTCCTCCCCCGTCCTGACGAAGAACACGCCCACAATCGAGCTGAGCACGCCTACTGCGCCGAGCAGGAGCGGGAAGGCCACCCCCGCCATCCCGTATAGCGCGAACACCGCGGGCGTCGCGGCAAGGAGCACGGACGCCACCATCGTTACGACGTAGGACTCGAAGAGGTCCGCGCCCATCCCCGCGCAGTCGCCCACGTTGTCCCCGACGTTGTCCGCAATCACCGCCGGGTTCCTCGGGTCGTCCTCCGGGATGTCCTTCTCGACCTTTCCCACGAGGTCCGCGCCCACGTCCGCTGCCTTCGTGTATATCCCGCCGCCTACCCTGGCGAAAAGCGAGATGAGGCTCGCGCCGACTCCGTAGCCCACGTAGATGAGCAGCTGGCTCGCGCCCACGAGGTAATAAAGCACGCTAACTCCGAGCAGCCCAAGGCCTACGACGGCAAGCCCGGTAACCGCCCCTCCCCGGATTGCGACCTGGAGCGCGGAGTTCAGCCCGCTCTCCGCGGCCTGCGCTGCGCGCACGTTCGCCCTCACCGCAAGCGCCATCCCGATGTAGGCGGCAAGCGCGGAGGAGATTGCGCCGAAAAGGAAGGCAGCCGCGACCGCGGGGCCATCCGGTAACGCGAATGCGAAAATCAGCGCAAGTAGGACCGCAAACGGGGCAATCGTCCTGAACTGCCTGCTCATGTAGGCCATCGCGCCCTCGCTTATCGCCTGCGCTATCTCGCGCATCCTTTCCGTGCCCTTGGGTTTCCCCATCACGTTCACGGCGAAATAGGCTGCGCCCACAAGCCCCAGCAGCGCGGCAAGCGGCGCAATGGCGACCATCAGCATATCCATAAGCTTCCAACTCACGCAAACCCGAGCTGCGACTTCCCGCGCAGCCGGATGCACTTCACGTTATTTTCCCTCAACAATTTAATAAGCCCTGCGTCATTCGTGCAGACGACAGCGCCGCCCCTCCCCTGCTCCAGGAGCCAGTCGTCCGCCTTTCCCCCTGCCTCCTCCACCCTCACCTTCTTCTCCTCAACCATCCGCAGGGCGAGCCTCGCCGCCCCGGAGTGCTTCCCCCTTCCCGCGGCAAGCCTCATCAACTCGAAGAGGACCATCTTTGGCACAACAAGCTCGTACTCCCCATGGACTAGCTCCCTAATCTCCTCGAACACATCCACCTTGAACTGGGCAGGAATAAGGAGGAAGTTCGTATCCAGCAGGACTTTCAGCGCCATTTACTTGTTGAGCCCGCCTAACCTATAAATACCTAAACCCTCATATTTTCAGAAAGATGCAAATTGGCAAAAGAAACTAACTTTACAGCCGGCTTCGGAACCGAATCCACACGCCTTCCCAGCTTCGCCAAGGTCAGCGCAGTCCAGACGCGCATGACGAATGAGCTTAACCGGCTCAAGCGCCAGATAACCGACGCCGAGGAGCGCGCCAACTCCGCTGAAACAAAAGCGGTTTCCAACGGCCCGAACGCTGCCATAATCCAGATTGACGCGGATAGCAGGCGGCTGAGGGAGACGCTTTTGCAGGCGCTTCCCAAAGGTCCGGCCCGCGCAATGGAGCATGTTCTCGAAGTGGTCGATATCAACAAGAGGAGCGGCCGCTACACATTCAGGCTCTTCCTGAACAAACTGAAAGACAGGATAGACTTGGGGAAGCTCACGGTTTCGAAGGAGGCAAAGGATGCCATCGAGGCCCTCATCCAGAAGGACAACAAACGCAAAGAGGCCAAGGGCAGCTTCTTCACTTCCTCCAACGCGAAAAAGGCGGAGCACACCATGCTCGTTAAGGAGAGCAAGAAGACCTCCAAAATGCTGCAACCCAGGGTGGCCGAGCTCGAGAGCCAGCTCCCCGTCATCGACCTACTCGCCGACATGGCGAAGGCGCGCGAGAAGTTCCGCGAGGAAGCCGCCGCGCTTTCAAAGGAAGTTACGGACCTGCAGTTCCGTGCCCTGGAGATGGAGAGAAACCAGGACAGGTTCCAGCGCTCGCTTGAGCTGACCGGCACCCTGCTGAAGCTCTATTCCGAACGCGGCGCGGTGCAGCGCAGCCTCAACTTGCTCTCCAGCGAGCTCAAATCCCTCAAAGTGAAGATAAAGTGCGGGAACAGGAAGCTGCGCGAAGCCAAGGCAAACCTCGACAGGGTGTCCAAAGACCTGGCCAGCCTGGCGGATCGCCATGGCGACGCGCTTGCGCAGAACCGCGAGCTTAACGGAAAGCAGAAAAAACTCAATTGGGAGAAAAACGGGCATTCCAACGATTTCTCCGAGCTGCGCGTTCGCATTCCCGAGATGGCCGCAAGCGCCTTGGACATGACGCTAAAACGGTCGAAGGCAAAGGAGCGGCTCGGGCAGCTCGGGCGCGAGATTGACCTCCTGGAGTGCGAATTCCGCGACGTGACCCCACATGTGACCAATGTTAATTCCGATATCGTTTCGTCCCTCGCGAGGGTCTACAAAGAGAAGCTGGCCGTTTCCGCCGAGTCGTGCAGGGCGCGCTCGGAGGCGCTAAGGACGGACCTGAAAAAGACGAATGCCTCAATCGCCGCAGTCGAGGCGGATATGGCAAGGCTGGTTGCAAAGTGCGGCTTTAACTTCTCCATTGCGCAGGCCTGACGTCTTCTTTTTACCGCGTTATCTCAACACTCTCTACCTGCTTCAGCAGTTCCGGCCTCTTCGCAAAATAGTCCCTGCTCGGCTTCAACAGAACAGCCAGCTCCCGCGCAACCGCATTCTTCAGGTCCATCGGGTGCAGCTTCCCCTCAGAGTAGGTTTTCCTCAGTTCCTCAACAGAAGCGAACTCGGCATTCCCCCCGAACTTAGCAGGCCTCTCAACCCTCAGCGCCTTCTTCGGGTCCCGCATGAGCGCATACTCACACAACTCCAGAATGGGATTCTCTTCCACAACTTTCTCAGGGCAGTAAGCCTTCCCAATCTTCCTTTTAATCTCCTCCTCGCTGTCGTGCACGTAGATGCACGTCTCTGGCTTCGATTTGCTCATCTTCGCGGAAATCTCCATGTCCAGCCGCGCATTCTCTTCGTAGCCCATCCGCTGCGCCTGCTGCAGGCCCATGAGCAGATGCCCGTGCACTGCGACTGGCTTCTTCAGCTTCAGCTTCTCCGCAACCTCGCGCGTGAGCACATGCACTTTCCTTTGGTCCATTCCCGCCTGCGCCACATCAACGCCCAGCTGGAAGATATCCGCTGCCTGCATCGCAGGGTAGAGCAGGCTCGCGGACTCCACGGCTTCCTCCTCTTTCCTGCCCATGATCGTCATGCACCTGGTCATCCGCTTAATCGTTGTCGCCTTGGAGATTCGCACCACGTTCCTCCAGTACTCCTTGTCGTAAATCTCGCTCGCCAGGACATACCTCACTTTGGGCTCCTCCAGCCCGAGTGAAACGAAGGCGGACTTGAAGTAGCCTGCAGCAACCTTCCGTATCGCCTCCAAATCCCCTCCCAGCTTGTTGTTTATCCATGAGTGGTAGTCCGCAAGGAAAATGGTCGGCTTCATCCCCGCCTCCATGAAATCCTTAATCTTCATCGCGGTCATCAGGCCCGTTCCCAGGTGAACCTTCCCCGAAATCTCGAAGCCGATGTAGTGGGTGGGATGCTCATTCGTTTGGAAAAGCTGCCTCAGCTCCTCTTCGGTGAGCAGCTCCTCAGCTGGCTTCCTCCTCACAAGCTCAATCTTCTTCTCCAGGTCCATAACTATAATTTTGCATGATCGCTTTTAAAAGAAGCGCCGAATTGGAAGCTATTCCTTAACGTACTTCATTTTTGCGTGATAGACGAGACAAAGTAAGAGAAAGGAAACGACCGAGAAGAAGCCGAATACTATCAATGCAGCATTCAGAGCATGGTCGAGGGTGAACCATGCATTTTTGTCATAGATGTAGAAATAGACAGTCAAAATGAGAAAGGATAGGGTCGATATAATGAGAGGTGCAAACAGCACATTCGCCCCATAGAGCTCATCTTTTGTCTGGCGCCGACGGAGGCGCTTCTCAACTGCAGTCAGCACAACTGTTGCTATCGCTGAAGGTATGGGGATGGCAAGCAGCGGGAATGCCAATACAACAAGTGTTACACCAAGTGTTCTCAGTCCGCTGTTGTCTATAAGCCCTCCGGGCGTATATCCGCAGTGCGCGCCAGGGCTCAATTCGCACGCGCTAGGCACATACGTCAGCGCTAAATAAACAGCACCGGCGAGAATGCACACGAAGAAAAGGAAGATCACAATTGCGATGAATACGACCACGTAGCTGCCCTTGCCGTGCGTCCCCCCGAGGTCAAATAGTTTCCTGAAGATGTTGTCAGTGGGATCTAGGATGCTCATAGCCACCACCCATCCGCTATGGCTTCAGCCTGCAAATCTCAGGCATCGCCCTCTTGTGCCCCGACGACTCCATCATCATCTTAATCTTTTTCGCGGCATCGATTTTAATCCCCATCCTCGAGGCGACCGCATCTACCTTCTCCCCGGCTGAAAACGCCTTCAGCATCTCGTCTATCTTCGGGTAGTCGAACCCCAGCTCCTCCTCCGCAGTATGGCCTGCCCACAGGCCCGGCGAGGGCTTCTTCTCAAGTATGCTGGCCGGCACGCCCAGGAACCTGCCGAGCCCCTTCAGCTCCGTCTTGTAGAAATCCCCGATTGGGAGGAAGTCGCATCCCCCATCCCCGTATTTCGTGAAATACCCCAGGGTGATTTCGGACTTGTCGCCGGTCCCGGCAACAAGAAGGCCGAACTTGTTCGCATAGTAGTAGAGCAGGCACATCCGCAATCTGGCCTTCAGGTTCCCATTCGGTATCTGCGCCCCCTCAACGAAATCCGGAATCGACTTCGCGAGCGCGCGGTAGGCGGGGCTGAAGTCTATCTCCCGCACCGTTCCCGCGAACATCCCCGCGACCTCCCGTGCGTCCTTGAGCGTGGATTCCTTTATTGTCTCGTTCTCCGGGAGTATGAGCGCATACACCCTATCCTTTCCGAGCGCGCGCGAGCACAGCGCAGCCGTCACCGCGGAGTCGATTCCCCCGCTCACCCCTACGATTACGCCATCGCCGTCCGAGCGCTCAACCTTCTTTATTATGAAGGAGCAGATTTTCTCAACAACCTCATTCATTTCCGCACCGTAGTTCTTCGCTGGAATTCATTTATTAAAGGTTGCTCTCCAAATACCTGCGCTAGTTTGGTGATATTTTGGGAGCAAGGCCAAGGAAATGGAAGAAGAAGGGCCGCATGCGCTGGAAATGGCTCAAAAAGAGGAGAAAGCGCATGAAGAGGCGCATTAAGAGGAGGGTCGGCGAGCTTTAAGGCTTCGCCACCATCTGCCTTACAACATACCTTCCGCGCCGTTCTATATCCCTCAGCCTTCCAAGGACGGCCGCGGATTTCCCGTATTCCTCGTAGCCGGAAAGGAACGCCCCATACCTTTTCGCATTCCCGAGCGACCGCTTCATCAGCAGCACATCTATTGCCTTCTCCTCCAAGTCAGCTGAAAAGCCGCCCAGTCCAAAATCAATCACCCAAACTCTTCTCTTCCCGTCCACCATCACGTTAGCTGCCGTGAAATCGCCGTGCACGACGTCTGCGGAATGCATCCTTGCCAGCGCCTTACCCGTCTCCCTGAGCAGTCTCGCATCGTTTTGCCTCTCCAGCAGAAGCTTCCCATCTATGAAGGATGCGGTGAGCTCGTAGTCCGTAACCTCATAGACAACCGGGCACAGCACGCCTGCCGCCTTCGCAGCATGCAAAAGGCGGGCCTCCGCCTTCGTCCTCAGCTTCCTCAACTTCTCGTCGAGCTGGGGCACGCGGTATCCCTTCCTCACCCTGTCCTTTACGACTACGGACAGGCCAAGCAGCTTCTCTCTCCGCAGCTCCCCTTCAGCCCCCTTCGCGATGAGCGCCATAATCACATTTTTAATCCCCGCGGGATTATAAGGTTTCGACTAAGATGAAACTCAGGGAATACGAGGAAATCTACAAGCAGCTGCACCACATGGACGATGTAGAGGGCGTCAGCAGGCGCTTCAACGTGCCCAAGGACGCGCTGATGTCCATCCTCATGCAGAAGCTGGTGCGCCACACCATGTCCCAGTTCTACAAGGTGAAGGCGCGCAGCAAGGAACTCCACGGCGAATGGGTGCGAGGCAAGTCCTTCATGGAAATCTCGCAGATGTGCCGGCTCGCCCCAATGCTATGCGCCTCCTTCATCCTCCAGGAGCGCGGCTACTCCAAGAAGAAATACCGGCACGCTGTGAAGAACGTGCACGCCATCAAGGATGAGAGGCTGCGCAAGGACCTCGCCGAGGCGATAAAGCACGACTTCCTCTACTCCGACTGGGCAGCGGAGGGCCAGCGCGAAAGGGGGGAGATGCACGAGAGGGCGCTCGGAGACTGGGTCAAGGGGCTCGGCCTCGAATTCTGGACGGAGAAGGAGCGCGCGGGCGAGGAAAAGACGCCCGACTTCCTGCTCAAGCATCCGGCGCAGTTCCACGGCAAGACAGTCCACTGGTTTGAATCGAAGGGCTACTTCGGCGACCCCTCGGAGATAAGGCGCAGCTACCTCAAGCAGTTCAAGCAATACGTTGAGCTCTTCGGCCCAGGCGTGGTAATCTACTGGCTCGGCTTCGTTGAGGACGCGCCCATCATGAGGGAGGCGGAGAAGCACATCCTCTTCATCGACCGCTCTTGCGTCGAGAAGAAGTGAGCGTGTAGAGGCTCCTCATCCTTCCTTTCAAATCGTCGTGGCTCGCGAAGAGCCTCATTGCCTTCTGCTTCTTCTCAGGCATGAGGTTCAGGTGGTAAATCTTCTTCAGCGCGAGCAGGAGCTCCTTCGCATAGCCCAGCTTCGCCGCCACTGCATCCGCCTCCGATTCGTACTTCCTCCTCAGCCACAGCGCGACGAGGAATGCGCCGGCAAGGCTGAGGTAGGGCGCTGCGGCGATGAACAGGTCCACGACGTGGTTATCGCCCTTCTCGAAGAATAGGAGCGGCAGCGAGAAGATGAGCAGGAAGAGCAGATAGGTTGAAACGTAGCCGATTGCCGTCTTGAGTATGTGCCTCTTCTGCACGTGGGCAAGCTCGTGCGCGACGACCGCCTCCAGCTCCCTGCGCGTGAAT